>JARKPR010000013.1 GCA_029975165.1 Selenomonadales bacterium
AGACCATCGCCCGGGGGCCGGTGGCTTCCCAGGAGGCGATCAAGGAACTCGGCACCAACGGCGGCGGTTTTTTCAACACCAACTCCGCCCATCCCTTTGAAAATCCCACGCCGCTCACCAATTTCCTGGAGATGCTGGCCATCCTGCTCATTCCGGCGGGGCTGTGCTTCACCTTCGGGTCCATGGTGGGGGACAAGCGTCAGGGCATGGTCATCCTGGCGTCCATGACGATCATTTTCGTGCTCATGCTCGGCGTGTGCGTGCTGTCCGAACAGGCGGGCAATCCGAACCTGGCCGGAGCGAGCGTGAACCAGAGACCGGCCGACACCGCCCTGGCCCAAGCTGGTGGCAACATGGAAGGCAAGGAGGTGCGCTTCGGCATCACCGGGTCGGCCCTGTTCGCGACGGTTACCACAGGCGCCTCCTGCGGGGCGGTCAACGCCATGCACGATTCCTTCACACCGCTTGGCGGGCTGGTCCCCATGCTGCTCATGCAACTTTCCGAGGTGGTTTTCGGCGGTACGGGGTCGGGTCTCTACGGCATGTTGATCTTCGCCATCGTGGCCGTGTTCGTGGCAGGGCTCATGGTGGGGCGGACTCCGGAATACCTGGGCAAGAAGATCGAGCCCTTCGAGATGAAAATGGCCTCGCTCATCATCCTGATCCCACCGTTTTTAAGTCTGATGGGCACGGCGCTCGGCGTTCTTCTTCCCAGCGCCAAGGTGGCCATCGCCAATCCCGGGGCACACGGTTTCAGCGAGATTCTCTATGCTTTTTCCTCCATGAGCAACAACAACGGCAGCGCCTTTGCCGGGCTTTCGGCCAACGCGCCGTTCTACGACCTGGTGGGCGCGGCCTGCATGTTCCTGGGCCGCTTCTGGCTGGCCGTGCCGGTCCTGGCTATCGCCGGGTCGCTTGGCGCCAAGCGGATCGTGCCCCAGGGGCCCGGCACCCTGCCCACCCACACGCCCCTTTTCGTGGGTCTCCTCGTGGCCGTGGTCCTGGTGGTCGGGGCGCTGACCTTCATCCCGGCCCTGGCCCTGGGCCCCGTCGCCGAACACCTGGCCATGATCGGCCGCTGATCCGACTTTCAAGAGAGCATCGCCATGAGCAAAAGCAAGAACGAAAAACGCCCGCTCTTCGACCCGCCGTTGGTGCGGCGGGCCATCGCCGATTCCTTCCGCAAGCTCGCGCCCCAAAACCAGTTGCGAAACCCGGTCATGTTCACGGTCTACGCCGGGTCGCTGCTGACCACGGCGCTGTTCGTCCAGGCCCTGGCCGGCCGCGGCGAGGCCCCGGCCCCCTTCATTCTGGCCATCGCCGTCTGGCTGTGGTTCACGGTGCTCTTCGCCAACTTCGCCGAGGCCATGGCCGAGGGGCGCGGCAAGGCGCAAGCCGATGCGTTGCGCCAGGCCCGGCGCGACATCCAGGCGAAAAAGCTCGCTTCGCCCAGCCGCCAGGCCGCCATCCAGATCGTGCCCTCCACGAGCCTCAAAAAAGGCGAGACCGTGCTGGTGGAAGCCGGCGACTTCGTCCCGTGCGACGGGGAGATCCTCGAGGGAGTGGCTTCGGTGGACGAAAGCGCCATCACCGGCGAATCGGCTCCGGTCATCCGCGAGGCCGGCGGCGACCGCAGCGCCGTCACCGGCGGCACGCGCCTGCTTTCCGACTGGGTGGTGGTGCGCGTGGCGGCCGAGGCGGGAGAGACCTTCCTCGACCGCATGATCGCCCTGGTCGAAGGGGCCAAGCGGCGCAAGACGCCAAACGAAATCGCGCTCGGCATCCTGCTGGCCGCCCTGACCCTGGTCTTCCTGGTCGTGTGCGCCACGCTGCTCCCCTACTCCGTCTTCGCCGTGGAGCAGGCCGGCCAGGGCGCGGCCGTGACCATCACCGTGCTGGCGGCGCTGTTCGTGTGCCTGGCCCCGACCACCATCGGCGGCCTGCTCTCGGCCATCGGCATCGCCGGCATGGAC
>JARKPR010000024.1 GCA_029975165.1 Selenomonadales bacterium
GTCCATCCTGCCGCTGGACGAGCTGGAGAAGGGCATGATCGTGAGGGCGCTGAAAAAATACGGCAGGACGACGGCGGGGAAGAAGGCCGCCGCCCGCGAGCTGGGGATCGCGCTGGGAACGCTGGATTACAAGATAAAACAATATCAGCTCGGCAAGTGATTGCCGAGCTGATATTTGTTTGAGGGGCTCATAAGGCAGCCGTCATAGTTTGTAGGCGGGTTCGTAGGCTTTGCGGAGGACGGACACGGGGTGCAGCGCTTTCGCGCCGGTGCCGTGGGCGATCTGCAGGCGGCAGGTGCCGCAGTCGGTGAGGACGGCGTCGGCTTGCTCGGCTTTTATTCTGGCGAACAGTTCCTGGCCGATGGCCATGGATATTTCGTAGCGGTCGTCCTTGAAGCCGTAGCTGCCGGCGATGCCGCAGCAGCCGGCGTCGAGGTCGGCGACGGTGACGCCGGGCAGGGCGCCGATGAGTTCGAGGGTGGGCCGGCCGATGCCCTGGGCGCGCAGGTGGCAGGGAGCGTGGTAGAGGTAGCGGGCCTTGCCGGGCTTGAAGGCGGTGTTGAGGCGCCCCGCATCGCGCAGTTCGAGGAGGAATTCCATGGCGTCGTAGGTTTTGGCGGCGACCTCGGCGGCCCCGTCGGCGGCGAACAGTTCGCGGTAGTCCTGTTTGAGCATCAGGCCGCAGCTGGGGCAGGCGGCGAGGATGGGGACGCCGGCGGCGGCGTAGGGGGCGAGGACGGCGATGTTGCGTTTGGCGGCCGCCTCGGCTTCTTCAAGGTAGCCGCCGGTGACAAGCGGCAGGCCGCAGCAATTCAGGCCCTTGGGGACGACGACTTCGTGGCCGTTGGCCTGGAGGACGGCGACGAGGTCGAGGCCGACCTCGGGGGCGTTGTAGTTGGTGAAGCAGCCGGGGAAGAAGACGATTTTGTCGGCGCAGGGCTGCTGGCGGAGTTTGCCGAACTGCCGCAGGAAGGAGCGGCGGGCGTACTTGGGCAGGGGCCGGCCGGCGGCGATGCCGATGGCTTTGAGCACCTGCCGTGTGACGGGATTGTCCATGCCGAGGTCGGCGAGGGGCTGGGCGGGAAGGGCGAGCTTGGCCATGTGCTCGCCGTGGGCAAGCAGCCAGTCGCGCAGTTTGCGACCGTGCTTCTTCTGGTGTTCGGCTCTGGCCCGCATGTTGATGGCCGCCACGGGCACGCCGGAGGGGCAGGTGATTTCACAGGTTTTGCAGTTGGTGCAGTAGGCCAGGGCGGCGTCGTCGCGCGCCCCGGCCCGCCGGAAGCGTTCGGCGGCCGGCCCGGCGAGCTTGGGGCCGGGGAATTCGCGCACGGCCGCGGCCACCGGGCAGAGGGCGGCGCAGGTGCTGCAGGCGGTGCAGGCGTCGATGTCGCAGCAGTTCTTGTTCATGCTCTCCCCTCCCCTGCCGCCGTGCCGGCGTGGTAGCCGCTGACGAGGGCGACGCCGTTGCCGGATTTTTCGCAGCTGTAGTCGTAGCCGGCCAGGTTGGGGCCGGCGAAATGGACGTTGGCGAGCGCGGCCCGGCCGTCGGCGCCGATGGGCCGCAGGTCCTGGTCGGTTTCGAGGCCGAAGCGGGCGAAGGGCTGGGGCCGGGCCGCGAGCAGCCGCGGCTCGCTCCAGGCGAGCTGGTCGGCCGGGACGTCCAGCGGCAGGCCGAAGATGCTCTCGCAGGCGGCGCCGGGGGCGGACTCGAAGCCGCCGCCCAAAAAGCCGCCGGTGGCGATGACAAAGGCGCCGGCCCGGTATTCGCGCCGGCGGTCGGGCTGGCCGGTGACGACGGCCAGGCAGCGGCCGTTAGCGACGACGGCCCCGGTGACGGGGGCCTGTTCGTGGATGGCGACGCCCTGCCGCCGGAGGTGGGCGAGGAACAGGGCCCGCAGGCGAAAGCCGGTGACGGCGGGTGGGATGCCGGCGAGTTCGACGAGGCGGCAGCCGGTGGCGGCCTCGAGATCGCGCCAGGCTTGGTAATCGGGCCGCGTGCCGAGGACGGGCGGCAGGAGGACGAGGCAACCGGGGGGGAGGCGTTTTTTGAGCTGCTCCGCGCATTCGCGCCGGCCGGCGTCGCTGTCGAGCCAGCGAGCGAGGTCGAGGGCGGTGGCGTCGCGGCCCGGGCCGAAGCCGGCGTCGACGACGGCGGTGCTGAAGTGCTTGCCGCGGAAGCCGGGGCGGCGGGACAGGCCTTCGATCACCATTTCCGGCCGGTAGTCGCGCAGGCCGGCGAAGGCGAGGACGACGACATGGGCGGCGTCCTCCGTGCCGGCGAGGTCCATGGTGGCCGGCACGAGGCAGGCGGGCTTGAGGGTGCCGGCGGCGGTGGGCAGCCAGCGGTTGGCGGCCAGTGTGCCGCAATAGGGGTAGCCGGCCGCGGCGCACAGGGCGAGGAAGAAGTCGGCCGCCGCCTGCACGGCCGGCAGGCCGAGCTTGCCGTAGGGGTGGTCGGCGGGCAGGGCGGCGAGGGCCGCAGCCGGGGCGGCGACCGGGCGGCCGGCGTTGTCGTAGCCGAGGAGGTCGATGGTGCCGCTGCCGATGGTGAGGGTGCCGGCCCCCTTGGCGGCGAGCATTACTTTCGCGCCGGCCGCGGTGGCGGCGGCGGCGGCGATCAGGCCGCTGAGGCCGGCGCCGACGACGATCACGTCATAGTTGTTCATCGTTCATCGCTCCGTCGATATTGAGACTTGCGCCGTAGATGCCGCGGAGGAGTTCCTGCTCGCGGAGCTGGGTGCCCCACAGGACGGGCCTGACGCCCGCCCAGCGTTCCTCGAGGAAGTCGCCGAGGAGGCCGGCGGCCGGTTTGTCGGCCAGGCCGGCGGCGCAGACGGCGGCGACGCCGCGGAAGCCGCAGTAGGCGCCCTGGCAGGTGCCCATGCCCAGCCGGGTGCGGCGGCGGATGTCGCCGAGGCCGTGGGTGGTGGCGCAGGCGGCGACTTCCTTTATCTCGCCGAGGGTGACGCGCTCACATTCGCAGATGAGCGCCGCATTGGCCGGGTCGTCGCCCAGCCGCCCGACGACGGCGCCGAAGGCGTCGCCCAGTCGGGCGGCGGCCAGTTCGGCCCCGCCGGCGGGGAAATATTTGCGCGCCGCGGCCAGCAGGCCGGGGGCGGGGCCGGCGGCGAGCGGCTCGGCGGCCGTGCGGCACGGGACGGCGATGCCGAGCTTCCCGCAGGCGAGGTCGACGGTTTTTTCGGCCATGAGCCGGTAGGTGGTAAGCTTGCCGCCGACGACGCTGATGAGGCCGTGGACGCCTTCGCGGCTGTGGTCGAGGACGGCGAAGGTGCGGGAGGCGGCCCGCCCGGCGGCGCCGTGGCCGCCGGTGTAGAGGGGGCGGGTGCCGGCGAAGGCCCGCAGGATGCGGTAGCGCGGCAGGTCGGGGAAGAGGGGCTCGCCGAGGCGCAGCAGGGCGTTGACTTCTTCGCCGCGGGGGGCGGTGTCGTCGGGGTTGTCGGCGGCGGCCGAGGTGGTGCCGAAGATGACGACCGAGCCGTGGGGGACGAAGATGTCGCCGTCGGCGGGCGGGCGGAGGCGGTTGACGACGCGGCCGGCGAAGCGGTGGTTGAAGGCGATGAGGGTGCCGCGGTCGGGCTCGACGTCGACGGCGGCGCCGGCCAGGGCGGCCACCTCCCCCACCCAGGAGCCGGCGGCGTTGATGACGAGGTCGCAGGCGATGGTGGAGGTTGCTCCGCTGACGGCGTCGCGGACAACGACCCCGGCGACGCGGCCGCCGGCGCGTTCGATGGCGACGACCTCGGTGTAGGTGCGGAGCTCGCCGCCGTGGCGGACGGCGGAGGCGACGTTCTGCCAGCAGAGGCGGAAGCCGTCGATGGCGGCGTCGGGGACGCGGTAGGCGGCGGCGAGGCGCGGTGTGAGGCCGGGCTCGAGCCGCAGGGCTTCGGCCGGCGGCAGCGGCGCGGCCGGCAGGCCGAGGGCCCGGCAGGCGGCCAGCCACTCCGTCTCGAAAGCGGCGTCGTCTTCGGGCAGGCGGACGAAGAGGCCTTCGGTGTCTTCGACGCACTGGCGGGCGATGCGCCGCAGGACGGCGTTTTCGGCGACGCACTCGGCGGCCGATTCCGGGTCTTTGACGGCGTAGCGGCCGCCGCTGTGGAGCAGGCCGTGGAAGCGCGAGCTGGTGCCGTTGGCCAGGTCGCGCCGCTCGATAAGCACGGCTTTGACGCCCCGCATGGCCAGGTCGCGGAGGATGCCCGCGCCGGTGGCGCCGCCGCCGATGACGACGGCTTGCGTTTTGGTCATGTAGATCACTCCTTGCGTCGGAAAAGATGATAAAAAGATAGAGAAGTCCCTTTGTCCTTACGGCCAAAGGGACTTCTCTCATACTCTAGCCCCTGTAATATCCGACGCGTTTTCTTTTCTGTCTGCTTTTATTGTACGCCATCGGCGCCGTCCGGTCAATATGGGAGGCGGCAGGGGCTGACGGAAATTCCGCCGCCGGATGGCATTCGGGGGAGGTGTTGGACGACAGGCTGTAGTATATATTGATGGTAAGTGACTATTTTCACGGCGGCCTATTTTCATAAAATTTTATTTACGGGAGGAATTACGATGGTCCCAACGCCTGTGATCGAGCAGCTCCGGCGCATTGCCGGCAAGGAGAATGTTTTTACCGAACCGGAGGATCTCACCTGTTATTCTTATGACTCCACCCACCTGTCGGCGCTGCCCGAGGTGGTGGTCGCGCCGCTGACGACGGCCGAGATCAGCGAGATCGTCAAACTGGCCAATGCCGAGCGCATCCCGATCATCCCCCGCGGCGGCGGCACCTGCCTGTCGGGCGGCACCATCCCGACCGAAGGCGGCATCGTCCTGGCCATGCACCGCATGAACAGGATCATCGAAATCGACCAGGATAACCTTACGGCGACCGTCCAGCCGGGCGTGATCACCGCCACGCTCCATCAGGCGGTTGAGAAGGAAGGGCTGTTTTATCCGCCCGACCCGCAGAGCATGTTCATGTCGACGATCGGCGGCAACGTGGCCGAGAATGCCGGCGGGCCGCGGGGCGTGAAATACGGCGTTACCAAGGACTACGTGCTCGGCCTCGAGGTCGTCACCGCGGACGGCAGCGTCCTGCGGGTGGGCGGCAAAACGATCAAGAATGTGAGCGGCTACGACCTGATGCGCCTGTTCACCGGCTCGGAGGGGACGCTGGGCGTCATCACCGAGATCACGCTGCGGCTTGTGCCGCTGCCGGAGGCGAAACGGACGCTGCTGGCGCTGTTCGATACGCTCGACGACGCCGCCGAGGCGGTGTCGAGCATCATCAAGAACCGGATCATCCCGACGACCCTGGAGATGATGGACCACAAGATCATGGAGCTGATCGAAAACTTCAAGCCGGTCGGCTTCCCGATGGACGTCGAGGGCGCCATTCTCATCGAGGTGGACGGCAGCGAGAACGATGTCAACACGCAGATCGCCAGGGTGGCCGATATCTGCACCCAATGCCGCTCACGCGAGGTGAAGGTGGCCAAGGACGCGGCCGAGGCCGCCCAGCTGTGGGCCGGACGCCGGGCGGCGTTCGGGGCGCTGTGCGCGAATTCGCGGACGGTGTTCGTCGAGGATGCGACCGTGCCGCGCAGCAAGGTGCCCGATATGGTCAAGCGCATCCAGGAGATCGCCAAAAAGTACGAGCTGAGTATCCCCACCCTCGGCCATACCGGCGACGGCAACATGCACCCCAACATCCTGACCGACGAGCGCAACACGGAGGAGATGAAACGGGTGGAAGCCGCGATCGACGAGATGTTCGAGGCGGCGCTGGCTCTGGGCGGGACGCTGAGCGGCGAGCATGGCATCGGCCTCATCAAGCGGAAGTATATGCCGTGGCAGTTCGGCGAGGAGGGTCTGGCGTTCATGCGCAGCATCAAGAGGGCGGTCGACCCGAACAATATCCTTAACCCGGGCAAGATGTTCCTCATGGAGAAGGGTGAAAAGCAATGAAAAACCTGAAGGAGATGCGGGAAGAGGCCCAGAAGTGCCTGCGCTGCGGCCTGTGCCAGGTGGTCTGCCCGCTTTATAACGCGCTGGGCAGCGAGCCGGCGGTGGCCCGTGCCAAGGTCCGCCTGGCCCGCGAGCTGGCGGACGGCAATCTCAAGGTGACGCCGCGAATGAAGAAGATAATGTCGCTGTGCCTGAATTGCAAGGCGTGCGTGGCCAACTGTCCGTCGCAGGTGCATACCGACGAGCTGGTGCTGGCGGCGCGGGCCCGGATCAAGGACGAGGACGGCCTGCCGTTCATGCTGGGCGCCGCTCTTAAGCAGTTCCTGCCCAGCAATAATTTGCAGGGCGCGGCCGCCAAGGCGTCTTACCTGTACCAGCAGCTCGGGCTGCAAAAGGCGATGCGCGCCAGCGGCCTGATCAAGGCGGTGTCTCCCGATCTCGCCAATATGGAGGCGGTGATGCCCAAGTTCGCGCCCCGCACGTTCCGGGCCGAGCTTGAGAATATGAAGCTCAAGCGGGGCGGCAAGATCAAGGTGGCCTATTTCCTGAGCTGCATGACGAACATGGTCAACACCGGCCTGGGCAAGGCGGTGGTCGACGTGCTGGAGCGCCACGGCTGCGATGTGTATATCCCGGCCGACGTGCAGTGCTGCGGGACGCCGCAGCTGGCGTACGGCGACACGGAGACGGCCGAGGCGCTGGCGAAGAACAACGCCAGGCTGCTGGCGGAGACGGGCGCGGATTACATCGTGACCGATTGCGGGACGTGCGGCGATATGCTGCGGAAGTACGAGGAGCTCGTCCCCGAGGCCGCCGGCTTCAGCGCGAAGGTGCTGGACATCAACGAGTTCCTGGTCGACAAGCTGGGCGTGAAGCCCGGCGATAAGCCGGTGAATGCGGTGGTGACTTACCACGATTCGTGCCACCTCAACCGCGGCCAGAAGGTCAACAGGCAACCGCGCGAGCTCCTCAAGGCCATCCCCGGCGTGACGCTGAAGGAGATGGCCGAGGCCGACCGCTGTTGCGGCGGGGCCGGCTCGTTCGCGCTGACCAACTACGAGCTGTCGATGCAGGTCCTCGACCGGAAGATTAACAATATCAAGGCGGTCAACCCCGATATGGTGGCCGCCGGCTGCCCGGCGTGCAAGATGCAGCTGGAACACGGGCTGGAGCGGCATAATATGAAGATTCCGGTGGTCCATCCGGTGGAGCTGCTGGCGAAGACGTACTGACGATCAGAGGACCCGCGGGGCTTAAGCCTGCGGGTCCTTTAAATTTAAATATTTTTCCGCCTTGGCTATTACGGTGTCGGCGATTTCAGGTTCGGGAGTGGCGACGGCGTCGACGGCGGCGGAGGCCACGGCGACGGAGGGGGTGCCGGGCGGGGAGCCCTGGCGGGCGCAGTCGGCGGAGCAGCCGCTGAGAAGGACGAGGAGGTCGGCGGCGCGGTTGTTGTAGCTGAGCCGGCAGCCGCGCGCGGCCAGGCGCCGCCAGATTTCGCCGGCCAGGCGTTCGAGGTCGATGTCGGGGTTGCAGCTGCCGCAGAAGACGAGGCTGACGTGGCGGAGCGTTTTTTCAGCCATGATTGCCGTCCTGCGCGCTAGTAGGCGAGGTCGAGGTCCCAGCGCTGCTCGGTGAGCTTTTCCCGCCAGGTGGTGTTTTCGGCTTCCTCGGTGGGGCGGAAGCCGTAGCGCTCGTAGAGGTGGCAGGCGGCGTCGAGGCCGCGGAACGTCCAGAGGAAGACGCGGTCGAACCGCCGCTGGCGGCAGTAGTCGAGGGCGACGGTCATGAAGCGGTGGCCGAGGCCGCTGCCGCGGAAGGCGGGTTCGATGAGGAACCAGCGCAGCTGGCCGGTGCCTTCGCCGGCGGCGACGATGGCGATCGAGCCGACGACCTGGCCGGCGGCCTCGGCCACCCAGATTTCCCCGTCGGCGCCGGCGGCGAAGAATTTGGCCAGGCCGGCGATGACGTACTGTTCGAAGATTTTGTCGAGGCCGTATTCCTGCTCGTAGAGCACGCCGTGGCGGTAGGCGATGTAACCGGGATCGCCGGCCCTGTACGGGCGGATAACGACCGGCTCGGCAGGCTGGGGCTGGACGGAAAGGATGCCGCGGATGGCTTCCGTGTGGGCGACGAGCTGCTGTTGGGCGTCGACGCTGAGGCTGCCCAAGATGGCGACGAGCTGGCGGGTGGAGGCGTCGGCGAGGGCGGTGGTGACTTCGCGGCCCTTGGCGGTGAGGGACAGGATCTGGACGCGCCCGTCGTCCGGCGATTGTTCGGCGGCGAGCAGTCTTTCGCGCTTGAAGCGCCGCAGTATGCGGCTGAGGTAGCCGGGGTCGATGTCCAGGAGCCTGGTGAGCTCGGTGGCGGTGTAGCGGCCGGCCAGTCCGAGCTCGACCAGGACGCGCGCTTCGGCCAGCGAGTAGGGGCTGTCGAGGATGGTTTTGTTGACGAGGCCGATAATGTTGGTGTAGAACCGGCTGAATTCGCGGATACGGGCTGCCCGCTGCAAGGTGGCTTCCTGCATTGGCTACCCCCCCATTTCTCTGGTTGTTTGCCACCAAAATAGCATATTTATTTGACTAAGTCAAGTAATTTTGCGGCGTAAAAAAAACACGGCGTCGAAAACGCCGTGCCATGATTGTAGTGCAGAGATGGTCAGGCTGGTGAGAAAGGTCCAGATGCAAGGCGCACCGGAGGCTGACACCACCGTTTCCTCTGCGACAATGTTCATAGATGTTGTTTGCACAGGGATTGGTTTAACAGCATCGCGCGTACACGGACGTACGCTGAGGATGGCAGCCGAGGAGCAACGCCGCAGATGGGCCTTTATCGCCGGCCTGACCGTCAGCCGGTGAGGCTGGCGGAGAAGGCGCGGAGGGAAAAGAGTTCCCGTTCGCTGTAGACTTTGGTGATGAAGGTGGTGAGCTGCCGGGCGAGGTCGATTTCCGGCCCGTTCTTGACGAGCGTGCCGCCGGGGTCGAGGATGATTTTGACGACCGGCCGGGCCTGGAGCCCGGGACGCACCTGGGTGACGACGGCCGTTTGGCCGCCGCTGAGCTGGACGACCGTGCCGACGGGGTAGATGGCGACGTTGGTGAGGAAGAGGTCGAGGATTTTTTTGTCGACGTAGCGGTCGGCGAGGGTCATGATTATCTCGTAGGCTTCGTGGGGCAGCAGGCCCTTGCGGTAGGGGCGGTCGGCGATGAGGGCGTCGAAGATGTCGGCGACGGCGACGATGCGGGCGTATTCGTGAATGGCGTCGCCTTTGAGGCGGCGCGGGTAGCCGGTGCCGTCGAAGCGTTCGTGGTGCTGGAAGGCGACGTGGGCGGCCGGGGTGGATATTTCCCGCCGCTTGCGGACGATTTCGAAGCCCTGGCGGGCGTGTTCCTGGACGGCGGCGGACTCGGCCGGGGTGAGGTTGCCCACCTTCATGAGGATTCCGCCGGGCACGGTCAGCATGCCGACGTCGTGGAGGAGGGCGCCGAGGGCCAGGTCGTCGAGCTTGGCTTCGTTGTAGTCGAGGTTGAGGGCGATGAGCACGGCGATGATGGCGACGTTGACGGAGTGGGCGTAGACGTAGTCCTGGTAGGTACGCAGGTCGTAGGTGTGGATCATGGCGTCGCGGTTGCCGATGACTTCTTCGACCATGGCGTTCACTATGCCGCGCAGGGGAATGGCGTCGAGCTCGCCGGTTTTCTGGTAGCCGGCGAAAGCGGTCTGCAAAGCCTGGATGAGCCGGATGCGGGTATCTTCGCGGACCAGCTCGGGGACGTCGATGGCCGCGAAGAGCGGGTTTTTTATGTAAATCGAGCCGATGTCCAGCATGGTGAGCTTTTTGATGTTGGTGTCGCTGAGGACGGTACCGCTTCTGACGAGCAGGCGGCCGTCGGCGCCGCGCACGTTGGCGGCGACCTTCATGCCGGGTCGCAGGACGGAGAGGGAAACGCGCTGCATTTTTGCACCTCGCTCTGTGTACCTCGAACGGCCCGGTGAAATGACGGCCATTCGAACGCCGAAAAGAGCCAATATGATAATATTAATATTTTTTTCTGCCGGCTGCCAGGGACCATAGTCCCATAAAAATCGGCCGAAGGTCCTGTTTTGCCGGCCGCTCCGGCAGGCATACGGGAGCGGGCGCGACGAATACATTGTATAAGACGGCCGGCTACAGCCGCCGTACGGAGGACGTATGAGCATTCATCCGGATAAGGAACCGCCAGCCGAGCATATGCGCCGGCTGGTCGAGCGCCTCGAGGCGATGCGCATCGCGGATTATCTGGAGCTGCTGGAGAGGCCGCGCCGCCTGGTGGTGACGAACTTCGTCGCCGGCATCGCCCGCGGCCTGGGGTTCGCCATCGGGACGACGATCGTTTTCGCGATCGTCGTGGAGGTGCTGCGCCGCATTATCATGATCAATATCCCGCTGATAAGCGATTATTTGGTGGACATCATCCGCCTGATCGAGCTTCACAAATAGAGGCCGTTGATAAAGGCCCATCTGCGGCGTTGCTCCTCGGCTGCCATCCTCAGCGTACGTCCCGTGTACGCTTCCGGTGTCAGCCTCCGGTGCGCCTTGCATCTGGACCTTTCTGAACGGCCTCGGAGTTACAAAAGCTGCCCGCTCCGTGGGGAGCGGCCTTTTTTGCGCTTTATTCCGGTTCTTTCTTGCCGAAGCGGCGGAATATTGGCGGTACGAGCGAGGCGAGCGGCTGCTGGAAGAGCATGAAGAGGGTGATGGGCACAGCCACGGGCGGCGGGAAGTGGGAGACGGCGAGCACGAGGCCGGCGGCGATGTTGCGCACGCCGACGTTGTAGATCATGGCGATGGCGACGTCGCGCGGCCGGCCTTTGACGGCGAGCGAGCCTAGGTAGCCGAGGCCGTAGCCGGTGGCGACGATGACGAAGGTGACGAGGATCATGCGGATGATTGCCGGACTCCAGGATATGGCCGGCGCCGCGAGGGCGGCGTTGAGGAAGATTACGGTGAAGAAGGCGGTTTTGGCGCTCAGGCCGCCGAGGCCTTTGGCGAAGGCGACCGCTTTGTGCTTGAGGAGGTCGTGGAGCAGCATGCCGGCGAAGCTGGGGATGGTGATCATCCACAGGAGCTGGGAGGCCATTTCCCAGTAGTCGAGGCGGATGGCCTGGCCGACGGTGAGGAGGAAGAAGACGGGCAGGAAGGCCGGCAGGATGAGGGTGTCGAGGGCGAGGGTGACGAGCGATACGGCGACGTTGCCGCCGGCCAGCGAGGTCCAGATTACGGAGGTGACCCCGACCGGAACGGAGGCGGCGACGAGGTAGCCGGTGCGGACGTGGATGTCGCCGGGGTAGAAGAGGTGGCCCATCAGCCAGGCGACGAGCGGCATGCCCAGGTGGACGAGGGATAGGATCCACAGCGGGAGCCCCGGGCGGCTGAGTACTTTGCCGAACTGGAGGAGGCTGGTTTCCAGGGCGGTGATGAAGCTGGCGTAGCCGAACAGGGCGATGAAGGCCAGGCGCAGGGAGGGCGAGTCGGGGACGGCGGCGTTGAAGCCGATGAGCAGCGCGCCCAGGACGCCGATGTACATTTTTTTCCCCAGCCAGGTGTTCCATTTGGCGAAGTCCATGATGTGTATCCTCGGTTGTGTTTTCGGCGCTCCGGCCAAGGACGGGGGGGCCGTTGTTATATTATGCCCGGGACTGGCGTTCGGTGCGCGGTCAGGTGCCCCGGGCGAAAACGGTGGCGTTGCGGCCGAGCTGTTTGGCCTGGTAGAGGGCCTGGTCGGCGGCGGTGATGAAGAGTTCGGCGCTGGCGTCGCCGGTGGCTGTTTCCCGGCCGGACCAGGTGACGCCGCCGACGCTGATGGTTATGTTGATGAAGCCGTTGCCGATGGGGAACTGGTGCGCGGCGATGGCGCCCCTTAGCCGCTCGGCGATGATCATGGCCTGCTCGCGGCCGGTGTCGGGGAGGATGACGGCAAATTCCTCGCCCCCGTAGCGGGCCGGCAGGTCGACGTTGCGGACGATGGCCCGCAAGATGGCGCCGATTTGTTCGAGGACGCCGTCGCCGGCGAGGTGCCCGTAGGTGTCGTTGATGGCTTTGAAGTGGTCGAGGTCGGCCATGAGCAGGCTTATCGGCTTGCTCGAGCGGCGCACTTTCTTGAGTTCGCGGTCGAGGACGTAGTCGAACAGCCGCCGGTTGGCCAGGCCGGTGAGGAGGTCGGAGAAGCCGACCCGCTGGATGTTGGCGTAGATGTCCCGGCGCCCGAGAATGGTGGTGATGTGGCCGACGGTGCGCTCGATGAAGCTTTCCAGGCCGGCCGTGTCGAGGGTTTTGTCGATGTGACGCCAGTAGAAGACGATCAGCCCGATGAGGCCGCGGCGGTGGATGATGGGCACGGTGTAGATGAGTTTGGCGGGGCCGCTCCCGTTCCGGCGCAGGGTCTGCCTGACGATCTTCGTCCCGCCCCCGTCGGCGGCGGCGGTGAGCATGCGGAGGTTTTCCTTGCCGTACAGCGTTTTCAGGCGGCCGATGTCGGTGTCGGCGAAGCCGCGGGCCATGATTTCCTGCAGCTGGCTGTCGGGCAGTTCGGGTTCGATGCCGAAGACGGCGATGCCGTCGACATTGAGCACGGCGGCGAAGGTTTCGCCCAGTTTGTAGAACAGGCCTCCGGACGAGGCTTGTTCGAGCTTCGCGGTTTCGCTGAGGAAGTCGTTCTCGGCCTGGCGGTATTTCGCCTCCTGCGCGAGATCGGCGCGTTCGATGACGGCTGCGGCCGTTTTGGCGAATAGTGTGAGCAGCTCGGCGTCGAGGTCGGAGAAATGGTCGGGGTGCTCGGAGAAGGCTTCGAGGACGCCGACGACGCCCTGGGAGGCGACGAGGGGGATGCCGATGAGCGACCGGAGGCCGGGGGGACGGAGGCGGTGGTTGTGTTGGGACAGGTCGTGGATGACGACGGGCTGGCCGGTGAGGTAGCTGCTGCCCATGAATTTCTGCTCGCGGGATGTGTCGCCAGGGTCGACGCTGCTGCGCCAGGCGACGGCGCGGAAGTGCCCTTCGGCCGCTTCGTAGCGGCTGAGGAGGATGTGGCCGCAGTCGACGGCGGCGTGGGCTTCCCGGACGATGATCCCGAGGGCGTCCGGCAGGTCGGCGCCCGGGGCGAGGGCCGCGCCGAGGCCGCGGATGAGGCGCCCGCCATCGAGTTTGCGGCGGCCGGTCTGCCGCTCTTCTTTCGCCGGGGCTTGTCCTTGCTGGTTGTTCATGCTCCCGCTCCTTTTTCTTATCGGTCAAAAAAAACCGGCGGGTCCGCCGGTTTAATACTTCTTGTGCCACATGACCTGATAGTCGGAGGCCGGATAGGTGGGGTCGCGCGTGATGCGGATGGTCGTTTCCTTGTCGGATGTCTTTATGTGGACTCCGTCGCCGGGTACGAAGGTGACTCCGGGCATGACGGCGTGTTCTTTGTGCTCTTTTTTGAGGGAGTAGGTGTAGCCGGCAGGTTGGGGCTGCGAGGATACGAAGGTGTCGGGGGCTTCGGACAGCCTCATTTGCCCGCTGCGCGCTGCGGACACGGACGCGGGGGCGGGGGCGGGCTGCCGGTCGCCGGCCGGGGCAGGCGGCATCGCGGCCGGCGTATGTTCAGGGGACGCGGCCGGCGGGGTTTGGGCGACGGGCGGGCCGGCGGCGACGGCGAGATAAGCGGCGGCGGCGAGGATTAGGAGTACCGCCAGGCGCCGGAGGAGGTTTTTTCCCATGCTGGTGTCCTTCCGTTGGGGTGTATTCTCCGGCTTATATTCGCCGCCGGCGGCCGGTTCCCTCCCGGTGGCGAGCATTTTTTCCGCCGGTGATTATATCTACTTTATTTTTCCTATAGGTAAAATTTATATTCTATATTGTTTTCTATGCGCAAAAATTATAATAAAATGGATGCGAGGAGGTTACACGCCATGGATATACGCCATCTGGAATATTTTCTCGAGGTGGTCATGCAGGGCAGCTTCAGCAAGGCGGCCGTGAAGATGCATGTCACTCAGCCGTCGATCAGCAAGATGATCAAGGCGCTGGAGGGTGAGCTGGGGGTGACGCTGCTGCACCGTAATACGAAGCAGGTGGAGTTGACCGACGCCGGCCGGGCGATCGTCGACCAGGCCCAGAATATCGTCGGCCTGCTGCGGAATCTGACGGTGGAGATCGATGGCATCACCAATCTGCAGCGGGGCAGGCTGCGGCTGGGCATGCCGCCGATCGCGGCGTCGACCGTTTTTCCCCGCGTGCTGGGAGGGTTCAACAAGGCTTATCCCGGCATCGGCGTGGAGCTGCACGAGTACGGGACGAAAAGAATCGAGGAGGCCGTCCTGGACGGCACTCTCGACGCGGGCGTGGTGTGCTGCCCGCCGGCCAGGCCGGCGCTGCTGGCGGTGTATTCGTGCATCCGCGACCCGCTGCGGGTGATCGTCCATCCGTCCCACCGCCTGGCCGCCTTGCCGGTCCTGGATTTCGCCATGCTGGCCGACGAGTCTTTCGTGCTGTACCCCGAGGATTTCAGTCTCCACGACCGCATCCTGGAGCGCTGCCGCCAGGCGGGGTTCCAGCCGCGGGTGATCTGCGAGACTTCGCAGCGCGAGTTTATGACCGAGATGGTGGCCGCGGACCTGGGGGTCGCGCTGCTGCCGGGGGTGATCTGCGACCGGCTTGACCCGGCGGCCATCACCGCCGTGCCGCTGTGCGGACCGCAGTTGTGCCTGGAGCTGTCGGTCATCCGCCACAAGTACCGCTATCTGTCGTTCGCCGCCCGCCAGTGGCTGAAGTTCACGGCCGAGGCGCTGGGGCTTGACGCCTGCGGAGGAGCCGGGAATGTAAGCGGCCGGGATGGGGGCTTCTGAACGGGCTGGAGGGCCCCGTGAGGGGCCCTCCTATGTGCTGCGCTGTTATCCTTTCGGCTTCGCCGGCAGGCTGGGGTATTGGCCAGGATATTGGCCGGGGTAGATGATGACTTCGCGGTCGGTCATGACTTTGGCGACGACGCATAGGACGACGGCGACATTGATCTCGCGGAAGCCGTGGTCGTGCGGCTTGCACGGCGCGCAGGACGGCGGGCACCATTGATGGCCGTGGTGTCCGTGGCCGCCCCAGTCGTGGTCGTGGTCGTGGCAGTCGTGGTCGTGGCAGTCGTCGCCGCAGGACGGCCCGTGGTGACCATGATGGCCGTGGTCTTTCCAGTCGTGGTCGTGGCAGTCGTCGTCCTGGCAGTGATGGTGTTTGCCGCGGTGATGCGGGCAGTCGTAGTCGACGAATTCGACGGCGACGCTGGCGTCGGCGTCCATGCCCCGGCAGGCTCCCCAGATGGGCACGTCGGCGGTGAACCTCACCCGGCGCATCTCGACGGCGTGGACGGGCTGCTCGGGCAGGCAGGCCACGTACAGGGCCTTGATCTCGAAGTCGCCGCAGACGATGACTTTGTTGGGAATGAGCCGCACCTCGGTCACGCGCAGCCTTTTGACGAAGACGTCGATGACTTGCTCGATGGCCGGCTTGTTCCTGGGGACGCGCAGGCAGATGTCCAGGGACCGCTGCGTTTCCCCCTGGCCGACGAGCTGGCGGACGACGATGGACTGCGGGCCGGCCTGGGCGCCGAGCACGCATTTGCCGAGAACGGACGCGGGTTTATATATATAGTTCACGTTTACACCCCCCTTTTCGCTGTTCACATTATTATATGAGGCTGAGGGGAGCGGCGTGAGGGCGGATGATGCGCGCGACCTGTTTATCGTCCGGCCGCCGGCATGCTATAATGGAGCTGTGAATTTTTTTCGCCAGAACGAGTATACGGAGGCAGGCTATGGAACTGGTATTGCTCAGACACGCGAAGGCCGAGGAGGATGCTCCCGCCCTTCCCGACGAACGGCGGGAGCTGGTGCCGAGGGGGCGCAAGAAGGCCCAGGCGGTGGCTGCCGGTTTGGCACGGCTGCTGGCCGGGGCGGGGCGGATCGAGGTGTGGACGAGCCCGGCGCTCAGGTCGCGCCAGACGGCCGACATCATCGCCGCGGAGCTTGGCGGCCTTACGGTGAAGGAGCATGAGGCGATTTACGGCGGCAGCCTGGAGAGCCTGATGGCGGAGTGGACGGGGGCGGACGACGACCTGACGATCATTGTGGTCGGCCACGAGCCGTATCTGGGCATCTGGGCCCGGCAGTTGGCGGCCGCCACCGTGCCGTTCAAGAAGTGCGCCGCCGCCGCCGTATCCCTTATGCCACCGGATTACGCCACCGGCGTGCTGCGGTGGTTCGCGGGGCCGAAGACCTTGGCGGCGCTGGGCGCGGGCAAAGATTAGGGGGTGTGGTCATGCCTGGTTTGGATACCGAGGTGGAGCTCAAGCTGCGCCTGTTGTCGCCCGCCGACGGAGCGTGGGTTTTCGACGCCCCCGCCCTGGCGGCGCGGCTGGCGACGCCGCCCCGGGACGAGCGCCTGGAGACGTGGTATTTCGATACGGCGGCCGGCGGTTTGCGGGATGCCGGCCTGACGTACCGCATCCGCCTGGAGGACGGCCGGTGGATGGCGACGGTGAAGGCCGACGGGGTGTCGGCCGGCGGCCTGCATCAGCGGCGGGAGTGGACGGTGCCTGTCGGCGGGCCGGAGCCGCGCTATGACCATTTCGCCGCTACCGAGGCCGGGCCGCTGCTGACGGCGGCCGGCGACGACGAGCCGCTGGCGCCGCTTTTCCGGACGGTCTTCGACCGGCGGCGGGCGGATGTGGCCGTGGGCGACAGCCGCATCGAGGCGGCGGTGGATATGGGGACGATTGTCGCCGGCGATCGGGAAGAGCCGATCGCCGAGGTGGAGCTGGAGCTGAAGGAGGGTTCGGCGGCGGCGGTGCTCGCCCTGGGCGCGGAGCTCGTCCGCCAGGTGCCGCTGGCCGTGGAGACGCGCAGCAAGTTTCACCGCGCCCTGGCGCTGGCCGAGCTGGACGACGGCTGGCAGGCGGCGCCGCGGCCCGAGCCGGAGGACGCCGCTCTGCCGGGCGTGTTGAGCCTTATCGTGGCTCAGATCGGCGCCGTTCTCGCCGCTTACGAGGCTTTTACGGCGGCCCGCGGGACGGCCGCGGCCACGCACCGGCTGCGCGTCCAGCTGCGCCGCCTGCGCTCGCTGGCGGCACTGGCCAAGCCGCTGGTAGAGGACGCGGAGTACGACCGCTGGCAGGCCGAGCTGCGCGCGCTCAGCCGGGCGACCGACGGCGTGCGGGAGGCCGATGTGGCCGGCGCGGCCTGGGAGCAAATGCTGGCCGCCTGCCCGCCGCTGACTCCGCCGCCGTGGCTGGGGCTGATGCTGGCGAACGACCGGGAGAGGCTGGCGGCCGAGTTGGACGGCGCGCTGGGCCAGGGGCGGCTGACGGCGACGCTGCTGGCTTTCTGGGCCCGGCTGCTCGACGGGAAGGCCTATCGCTCCACCGATAATACGCTGGCGGCTTTCGCCGCCGACCGGCTGGCCGGCTGGCTGGAGGAGCTGCGGGGGACGGGCCGGGATATAAGCGCTGAGGACGTCGACGGCCTCCACCGGCTGCGGATCGGAGGGAAGAAGGTCCGGTACGCGCTGGAGAGCCTGGGCGCGGCCGACCGCAGGACGAAGGTGCTTGTCGCCCGCCTGCGGGAGCTGCAGGATTGCCTGGGGCACATCCACGATGCGGCGACGATCGCGGCGGCGATGGACCGCTGGCTGAGCGGGCACGCCAGCCGGGTGGTGCACCGCGACGCGGGCCTGCTGATCGGCTGGACGGCGCGACTGGGGGTGGAGGCCCGCGGGGAGTTCGCCCCGGCCTGGAAGAGGTTCCGGCGGGCGGCCCGCCGCTGGCGGAAGGATTTATAGGGTTTATGGAACGGCAAGAACCGGCGCGCGCCGGTTCTTTTGTTATATATCAATATTGATTTCTCTCAGATATGTCTCGACCAGTTCGCGGACGGCGGCGGCACTGTCAAGGGCCATGGCCTCGGCGGCCAGGCGGCGCGCGGCGGCGAGGGTGACGGCGCGGACGAGCCGCCGGACGGCGGGCAGCGACGCCGGGCTGACGCTGAGTTCGTCGAGGCCGAGACCGAGGAGCAGGAGGGCGCCGGCGGGGTCGGCGGCCATTTCGCCGCATACGCCGGCGTGCTTGCCGGCGGCGAGGGCGGCGGCGGCGACCATGGCGATGAGGCGCAGGACGCCGGGGTCAAGCGGCCGGTAGAGGTGGCCAAGGTTTTCGTCCAGGCGGTCAACGGCCAGGGAGTACTGGATGAGGTCGTTGGTGCCGATGCTGAAGAAGTCGCTGTGGCGGGCGAAGATTTCCGCGGCGGCGGCGGCGGCCGGCACTTCGACCATCATGCCGACAGGCAGGGCGGGGTTGTGGGGCAGGCCGGCGGCGGCCAGTTCGGCCTTGCATGCGGCCAGCAGGGCGTTGGCGCGGGCCAGTTCGTCGACGCCGGCGATCATGGGGTACATGAGCCGCACGTCGCCGTAGGCGGCGGCGCGCAGGACGGCCCGCAGCTGGAGGCGGAAGGGGCCGGGGTGGGCGAGGCTGAGGCGGATGGCCCGCAGGCCGAGGAAGGGGTTGGCTTCGGCGGGGTGGTCGAGGCCGGGGAGGGGTTTGTCGCCGCCGGCGTCGAGGGTGCGGATGACGACCGGCCGGCCGCCCATGGCCTGGGCGACCTGGCGATAGGCGGCGAATTGCTCTTCTTCGTCCGGCAGGCTGGCCCTGTCCATGAAGAGGAATTCGCTGCGGAAGAGGCCGATGCCTTCGGCGCCATGGCGGAGGGCGCGGCCGGCGTCGGCCGGGCGGCCGATGTTGGCCCACAGCGCCAGCCTGTGGCCGTCGCGGGTGACGGCCGGCCCGCCGTCGTCGGCGGGGGCGGTGCGGACGGCGGCCCGGCCGGTGTAGGCGGCGAGGGTGGCCTGGTCGGGGTTGACGGCCACCAGGCCGCGGCGGCCGTCGACGATGACGAGGTCGCCGTCGCGGACGAGGCGGTCGATGCCGGTAACGCCGACGACGGCGGGGATGCCCATGGCCCGCGCCAGGATGGCAGTGTGCGAGGTCGGGCCGCCGGTGGCGGTGACGAGGGCGAGGGTGGCGGCCGGGTCGAGGCGGGCGGTCGCCGAGGGGGTGAGGGTGTGGGCGACGATGACCGCCGCGCCGGCTACCGCCGGGCCGGACGGGGCGTCGCCGGCGAGGTGGGCGCCGAGGCGGTCGGCGAGGTCGGCGAGGTCGTTGGCCCTCTCTCGCATGTAGGGGTCGTCGAGGGCGGCGAAAGCTTCGCGGTAGGCGGCGAAGACGGCCTGCACCGACCAGGCGGCCGTTTTGCCGGCGGCGATTTTGGCGGTGATTTCGCGCCGCAGTTCGTCGTCGTCGAGGATAGCGATGTGGGCGGCGAAGATTGCCCCTTCCCCCTCCCCCACCCTGGCGGCGAGGTCGGCCGCAAGGAGGGCGAGCTCGTCCCTGGCCGCGGCGAGGGCGGCGGCGAAACGGGCTTCTTCGGCCGCGGCCCGGCCGGGGGGCGCGTTCTCGGCCGGTTGGCCGGCCCGGTTTTTCAGCACTACGGCCGTGCCGACGGCGACGCCTTCCGACGCCGCGATCCCGCTGTGCATGGCAGTCCTCCCGTCGGTGGCGGTTTTCGGGGCGCTTATTGCCTGTGCAGCCAGCTTACGATGGCCGCGCCCAGTTCGTCGTGGCGGCCGGTGAAGACGTGGTCGGCGTCCTTGAGGACAGCGAATTCTTTCGGGGCGGCGCAGGCGGCGTAGAGGTCCTCGGAGCCGGCGAAGGGCACGGCGGCGTCGGCGGTGCCGTGCAGGACGAGGAGCGGGGCGGCGAAGGTTTTCGCGGCGGCCAGCGGGTCGTAGCCGCCGGCCAGCAGGTCGCGGGCAAAGGCGCTTTCGAGGGCAAAGCCTTTGCCGTAGAAGTTGGCGATTGTTTCGCCCTTGGCCGCTTTGGCCCACAGCTCGGGACCGAGGATGACGGCGGCGAAGTTTTCGACGGCGCGGATGACGGGGGCGATGGCGATCCGGCCGGCTACCGGGCGGTCGGCGGCGGTGAGGACGATGAGGCCGCCGAGGCTGTGGCCGAGCAGGTATACCGGCCGGCCGGGGAGCTGCCGATCGACCCAGGCGGCGACGCTGCGCAGGTCTTGCTGCCAGCCGGCGACGGTGGTGTCGGCGGCGAAGGTTCCTTCGCTGTCGCCGGAGCCGGCGAAGTCGAAGCGGACGGCGTACAGGCCGGCGGCTTCGAGGTTCTGGGCGAGGTTGCGCATGAGCTGGTTGGCGCCGACTTTGTCGCCGGTGAAGCCGTGGCATAGGATGACGACGGGGGCCGCGGCGGCCGCGCCGCCGGGCGTGTGGACCATGGCCGACAGGCGTTTGCCGCGGCTGGGTATCCAGGCGTGGTCTTTCATTGCGCCCCCTCCTTGCCCAGGTAGGTTGTTTCGATGAAGTCGGCCATGGCGGCGGGGTCGCCCAGGCCGAAACGGGGCAGGCCGGGGTAGACGGAAGCGTCGCTGACGATGGCGACTAGTTCGTCCTGGCGGCAGAGCGGCGCGGCGGCGACCGGCGGGCGGAAGATTTCGATCCGCGTCTTGCCTTCGCGCTTGTAGCCTTCGGTGAAGATGACGTCGACGCCGTCGATGCGGGCGGTGAGCTCGCTGAGCGGCATCTCCGCCGCGACTTTGGCGATCATGGCGTATTTGGCGGGCGACGAGATGCAGACGACGTCGGCGCCGGCCTGGGCGTGGCGCCAGGTGTCCTTGCCGGGATGGTCCATCTCGAAGCCGTGGACGTCGTGTTTGATGATGGCCACTTTGCGGCCGCGGCGTTTCATTTCGGCGATTAGTTTTTCCAGGTAGGTGGTTTTGCCTGAGTCCGCTTTGCCGACGAAGGACAGTACGGGTATCATGTTCTCCCCCCCTATTATTCGGTTCCGGCCGGTTTATTTTCCCGTGCTTTCTTGTCCTGCCGGTAGGACGACCAGAACATCTGGATGCTCATTAAGGCGAAGAAGGCGCTGAACAGTTTGCGCAGCACCACGTCGGCGGTGATGTTGGCGATGTAGGCGCCGGCCAGGCCGCCGAGGATGATGCCGACCGCGAGGTACGGGGCGTGGTTGTAGTCGATGAGGCGGTTGCGGTGGTGCTTGAGGGCGCCGACGACGGCGGTGGGGATCATGGCGGCGATGGCGGCCGCCTGGGCGGCATGCTGGGGGACGCCGAGGAAGAAGACGCCGGCGGCGACGAAGATGGCCCCGCCGCCGATGCCGAGAAGGCCGCTGAGGATGCCGGTGACCACGCCGGTGAGGATGGCGATGGCGATCATGCGCTCCACCCCATTCTGATCGCCATGGCGAGCGCCAGTACGGCAAAGATGCGTTTGAGGACGGCCGGCCGCACCCTGGGCAGCAGCAGCGCGCCGATGTAGGCCCCGGCCATGCCGCCGATGGCGAACAGGACGGCGAGGGTGAGGTCGAGCTGGCCGAAGGAGTTGTAGACGAAGGCGCTCATCACCGCGCCGGGGATGATGACCGCCAATGAGGTGGCGTGGGCGGAATGCTGGGAGAGGCCGAGGAAGTAGACGAGGCACGGCACGATGACGATGGCGCCGCCGATGCCGAGCAGCCCTCCTACCGTCCCGCCGAGGACGCCGATCAGGATTGCTTTTGTTTTGTTCACTGGCCACCTGCTTTCTAGTGTTCTGTGGACTGCTTGTTATATATTCCCCGCCGGAGGGATTTTTCCTTGAAAGGAGGCCTGGCGAAGCTAAGTTTTCTAACCCCGTCCCAGGACTAATTTCCTATGGCGGCAAAAAGGGATAATGACAAGGTTCGACGAATTATTCGGGTTAGGAAAGCTGTGCGCTGGAGGCATGAAGGCAATGGGTACGCGACAACCCGGCCGTGGACAGCGGGCCGCCGTCGGCGATGGCGTGGTCCGGGTCCAGTCCGAGATCCGCGATAATATCGAGCAGGAGCGCTTGAAACGCTTTGCGCGCGAATATAAGCAGAGCGTCGATATGGAGGATGCGCTGGCCAGCCTGAGCCGGTTTTCCTTCCAACCCGTCGATTACGGGCCGGCTTTGGTCCGCCGCGAGTGGGTCGCGCCGCCTGTGCCCGATTTCAGCTATATTCTCGTCGAGACCCGCCTGAAGGTGACCAACAAGTATCTGGCCTCGATATCGACCCAGTTGCTGGCCGGGCTGTTCTTCGTCATTCTCAGTCTGGCGTTCATGAATACCTTCGTGCCGATTATCGGCGTCGTCGGCCTGGCGATCTGCGCCCTGGCCCTCAACCGCGAGCTGCAGAACCGGCGGCGGGAGATCGATCGCGCCCTGACGGCGGCCCGCGCCGAGATCGACCGGAAGGTGCAGGAGGCCAAGGATAGCATCGAAAAGGCCCGCGATGCGTTCGTGGCGGCGGAGGAGGAGCGCGTCGGACGGGTGGAGCGCCTGCTGAACGCCGACCCGGGCGCGGTCTTCGAGCGTCTGGAGGAAGTGCTGTCGAGCTTCAAGATGCCTTTTTACCTGCGCTGCAGCATCGATTTCTACGAAACCGAACCGCTTATCACCCTTCACCTCCCCGGCCACAATGTCATTCCGGATACGATCGTGACTATGTCCGACACCGGGATGATCGATTATACGGAGAAGTCGGCGCCTGAGATCAACCGCCAGTTTACCGAGGCCCTGGCCGGCGCGGCGCTGACGCTGGCGCTGCTCGCGTATTCGTATGTGCCGCCGCTGGATGCCGTGTACGTCCGCGCCATTTCCGACCGCTTCGAGGACCCGGAATGCCATTTCAGCCTGCGGCTGACCCGCGATGCGGCGCTGGAGGCGGCGGCGGCGCCCGATGCGCTGACTGCCTTCGAGCAGCTCGGGGCGCGCTACGAGGTAGGCCAGAACGGCAATTTCACGCCTGCCGTCCAGCCGCTCCTGCCTGGCTGGCTGCGGACGGCGCCGCACGAGAAGGTGAGGAGCACGAAGTTTACGATTTTATCAAAGTTCGGGTAACCGGCCGTTGATAAGCGAGACTTGGCTCGGGCGATTGGCCCGAGCCTTTAGTTTAGCTATCCGCGCCCAGAGGCGCGGGAAAAGGCGGAGCTTTCTGAACGGCCTTGGCTGTATCCTCGACCGGCTGCATACGGGGCCGGTTTTTTCGCGCCCGCGGCTTTGCCGCCGGGCGTCCGGCCTGGTATAATGGAGGTGTAGGGAAAAGGAGTTGACGGCCCTGAAAATTTTGTTCTGGGATATCGACGGCACGCTGCTGCGGACGGCGCGCGCCGGCCTGTACGCTTTCGAACAGGCGACCGAGGAGCTTTACGCCGCCAAGCCCGACTTCACGACGGTGACGACGGCCGGCATGACCGACTGCCATATCGCCGCCCAGATCATCGCCGTGGCCACCGGGCGGGAGCCGCGGGAGAACGAGGCCGCGGCGCTGGTGCAGCGGTATGTGGAGCTGCTGCCCGCCCACCTGGCGGCCCGCGAGGGGTTCGTCATCCCGCCGGTGCTGGATATACTGAATCAGCTCGCCGCCGACCCCGGCTATGTGTCGCTGCTGCTGACCGGCAATACGGCCGCCGGCGCCCGCGCCAAGCTTACATATTATAATATCGCCCATTTTTTCGATTTCGCCGCCAGCGCGTTCGGGGACGACTGCAAGAACCGGGCGGAGATCGCCGCCCGCGCCCTGGCGAGCGCGCGTCAGTGGTACCCGGCGGTGAGGCCGGAGAATATGTTCGTTATCGGCGACACGCCGAACGATGTGAGCTGCGGCAAAACGATCGGCGCCCGCACGGTGGCGGTGGCGACGGGGACATATTCCGCGGCCGAGCTGGCCGTCCACGCTCCGTGGTGGGTGGTGGAGCGGCTGCCGGCGCCGGCCGAGTTCATGGCGAAGATTATGGGGGAATGAGAAGAGTTTATAAAAGAGCGAAGGAGACGGTCTTAACCGTCTCCTTTTTTATTCCCTGAATCGCCGGGGCCTTATCAACGGTCCCTTTGAACACTGCTGCTAGCTTTCATGGCTGGTAAGGTGTAGCGGGCGACGATGGCGGTGAGTATGATCAGTCCGCCGGCCAGGGACCACGGGCCGGGAACTTCGCCGATGAGGAGGACGACCCAGATGGGGTTTAAGATGGGCTCGATCATGGTGATGATGGTGGCTTCTAAGGCGGTGACGTGCTTGATGGCGATGGAGTAGAGGACGTAGGAGATGCCGAGCTGGAAGACGCCGAGGAGGACGAGGGCCACGAGGCCGGTGGGGCCGGGGAAGCCGGCGAACATGAACGGCAGGCCGCAGAGGAAGGCGAGGAGGTTGCCGAGCAGCACCGAGCCGAAGGGCGAGGCGTCTTTTTGCTTGCGCATCGCCAGGGCCATGGTCGCCATGCTCATGCCGCTGCCGATGGCGAGGAGGTTGCCGAGCAGGTGGCCGGCCGACATCTGGTCCTGGAAGAAGAGGACCATGCCGCCGAAGACGGCGCCGATGGTCAGCCAGTCAAGGGCGGTGGTCTTTTCTTTGAGGAACCAGGCGCCGAACAGGGCCACCCAGATGGAGGCGGTGTACTGGATGACGATGGCGTTGGCGGCGGTGGTGAGTTTGGTGGCGCTGGCGAACAGCATGACGGTGGCGGCGTAGCCGACGGCGCCGGTGAGCTGGGTGGCGCTGAAGTTGATCGGCTCGCGGCGGAAGGCCAGGCGGATGACGGCGGCGGCGATGAGGCTGCGCGCGCCCGAGATGGCGAGCGGGTGCCAGTCGACCGATTTTATCAGTATGCCGCCGCTGCTCCACAGGACGGAGGTGACGACGAGGAGCATGAGGGCGCGGAAGTGCTCCGATCTGCCGGAGCCTGGCAATATGTTCAAGGCGGGTTCTCCTTTCCGGTTGCGGCCGGATGTTTATACGATCTGGGCCTCTTTGAGGGCGGCGATTTTCGCCGCGGAATAGCCGAGGGCGGCGAGGATTTCGTCGGTATGCTGCCCGAGGAGGGGCGCCGGCCGCTCGATGGTGTCTTCCGCGGCCGACATTTTGATGGGGTTGCCGGGGATGGTGACGGGGCCCGCGACCGGGTGGCCGACGGTGACCATCATGTTGCGCGCCTTGATGTGGGGGTCGTTGACGACCTGTTCGACGGTGAATACCGGCGCCGCCGGCACGTCGTTGTCGCCCAGGATGGCAAGGAGGTCGGCGACGCTGTGGCCGCCCGACCAGGAGGTGATGAGGGCGGTAAGTTCGTCGATGTGCCCGATGCGGTCCCGGTTGGCGGCGAAACGGGGGTCGGCGGTGAGGCCGGGCTGCCCCATGGCGGCGCACAGCCGCTGCCAGGTGGCCTCGTTGGCGCAGGCGATGAAGACGTAGCCGTCGCTGGCCGGGAAGACGTCGTAGGGGCCGACGGTGGCGTGGGCGCTGCCGAGGCGCCCCGGTACTACGCCGTCGATGGTGTAGCGGACGACGGCGTTTTCGAGGATGGCGGCGATACAGTCCTGCATGGAGATGTCGATATGCTGGCCGCGCCCCGTCCGCTCGCGCTGGTAGAGGGCGGCGAGGAGGCCGATGGCGGCGAAGTTGCCGGCGTTGATGTCGCCGAGCGCGGTGCCGACGCGGGTCGGGGGACCGCCTTTCTGGCCGGTTATGCTCATGAGGCCGCCGGTCGCCTGGGCGATGGCGTCGAAGGCGAAGCGGCCGGCGTACGGCCCGTACTGGCCGAAGCCGGTGATGGATACGTAGACGAGGCGGGGGTTGAGGGCGGCGAGGTGGTCGTAGCCCAGCCCCCATTGGTCCATGGTGCCGGCGGCGAAGTTTTCGACGAGGATGTCGGCCCATACGGCCAGGTCTTTGAGGACGGCCTGTCCTTCCGGGCGGCGCAGGTCGAGGGTAAGGCTGCGTTTGTTGCGGTTCAGGGTCATGTAGTAGCCGCTTTCGCCGTTGGCGAACGGCCCGAATTGCCGCGAGTCGTCGCCGCGGCCGGGTACTTCGATTTTGATAACGTCGGCTCCCAGGTCGGCCATAACCATGGTGCAGTACGGTCCGGTCAGAACCCGCGATACGTCAAGGAGTTTGAGCCCGGCCAACGCCTTTGTCAACTACTATCCCCCCACTTTTGTCTGATTTCTGTCTAAGTCATATGTCATTTATTATACCCGGTGGGACGGATCTTGACAATCGGCCGGTCCTGAAGGCGGGCGGGCGGCGAACGGCAAAGCCTGCGCGCCCGCGCAGGCTTAAGATTATGGATTGCGTAAGACTCTTGTTAGAAGGATGCCAGATCTTCGTCGCGGATGTCGCAGAGGAACATATGCCCGGGGGCGTGGGTGATCATGATTTCGGGCTTGGTTGTCATGGCCACTGCCTGGGGGGTGACGCCGCAGGCCCAGAAGACGGGCACTTCGCCGGGTTTTATTGCCACGGGGTCGCCGAATTCGGGGCGGTCGAGGTCGCGGATGCCGATGGCGGCCGGGTCGCCGATGTGGACGGGGGCGCCGTGGACGGCCGGGAACCGCGAGGTGACTTGCACGGCCCGCACGACTTTGTCGTGGGGGACGGGCCGCATGCTGACGACCATGTTGCCGTGGAACTGCCCGGCCGGCCGGCAGGCGACGGAGGTGATGTACATGGGGACGTTGCAGCCGGCCTCGATGTGGCGGACGGGGACGCCGGCCTTGAGGAGGGCGGTTTCGAAGGTGAAGCTGCAGCCGAGCAGGAAGGCGATGAGGTCGTCCCGCCAGTAGCGCTCGAGGTTGACGACTTCGTCGACAAGTTCGCCGGCTTTGTAGATGCGGTATTTGGGGGCGTCGTACCTTAGGTCGGCGCCGGGAGCCATGAGCTTGGGCTCGGCCGAGCCGAGGTCGGTGACGTCGAGCACGGGGCAGGGCTTGGGGTTGCGCTGGGCAAAGAGGAGGAAGTCGTAGGCGAGTGCTTTGGGGACGATGGCCAGGTTGGCCTGCACGAAGCCTTCGGCCATGCCGGCGGTCGGCCGGGCCAGTTCGCCTTTGCGCATCAGGAGGCGGAGGGCCGCCGGGGTCATTTTCGCAGTATCCATTTTTATCCACCTCGCTCGAAAGGTTAGCGGTAACGCGCCGCGCCGTTGAGGAGAGCTTCGCGCAGCAGGGTGACGAACCCCAGGTTGGCGTCGAGGCCGCAGCCGTCGGCGCCGGGGTATACGCCGCCGGCGATGGGGTCGTGGAAGCCGGCGGCGGCGGTTGCTTCGAGCACCCTGCGCGCAGCGGCGTCGTCGACGATGGCTGCCGGCGCCTCCGTCCGCAGGCCGAGCAGGTCGGCGAGCGCGTAAGCGCCCCAGTTGGAGATGACGGCGGTGACGAGGACGTCGACCGGGGTGACGGGCGCGAGGCCGGAGGCGCAGGGGCAGCGGCAGGCGGCGCCGCAGGGCACGTGGGCCCGCACGGCGGCGGCGATGTTGGCCATGCCGATTTCGTTGCCGCCGTCGCCGACGCCGATGGTGGCGATCTGCCGCCGGCCGGCGGCGCGAAAGAGGTAGTCGAGTTTGGCCTGGCTGCCGTTGGTGTCTTCGCCGCTCATGTTGTGGATGACCCCGGCGCCGTTCATGCCGCCGCGTTCGATGGCGATGCAGGCGGCGGGTTTGAGGTCGTCCAGGAGCCGCTCGGCTTCTTGCTTGGCCGCCGCGTCCGCGGCGGGAAAGGGCAGGATGGCAACGGTGAGCAGTTTGTCCCTGACGACGGAGTGGCCGATTTCGTCCGGGGCGACGCACTGGAAGCCGGCCGCCCTGGCGACGAGTTTGAGGCCTTCGACGAGGCAGGCGTCGGTGACGATGACGGGGGCTGCTTTGAGCGCCAACCGCAGGGCGCGGGCCATGGCGACCGTTCCCGGCGGGCCGTCCGATTCGCCGCAGCCGGGGGCGACAACCGGCTGATCGACCCAGCCGGTGGCGAGGATGACGGTGTCGCCCGGCCGGACGCGCCGGCAGAGGAGGTCGGTGGCGGCCAGGGTGAGCGGCCGGCCGGCTTTTTCCCGGGCGGCCGGGTAAAGTTTGCCGATGAGCCCGCGGGCCGGGATGTCGAGGCTGATGATCCGGTCGAGCGTGGCGGCGATCTGTTCCAGTTTCGCTTCCATTGGTCCCTTCCTTCCCGTAAAAAAACCAGCCCAAGCCCGGCGCCGGGTCGAGAAGCTGGCGTCGCGGGGTCGGCGGGAACCGGCCTCGCGGCGATTGCACAGTCGGTTTTCGTTTCTATGATAGCAGCAAAATTTGTCATCTGTCAACTTAAAGCCGCTTGGCCGCAGTCCCGGCCGCACCGGTCAGAGCATGATGCGGATTTTGTTTTCCCGCAGCCAGGCGTCGACTTGGATGAGGTAGGCCATGAGTTGCGGGCCGCCCATGAGCTGTCCGAACCAGGGGTAAGGGGAGCGGGCGGCGTCGGAGGCGGCGAAGGCGCGGAGCCAGGCGGCGTCGACGAGCGGCAGCAGGGGCGAGGAGGAATCGGCGAGGATGGCGAGCAGTTCGCTCTGTACTGCGGCATGGAAGGATGGGTTGTGGGTTTTCGGGTAGGGGCTCTTGCGCCGCCACAGCACGTCTTCGGGCAGCGCGCCGGCGAGGGCGTGGCGGAGGAGGCCTTTTTCGCGGTTCTGGTAGTTTTTCATTTCCCAGGGAATGTTCCAGACGTATTCCACGAGCCGGTGGTCGCAGAAGGGGACGCGGAGTTCGAGGCCGAAGGCCATGCTCATGCGGTCTTTGCGGTCGAGGAGGGTGGGCATCCAGCGGAAGAGGCTGAGGTGGAAGATTTCCCGCATGCGGGCGGCTTCGCCCGTTTCCCCTGCCAGCGGCGGCACGGCGGCCAGGGCTTCGCGGTAGCGGCGGCGCGGGTAGTCGCGGATGACGGCGTTGTTCTTGAGGTCGGCGGCCAGCCAGTTGAGGCGCTGCTCGGGCTGGGGCGACCAGGGGAAGGCGGCGGCGGCGATCATTTCCGGGCGGTAAAACCACGGGTAGCCGCCGAAGACTTCGTCGGCGCATTCGCCGGAGAGGCCGACGGTGGCCCCTTTTTTGACTTCGCGGCTGAAGAGGTAGAGGGAGGTGTCGATGTCGGCCATCCCTGGCAGGTCGCGGGCCCGGGCGGCCTGGCGGAGGACGCCGGCGAGCTCGGGGGTGTCGAGGAGGATTTCGTGGTGGCGGGTGGCGAAATGGTCGGCGACCCGCTGCACCCAGGGGGCGTCGCGGTTGGGCTGGAAGGCGTGGGCGGCAAAGAATTTGTCGTTGTCGATGTATTCGACCGAAAAGGTGTCGAGGGTGCGGCCTTCGGCGCGGTAGGCCCCGGCGGCGACGGCGGTGATGGCGCTGGAGTCCAGCCCGCCGGAGAGGAGCGTGCAGAGGGGGACGTCGGAGACGAGTTGGCGTTTGACGGCGTCGCGGAAGATGTCGCCGACCATAGCGACGGTGGCGGGGAAGTCTTGCTCATGGGGCTGGCTGGCGAGCGACCAGTAGCGGCTGAGCGCCAGGCCCTTGCGGTCGAAGACGGCGGCGCAGCCGGGCTCGATTTCGGCGATCCCCCGGAAGACGCCGTGGCCGGGAGTCCGCGCCGGCCCGAGCATGAAAATTTCCCCCAGGCCCTCGGCGTCAATTTCCGGCACGATGGCGGGGTGGGCCAGCAGGGCCTTGAGCTCGGAGCCGAACAGCAGTCCGCCTTCAAGGCGGGCGTAGAAAAGTGGCTTGACGCCGAGGCGGTCGCGGGCCAGGAAGAGACGCTGGCAGGCGCTGTCCCAGATGCCGAAGGCGAAGATGCCGTTGAGGCGCTCGACGCAGGCCGGACCCCATTCGATGTAGGCTTTGAGGAGGACTTCGGTGTCGGAGGTGGTGGTGAAGGCGTGGCCGCGGGCCATGAGGTCCCAGCGCAGTTCGGGGGTGTTGTAGAGCTCGCCGTTGTAGGTGATGGCGTATTCCTGCCCGCCGCGGCGGCGGAGCATGGGCTGCCGGCCGCCGGCCGGGTCGACGACGCTGAGGCGCCGGTGGCCGAAGGCGGCGTGCCGCGAGGTGTAGAGGCCGCAGTCGTCCGGCCCGCGCAGGGCCAGGGTGTCGGTCATGGCGGCCAGGACCGCTCCTTCGCGGGCCAGGTCCCTGTCCCAGTCCACCCATCCGGTGATTCCGCACATTGTTACCCTCTCCTTGTCAGCCGGGGGACACAGCGGCGCCTACCGGCGCTGGGGAGCTTGCCGGTAGGCGTCTTTGCCCGGTTGTTATGGGGTATGATATGCGGCGGCTATTTGTTTTGCCACCCGGCCGCCTGGCGCTTGGGTCAGCGTTTGCCGCTCTTGGGTTTGATCTTTTCGACCGGCGGTGGCAGCGGCGGCAGCGGCGGCTCGTCGGGCTCTTCGTCGTACTCCCGGCAGTCGGGGGCCTGGGTGGTGCTGTCGGCCACGTCGTGGCTATGTCCGCAGTCGTAGCTCGTTTCCCCGCCGAAGATGTGGATGTGACCGCCGCCCATGGTCTCGATCGCCGGGCTGGTCATTATGTCCAGCCAGTGCCAGTGGTCGCCGAAGTAGGATGTACGCACGCGGATGCGGTGGATGTGGGACCGGCCCGCATCCCGCGCCGGCCCGGTCGTGCCCAGGACAAGGTGCTGATGGCATTCGGCGACGTCGGTCAATGTATTGAAAACATGGACATGCGTCATATGGCGATCTTCGCGGTCCTCGCCGGGAGGCCGGCGGACGGCTTCGCTTTCGGGCATACTTCTCCCTCCTCCCGTTTTTTATGTAGTATTATATGCGCCGGCCGCGCCGCCGGCGACCGGGATAAAAAGAAAAGCAGGCGGGAGAACCCGCCTGCTTTGCCTTGGATTAGATTTTGTTCAGCAGTTGCTGAAGGATCTGGTATTTGGCATCCTGGTAGATTTTGTCGAAGTCGACGATATACCATTCGCCGTCGATCTTTTCCAGGCCGACCGGCCGGACGAGGATGCTGGCGGTGTTCTGCTGCTGGAGCGTGGCGACGACGACCGCGTAGTTGCCCTGCTCGGCCGCCTTGCGGAGCGACAGGAGGTTGGCATCTTTGATCACGTCGAGACCGGTTTTGCCTGTGAGGTATTTGATGACCACCCGGGGATCGTTGGCCGTGGCCGGGGAGACGTACAGGGCCGCTTCGTCCAGGTTGCCGGCTTTGGCGGTCTCGAAGAAGGTTTTTACGGCGCCGTCGGCAGGCAGGCCGGCGATGCGCTTCACGGAGGAATCCGACTTGCCCCCGCCGCAGCCGGCGGCCAGGAGCACGACGGCCAGCAGCGTGAAGATGGCCGTCAGGCGGCGTATTTTATTGTTCATCGGTCACCCATCCTTTCGTGCCTTAATTATTCGCAACACGTTATGTATTATAACATTCTCCGACCGATTAGTCACCCGCTGGCGGTTGTCACTTTTTGCCGGCTATGGCCGGCCGGCGGCGCGGTTACAATAGCGGCAGATGGTATAAGAAAAAGAAAAGGCCGGCCGGGCGCCGGATGTTGTATAATGATGGTGAAGGAAAATTTCGGGGGAGCTGAGAAGGATGAGCAAGCAGTATATCAAGAATATCGCCTTCAGCCAGGCGCTCGATTTCGCCGGCCTGGTGGATTACCAGCCCGGCCGGGTGGTGAGCCTGACGCTGGTCCAAAACGAGGCGTTGAGCATGACGCTGTTCGCGTTCGCCAAGGGCGAGGGCGTGAGTACGCATTCGGCGCCGGGGGATGCGCTGGCGTATATTCTCGACGGCCGCGCCGCGGTGACGGTGGGCGGGGAGAGGCTGGACGCCGCCGCCGGCCAGGCGGTGGTGATGCCGGCCGACGTGCCCCATGGGCTGGAGGCGACGGAGGATTTCAAGCTGCTGCTCGTCCTTGTCAAGCAGTAGCCGGAGCAGGAAAAAATTCGCAGCATTCGGTCTTTCAATCAGGAGGAATTCACGCGCCGGTTCCAAAATAATATATAATAGGTTAACGAAAAGGGGGGCGTTTAAATGGTATGGATGATGTTTCGTCCGGTTACCCATTGCAAAGAAGGCTGCCATAGATGGTCCCGGGCAGGACGGTAAAAGGCCCAAAAAGGGAGCGCTCATATGAGCGCCCCTTTTTTGTTGCGGCCGTTGATGCTGTTGTTGGCTGTTAGCCGTTCGGAAATCTCCCTATGCAAGGCAACCATGTTCGTAGCACTTGTTGGCTGTCGATGTTTGCGTGCGACACGCAGATTCTAATCGCGCCGCGTACTTCGGAACGTACGCAGGCAGGCGCTCTGAGACGGTCCCGGGCGCGCCATGGATGGTATAGCGTCCGGGGGGGGGGGCAACGCCGCAGATGGGGGTTTATCAACGGCTCCCAAGCGACTCTATACCCTTGCGCTGTTTGGCGGCGTACATCTCCTTGTCGGCTGCCTGCAGCAGTTCTTCGCTGTCCTGCCCGTCCCGCGGGTAGAGGGCGATGCCGACGCTGGCGCTGACGGAGAATTCCCGGTCTTCGAACCGCATCGGCTGCTGGATGGCTTCCATCAGTTTGCTCAGGACGATGAGAACGTCCTGTTCGTCGCTGATGCCGGGAAGGAGGACGGTGAATTCGTCGCCGCCCAGGCGGGCGACGATGTCGCTGCTGCGCACTGCGCCCAGGAGCCGCTCGGCGATCAGTTTGAGCGCCTGGTCGCCGGTGTAGTGGCCGAGGGTGTCGTTGATGATTTTGAAGTGGTCGAGGTCGAGGAAGACGACCGCCAGCATGTCCCGGCTGCCTCGCGCCTGCGCCAGGGCCAAGGCCAGCCTGTCGCGCAGCATGACCCGGTTGGGGAGGCCGGTGAGGGGGTCGTGGTAGGCGAGGTGTTTGATGGTTTGTTCATAGCGTTTACGCTCGGTGATGTCGACGATCTGGATGACGAAGTAGCGCGGCCGGTTGCGGCTGTCGCGGACGAGGGAGACGTGGAGGGTGACGTTGATTACTTCGCCGTCCTTGCGGAGGTAGTGTTTTTCCATGACGAAGCGCGGTTTCTTGCCCTGGAGCAGCTCGCTCACCATGAACATGTCGGTTTCGAGGTCCTCGGCGTGGGTAAGGCTGGCGAAGTGCATGCCGGTCAGTTGGTCGACGGAGTAGCCGAAGATGTCGGCCATCGCCTGGTTGACGCGCGTGAATCTGCCCTTGAGGTCGGCGATGACCATGCCGATGGGGGCATTTTCGAATATCAGCCGGAAGCGTTCTTCGCTTTCCCGCAGGGCGGCGGCCTGCGAACGGCGACATTCTTCAAACAAGGCGAGGTCTTTCATGGCACACGACACTTTCTTCCAAAATCTTGCACAGGTTTTATTCGCGGTGCCGCACCGATTCCCTGCCGGGACGAATCACTTTTCTAGCAAATAGCGGTTTGCACAGGATAACGACTACGGCCCCGGCCGGCCGCAAATGCCCGCGAGGGCTGCCGCGGCGGCGGCGGCCATGAGCGCGTAGCCGTCCTCGTTGGGATGGATGCCGTCGGTGTGCAGGCCGGGCCGCAGACGGCCGGACGAATCGGCGAGGACGGCGCAGAAGTCGAGGACCGGCAGGGCGTTGTCGGCCGCGTAGGAACGCAGCAGGGCCCGATAGGCGGCCAGGAGGTTTTCTTCAGGGTAGTTGATTGGCGGCGGCAGGCCGATGAGCGGCCTGGTGCCTCCCGCCCCGGCAGCGGCCGCCATGGCGGCGATGTTGCCGGCCACCAGCGGCGCCGCGATGTGGAGGAAGGCGTCGTTGGCGCCGCCGCTGATGATGACGTAGTCCGGATGGAGGGCGATGACGTCGATGGCGAAGCGGCGCTTCATGTCGTCGGTGGTTTCGCCGCAGATCCCTTTGTTGACGATGGTGGCCCCGAGGCGCTCGCCGGCGATGCGCACCCAGGAGTATTCGGGCGTGTAGGGGTAGCCGTAGGTGAGCGAGTCGCCGACGGCGACGATCGTGGCTGGTTTCACGGCCGCACCTGGCTCTGCCGGCGGCGGAACCGCAGGCTGTACCAGGCGTCGCCCCGGCCGGCCCGGTCCCAGCCGTCGCCGGCCAGGGCGGCCGCCAGGGCGGCGACGGCGGCGGCATGGCGTTTGTTGCCTTTGTTGGCCTGATAGTAGTCGCCCAGCCCGGCGGCGACCCGTTCCGATTCGCGGACGGTGCGGGACTCCTCTGCTGTTTCGGCCTGGGCCCGGAAGATTATGTAGTCGCCGGGAAAGACGGGGCTCCATTTCTCGCCGGCGGCGACGGCGACGATTTCGCATGTTTCCCATTGCTCGCCGGCGGGAGCCTGGCCGGCCTCCGGGGGCGGGGCTTGCTGGGGTTTGCCGCAGCGGCTGCAGAATTTGGCGTCGCCGGGGAGCGCGGCGCCGCACTCCGGGCAGTATTTCACGGTCGTTACCCTCCTGCCATGGCGGGCGCAGCCTTGTGGCGCCTGCCTGTTAGCTTCATTCAATGCCGGGACGGCAAATCCTGCCGGGTCCGGCCGCCATACTGAAAAACAGCCGTTTTCCCCGCCGCCGTAGTTTGATACAGGGGTTAGCCGCCGGGCCGCGGGCAAATACTAGGGGAGAAGGCCGTACAGACAGTTCCGGCCGGGAGGGCTGGCAGCCGCTAAGGTGTAGCTGGTAAATAGCCGGAGTTCGGGGAAGGGGATGCTGTGTGACCGGGCTGATTATGAAGTTGATCGTCTGTCCGCTGGCGGTGGTGGCGGAGGCCGAGTTCCTGCCGAACGTGAATTATCTTTCGCTGTATCAGCCGCTGGCCGTCGGCGTGATGATCGCGGTGGCCGGCCAGTTGACCGAGAACTTGCTGCTGCGTTGTTCACTGCTGATAAACTCGCTCGCCGATTTTTTCCTGGCCATGGTGGCGGTGTACTGCAGCCAGTTCTTTTTTCCCGATACTTACGTAACCTGGGGCGGAGCGTCGATTACGGCGTATCTCGTCGCGATGGCCGAAGGCTTGAGCCATCTGTTCCGGCTCGAGTCCTGGCAAACGGGCAAGGATTCCCGGTGACAAGCGGCCGCTGCGGCCGGAAAACTGCGCGGACGTTATCGGCAACTTCTGCATAACATAAAACAGGAGATATTGCCGAAGGAGGGGATATCTGTGCAAGAAGAATGCGTTGTCGGTGCCGTCGGCGACGAGTTTTGCGGCGGACCGGCCGAAAGCCCGCCCCCGGAGGCGGCCGCCGGGGAGGTAACGGAGGAGGAGGTCGCGCGGCTGCCGGACGCGACGGTGCGGCTGCCGGAGAATATGTGGCTGTATGCCATCCCGGTCATTCTCCTGTTGTTCCTGTTGCTGTTCTACCCCGTCATCCTCGTCCTGATCTGCATCATCCTGGCGCTGTGGTGGCTGGATTAGCGGGGCTGCCCGTCAAACGCCGTTTTGGCGCGAATGGGCCCGCTATCCGCCGGGATGGCGGGCTGGGCCCCGTTATCGTACCGCGCGCTGGCGGTGGCTCGTCGGGCCGACTGTTGACAAATTGGCCGCGCTCGTTTAGAATATTCTCTGCACGGTAGTTAAAAACTATAAACCGTTGGGGAGTCGCCAAGCTGGTTAAGGCATCGGACTCTGACTCCGACATTCGAGGGTTCAAATCCTTCCTCCCCAGCCATATGACTCACTAGCTCAATTGGTAGAGCAACTGACTCTTAATCAGTAGGTTTAGGGTTCGAGTCCCTGGTGGGTCACCAACAAGCTCAAGGCTCCGCAGCGATGCGGAGCTTTGTTTTATGTAATGACGATTTCGCCTGTCCGCCCGGCTGGCGTCCGCAAGGCTGTATCCCCGGTCATTCGCTGCCTCCTGGATATTGCGCGTGGTTATGGGTTGGGGTATAATCCAAATGGGATATTATGGAGAGTTAACAGGGAATTTGTCGGCAGGCACAAATGGGGAGGCGGCCATTGGGTAGCGGGTACGGGGATAATTCGGTGTGGCGCCGGCTGTTCGGCGGCGTAAAGTGGAATATTATCGAAGCCGGCGCCGTGGCGGCGGGCAATCTCGCGGTTACGGTGATTGTGGCCAGGTTGCTCGGGCTTGACGATTTCGGCGCGTATTCGATCATCAGGAGCACGGTATATATGATGGCCAGCGTCGCCGGCTTGGGTTTCGGGATAACGGCGACGAAGTATGTGGCGGAGCTGCGGAATGCCGACCGCCGGCGCCTGGAGAACATCCTGGGACTTTGTGCGGCTATCGTCGCCGGCACGGCCGCTTGTTTCGCCGGCGTCCTGCTGCTTTTTGCGCCGCAGATTGCCACGTACAGCCTTAATTCCCCCCAGATCGCCGAGCAGTTGCGCATCGCCGCTTTCTATATATTCTTTGTCACGGTCAACGGGTTCCAGGTAGGGATATTGGTCGGTTTCGAGGCTTTTTCTTTTCTGGCCAAGATCAACCTGGTCCAGGTCGGCGCGTCGCTGGCGACAGCTTTCCTGCTCACCTGGTTCCTGGGGCTCACCGGGTCGGCTCTGGCCCTGGGGGCGACGGCCCTGATCAGCTTCGCCTGCCACAATCTGGCGGTCAGAAAAGAGCTGGCCCGCTACAAGATTAAGATTCGCTTTACGGACCTGTGGCAGGAGAAGGAGGTGTTGAGCGGGTTCACTATCCCGGCGGCGCTGGCCAGTGTGCTCGGGGCCGTGGTGATGTGGGGCGGCAGCGCCATTTTGGTGAGGCAGGCCGACGGGCTCGCTCAGATGGCTTTGTTTACGGCCGCTTATAATATTCGGTCGTTGATTCTGTTTGTCCCGGATTTGATAACGCGGGTGGCGTCCCCGATCCTCTGCAATTTCGTAGGGGAAAAGGACAAGCGCAATTATTCCCGGCTGTTCCTGTTCGACCTGGCCGTTTCCGTCACGGCGGCGACAGCGGTGGCGGTCGTGCTGGTGGCGGCGGCGCCGTATTTTCTGATTTTGTTCGGAAAGGACTTCTTGACCGGCTCGGCCATCGTCCCGGCGATGGCGGTGATGACGGTGGTCGAGGTGATTGCCAACGTCCTTTATCAGCCGATATATACGCATGGCAGGCTATGGTGGCAGCTACGGGTCGTCATATGCTGGAGCGCCGTCTATCTCGGGATGACTTATGGCCTGACGGAGAGTTATGGCGCGCTTGGGCTGGTTTATGGCTATCTGACGGCTCACGTGGTGTCGGCGGCGATGTACATGTATGTTGTCTTTCAGATAGAAAGGTCGGCCGGGCGGACTTTCTGAGGCCCGCCGGGGGAATGCCTGCTACAAGGCGCCGGCGGTCGATGTCGTCGCGGTGATGGAACGCGGCGGCCAGGTTACGCAGGATCGTGAAAATGCATGCAAGGCCTCGCAGCGCTGCGAGGCCTTGTTTTTTGTATGGCGATTTATTTTACATCGCCGGCGTATGCTGGTCGTAAAATTCTTGCCTGATTTTCTGGAATTCCGGCAGGTGGGCGAGGAAGATGTCGACCAGGTGCGGGTCGAATTGCTCGCCTTTTTCCGCTCGGAGATATTCGATGATGCGCGCGATCGGCCAGGCTGCCTTGTATGTCCTTTCGCTGCCCAGGGCGTCGAAGACGTCGGCGATTGCCGTGATCCTGCCGTAGAGGTGGATCTCCTCCCCTTTCAGGCCGTAGGGGTAGCCTTTGCCGTTGAAGTGCTCGTGATGCTGCATGGCGATGATCGCGGCCGCCCGCATGATTGTCCGGTTGGAGTTCTTCATGATTTCGTAGCCGATGATGCTGTGGGTCTTGATGATTTCGAATTCCGCGGCGGTCAGCTTGCCGGGCTTGGTGAGGATGGCGTCGGTGATCGCCATTTTGCCCACGTCGTGCATGGCCGAGGCCAGGTAGATGTTGCCGGCCTCTTCTTCGGGCAGGCCGTAGCGCAGCGCGAGCAGCCGGGAATATTCGGCGACTCTTTTGACGTGGTTGCCGGTTTCGAGCGATCGCGCCTCGGACATTTCGCCTAGGCTGATCATGATTTCTTTCTGGGTTTCCTCGATTTCCGTATTGAGCAGCGAGTTGTCGATGGCGATGGATACGTTCATGCCGAAGATGTCGACGAGGTTCTTTTCCCAGTCTTCGAAGTCTTTGCAGCCTTCAAGGTACACGAAGCTTTCGTTGCCGTGCTTGCTGGCGAAATATTGGATCAGGTAGTCGTCGATGAACAGGCTGCGTTTTTCCTGGCGCACCGTTTCCAGGCCGGACCATAGTTCGCGGCTGACGCAGTCTTCGACTTTTTTGCCGTCGGCCGAAACGTAATGGCCGATCCCGGCGATGATATAAAGCTCGCCCGCCGGTTGCCTGATGGCCACGAAGCCCGAACCCGCCCTGGTCCGGCAGGGGTTGGCGCCGATGATCGTCGTCAGCTGGTTGAGGACCTTGGTCGCCAGTTGCTTTACCGACCGTATTTCCAGGAGGGCCACCGAGGATTCGATGATTTGTTCCAGCCCCCGCCTGCTGTTGTCGATGAGTTTGATGTCCCGGTAGGCGCGCAGGGCCGATATCATGACGGTGTACAGTTTGATGGCGGTGAGTTCGGTTTTTTCGCGGTAATCGTTGATGTCGTATTCGCGGATGATTTTTTCTTCCGGCGCTTCGTTGGGCTGGCCGGTGCGCAGTATGATCCGCGCGAAATGGTTTTTGGCCGCGTCCCTGATATAGCGGACGATCTCCAGGCCGGCCTTCTCGCCGTCCATGACGACGTCGAGCAGGAAGACGACGGTGTCCGGGTTTTCCCGGATCATTTGTTTGGCCTCTTCTTTGGTGTGGGCGTGGAGAAAGTTGAGCTTCTTGCCTTCGAATTCGAAGTCCTGCAGTACCGCCCGGGTTATTTCGTGGATGGTTTGATCGTCGTCGACGATCATGACCTTCCAGGGTACGGCGTCGGCCTCGTCGGCGAACCGGTAGGGTTGGGCGTTTTCGGCCTGCTCATTCTGCCACATCAGTTGGTTCGCTTCTTCTCTCATGCGCGGTTATTTCCTTTCTGCTCTGCCGGAAATCTTACGGTAAAGATGGTGCCTACCCCCGGCATGCTGACGCACTCGATCGTCCCGCCGAGTTTGTTGACTTCGCTTTCCACGATCGCCAGGCCGAGGCCGGTGCTGCCGTTTTTTTCGTTGGTCGTGAAGCGGGGGATGAAGATTTGCCGGAGGATGTCCCGCTCAATGCCTTTGCCGTCGTCGCCGTACCGCAGATCGACATTGCCGTTTTCGTAGCTGATGTCGACGGTCAGTTTTCCCTTGGCACCCGGCTCGTAGGCGTGGACGAGCGAGTTGACGATCAGGTTGGTCAATATCTGGCCGATGGCGCGGGGCAGCGCCATGACGACGAGACCGTCGCCGCAGCGGATGCGTACTTCGTGGCCCGCTTCCTGGATTTTCGGGGAAAGGCGGAGTACGGTTTCTTCGACGAGTTTTTTCAGGTCGACGGCCTGCCTGTCTTCGCTGTCTTTGCTGTTGGCCCGCAGGTTTTTCGTCATTTCGGCGGCCGTCCGGAAGTTGGTGAGGATGATCTCCGCCGATTTCTGGTAATTGTCGATATGCTGTTCGAGGTCGGATTTGCGCAGGTGGTCCTGCTTGAAAAGGGCGTTGAGTTTTTGCACCTGCTGCTCCAGGTGGGAGGCGGCCAGCATGCCGGCGCCCAACGGCGTGTTGATTTCGTGCGCGAATTCGCGGATTTTTTCGACCAGGCCTTCGGGGCCCGGGAACGAAGCGCCTGGGGGCGGCAGCCTTGCCGGATAGGGCTTGGGCCCGGTGGCCGCGGGCTGCTCCGCAGGTGTTTCCGGGGGGGCCGGCGGCCGTTCTTTAGGCGCGGGGAGCGTTTCCGGGGGCGCGGCGGGTATTGCCGGCGGGCTTGGCGGTATTGCCGGTTCCGCGGGTTCGGAAGGCATTTCCCCGGGCGCCGGCGGCGGCGTTTCGTAATATTTTCCGCCGCCGTGCTTCCGTTCGCGCCGCGGCGGTATGGCCGATATGTCGGCGGGGCGGTGGCGGGCTTCATCCGGCGGCTCGTCCGCCGGCACGGCAGCCGCCCACGGCGCCGGACCGTCCTGGCGGGCGGCGAGGTGGGCGATGGCGGTCAGGCCGCCGATAAACGCCAACAGGCCCCAGTGAACGAGGTGGCGGAGCGGCAGGGAGAAGCCCGCCCGCCCGTCGGCGAGCGCCGCCGTCGCCGCCAGCAGGTTAAGCCCCAGGCCGAGCACGAAAATCATGGCCGCCGTTTTACCCGCGTTGATCGCGATGGTACCGTAGTAAAACAGCGTGCCGACCGTGACGGCCAGAAGGACGTAGAACAGGTTGAAGGTGACGGCCGGCGACAGCAGGCCGGTGGCGACGACGAACAGGGCGAACACGGCGAGGAGGATGTGCAGTTTCGCGAGGGTCAGGAAAACCAGGGCGTTGTCCCTGGTATAGGCGACCGTGCGGGCGGCGAACGAGCAGAGCGCGGCCGGCAGCAGGAATACGGCCAGCATGGTGCTGAATTTCCAGAACGGCGCGCTGGGGATGAGGAAGCTGCCGAGCGCCGACCGGGCGAGGACCCAGATCCCGGCGCATAAGGAGAGGGCGCCGATGGCCCAGTAAGGCTCCCCGCGGCCGCGGGCGTTCAGGAAGCCGTACAGGGGGATGGCGATGGCGACGGCGAGAAAAAGCAACGACAAAAGAGCGGCCTCGAAATCGGCGCCGCTCAAGTTTTCCGCAGCGAACGGTATGCCGTCAAGATTGCCTCCTGCCGGTTGCGCCGCGCAGTCTGTGGAGGCCGCCGCAAGTAGCGCAAGGATAGCCCGGCAAAAGATGTGCCTGAAGGCGCGCGAATCCGGCCGACCGATATTGGGCATATCCCCCTCCGAATGATTCGGCCATTGTGGTCCTGAATATTTAACAGTTTCGCACCTTGGCGATTTATTCCTGCAAAATTTGTGGTTTTTTTGACTTTCTTGTCACTGTTGCCGGGCAAATAAGCTGCCGGCCGAAAGAACCGGCAAGGCCGGGCTTTGCCGGCTTACCCGGGCATGACGAGGATGGGCTTTACGGTCGCGCCGCCGCGGGCGTCGGCGACGGCGCGGTTGATGGCGGCGAAGGGGTAGAAGCGGGCGAGGCGGTCCAGGGGGAAGCGGCCGGCCCGGTAGAGGCCGATGAGGTATGGCAGGAAGACTTGCGGCACGCTGTCGCCTTCGACGATGCCGGTGATGGTGAGGCGGCGGCGCTTGGCGGCGACGCTGTAGTCAAGCGCCGGCGGAGCGCTTACGTAGGCCAGTTTGCCGCCGGCGGCGAGCGCGTCCGCGGCCTGCCGGCCGACGTCCGCCCGGCCGGAGGCTTCGAGGGCGAAGTCGGCTCCGCCGCCGGTGATGCGGGCGATTTCGGCCGCCACGTCCGCCCGGCGGGCGTCGAGGGTGTGGGTGGCTCCAAGTTCGGCGGCCAGGGCGAGCCGGTGGTCGTGGAGGTCGCTGGCGACGATGACGCTGCAGCCGGCGGCTTTGGCGGCCATGACGGCGCTGAGGCCGACGGCGCCGGCCCCGAAGACGGCGAGCTTGGCGCCGGGCCCGGCCCGGAAGTGGTTGAGGACGGCGCCGGCGCCTGTCTGGACGCCGCAGCCCAACGGGGCGAGCAGCCTAAGGTCGAGGTCCGGGTCGACGGGGACGAGGTTGTTTTCGCCGACGACGGCGTGGGTGGCGAAGGAGGCTTGGCCGAAGAGCGCGGCCAGGTCGCGGCCGTGGCGGTGGAGCCTGGCGGAGCCGTCGGCCATGCGGCCGCCCCAGTTGAGTTCGTCGTAGTCGGCGCAGGCGAACGGCCGGCCGCCGCGGCAGGCGGGACAGCAGCCGCAGTAGGCGTAGGCGAGGACGACGTGGTCGCCGGGCCGGGCCGCGGTTACGCCGGGGCCGACTTTCTCGACGATGCCGGCGCCCTCGTGTCCGAGGACGGCGGGCAGCGGGAACCAGTAGTCCTGGTGCTGGACGTGGATGTCGGTGGCGCAGATGCCGGCGGCGACAATCCTGACGAGCGCCTCGCCGGCGCGCGGTTCGTCGAGGGTGACGCGCTCGATTCTGAAGTTTTCCCCGGCCCGGCGGAGGACGGCCGCCCGGATTTCCATCCCTACCCCTCCCTGCTTTTCGTGCCTGAGAATAGTTTAGCCGTCGGCGTCCCGTTCCCTGCCGGCGGCAGCGTTTTTTTCTGCCGCCGGCGGAGGATTAGCCGCCCGGGTGTGTAAATGATAAGGCAGCGATTGTTTGCGAGGTGGATGATTATGGATGTGGCGAACGGCGACAGGCTGATCGTTTCCGCCGGCGGCGCGAAGCTGGTCTGGGTGGTGCATGCGATCAACAACCGGGTGATGAAATACATCGACGAGAGCGGCGGCTACCGCCAGATGCCTGTCAGCCATCTGGCGGCGCTGCTCGCCAACGGCCAGGCGGAGGTCGTGCGCGGCGACGGCCCGGTTTAGGCCGGCCAGGGCACGGGCCGCCGGGGCGAAAAAACGAGGCCGGCTGATGCCCGCCTCTGTGTCTGTGCTATATGCCTTTTTTGTCTTTCGGCGTGCTGACGACGAATACTTTGACGTCCTTCATGCCGAATTTCTCGGCTTCCGGGACCGACCACTTGGCGACGTCGATGCGGTTACCCTTGATGGCGCCGCCGGTGTCTTCGGCGGTCGCGTACTCGCCGTGGCCGTCGGGATACTGGATGAATACTTTCGAGCCCAGCGGGATGATGTTGGGGTCGACGGCGATGACGCCGGGGCGGATCTGGGTGCCGAGGTGGGTCTTGTTGCCCCACTGGTCGTTGTCGTGCGGACCGGGGGCGTAGGCGGTGGCGACCATGCTGATTTCTTTCTGGTAGTTCTCCGGCTTTTCGCCGCGCATCGATTTGGCCTGGTCGGTCTCCTTGAGCTGGGAGACGGGGGCACTGGGCGTGGGGGTCGGGTCGGGCTTGGCGGCATGGGCCACGGCGGGCGGGACGCCGGGCAGCGCGCCCGAGGCCAGCACGAAGGCGCCGGCGACCGCGGCGGCGAGGCGCCGGTATTTGTTTCTCATGCTTCGGCTACGGTAACCTTTGTGCCTACCGGCGTTATGTTTCACAGCGACAGCCCCCTTTTTGCAGCATTGTGTTAATATTGTCCGTAAAAAGATGACCGGAAATGCTAGGCATTTTTTGGTGCGGCCGCAAGATAAAGAAGAACCCCTGCGCCGGAGAGGACCGGTGCAGGGGCGAATTTTTTCCGCTTTATTTGCCGTCGCTAGCGGTCTGTCGGCTGACGGCGGTATTTTGCCCCAGCTCGTTGAAGCAGAAGTTGAGGAGGACGGCGATGATGCTGCCGATGGTGATGCCGCTGTTGAGGAACATCTGCGCCCAGGCGGGGAGTTTGCCGTAGAAGCCGGGCACGGCGAGGGGGATGAGGCCGACGCCGATGCTGACGGCGACGATCATGGCGTTGTAGTTGCCTTCGAAGCTGACCTTGCCGAGGGCGCGGATGCCGCTGGCGGCGACCATGCCGAACATGGCGATGCCGGCGCCGCCCAGCACGGGGGTGGGGATGGCGGCGACAATGGCGGCGGCTTTGGGGAAGAGGCCGAGGATGACGAGGATGATGCCGGCGACGACGATGACGAAGCGGCTCCGGACGCCGGTGAGGCCGACGAGGCCGACGTTCTGGGCGAAGGCCGAGTAGGGGAAGGTGTTCATGATGCCGCCGAGCATAGTGGCGAAGCCGTCGGCGCGCAGGCCGCGGACGACGTCCTCCTGGTTGACGGGCTTGCCGACCATTTCGCCGACGGCGATCATGTCGCCGGTGGTTTCGGTCATGATGACGAGCATGGCGAGGACGATGGTGAGGATGGCCATGGGATCGAAGATCGGCATGCCGAAGGCGAACGGGGTGGTGAAGCCGAACCAGGCGGCGGTGGCCACCTTGGAGAAGTCGGTGAGGCCGAAGGCGATGGCGATGGCCGTGCCGGACACCAGGCCGAGGAGGACGGCGATGCTGCTCCAGAACCCCGGCAGGCAGCGGTAGTAGATGACGGTAAGTACGAGGACGATGAAGGCCATGGCGAGGTTGGCGGGGCTGGCGAAGCCGGGCGCGCCGGGTACGCCGCCGCCCGCCCACCGTACGGCGACCGGCAGGAGCGAGACGCCGATGATGGTGATGATGGTGCCGGTGACGACCGGCGGGAAGTAGCGGATGAGGCGGCTGAAATAGGGGCTTATGAGGTATGTGATGATGCCGGCGACGATGACGGCGCCGAAGATGCCCTGGATGCCGTGCGTTTTGCCGACCATGATCATCGGCGTGACGGCGGCGAAGGAGACGCCCTGCACGACGGGGAGCTTGACGCCCATGTTGAGGAAGCCGAAGGACTGGATGATGGTGGCGATGCCGACGGTGAAGAGGTCGGCGTTGATGAGGTAGATGAGCTGGTCCTTGGAGAGGCCCAGGGCGTTGGCGATGATGAGCGGCACGGCGACGCAGCCGGCATACATGGCCATGACGTGCTGGAGGCCGCAGGCGAACAGTTGCCCGGCAGGGAGGATCTCGTCGACGGGATGGGTCTTGTCAGGCGGCATTAGGGTGTTTCACTCCTCAGTTTTTTGTTGTTCATGGCGGCAAACAGTTTTTCCGGAGTAATCGGCAGGCTTGTCATTCTCACCCCCACGGCGTTGTAGACGGCGGCGGCGATGGCCGGCGCGGGCGTGTTGGCGACCACTTCGCCGATCGACTTGACGCCGAACGGCCCGGTGGGCTCGTAGCTTTCTTCGAAGAATACCCTGACTGAGCCGATGTCCTTGCGGCAGGGGATCTTGTAGGTCATGAAGGAGTCGGTGAGCAGCTTGCCGCGCTCGTCGTAGGCGACCTCTTCGTAGAGGGCGAGGCCGATGCCCTGCGCGATGCCGCCCTCGGCCTGGACGCGCGCCAGGGCGGGGTTGACGACCGTGCCGCAGTCGACGACGGCGACGAAGTCCACCAGCGCGATGCGGCCGGTTTCTTTGTCGATTTCGATTTCGGCGAAGCCGGCGACGTAGGGCGGCGGCGAGACGGGGCTGCCGTGGCTGGCGCAGCCTGTAAGCTGGCGCCGTTCGGCGCCGACGACCGATTGGCCGGCCAGCCGGGCGAGGCTGATTTCCTTGCCGGCGGCGCTGCGGAGGGTCGCGCCGTCGAAGGCCACTTCGTCCGGGGCCGCCCCCAGGGCGACGGCGGCGGTGGCGATTATTTTTTCCCTGAGCTCGGTCGCGGCCTTGAGGACGGCCATGCCGGTGACGTAGGCGGTGCTGGAGGCGTAGGAGCCGGTGTCGAAGGGGGAGACGTCGGTGTCGGCGGCGTGGACGATGATGTTGCCGAGGGGGGCATCGAGGACTTCGGCGGCCATCTGGGCGAGGATGGTGTCGCTGCCTGTGCCCATGTCGGTGGAGCCGATGAGGAGGGTGTAGTTGCCGTCGTCGTTCAGACGCACTTCGGCGGAGGCGGTGTCGATGCCGGCGATGCCCGAGCCCTGCATGGACACGGCCATGCCCACGGCCCGGACTTTGTCGCCCAGGTCGCGGCGCGGGTATTTGCCCTGCCAGCCGATGAGCTCGCGGCCGCGGGCGATGCAGCGGTCGAGGGCCGAGCTGCCGAGAGGCTTGCCATGGTAGATGTCGGTCTCGCCGGCTTTGATGATGTTTTTGAGCCGCAGCTCGCAGGGGTCCATGCCGAGGGCTGCGGCCAGTTCGTTGACGGCCGATTCGATGGCGAAGCAGCCCTGGGTGGCGCCGTAGCCGCGCATAGCCCCGGCCGGCAGCTTGTTGGTGTAAACGGCGTAGCCGCTGTAGCGGACGGCGTCGGCTTTGTTGTAGAGGGGCAGGCTTTTTTCGCCGGCGACGGAGAAGACGGTGGGGGCATGTTCGCCGTAGGCGCCGGTGTCGGCGAGGTTGCGGACGTCGATGGCCCGGATGCGGCCGTCGCGGTCGGCGCCGATTTTGACGGTAAAAAGCATGGCGTGGCGGCTGTTGCTGGCGGTGAAGGTTTCCTTGCGGTCGAAGACCAGCATGGCCGGCCGGCCGGTGCGGAGGGTGACGAGGGCCGGGTAGAGTTCGGCGACGGCGGTTTGTTTGCCGCCGAAGCCGCCGCCGATGCGGGGTTTTATCACCCGGATGCGGCTGGCCGGCAGTTCGAGGGCCCTGGCCAGGTGGCGCCGGACGTGGAAGGGTATCTGGGTCGAGCTGACGACGACAAGGCGGCCGGTGTGGTCGAGGTAGCTGAAGGCGCGGTAGGTTTCCATCATCGCCTGGGCCTGGGCCTGGGTACGGAAGGTGTTTCTGACGACGACCTCGCTGGCTACGAGCGCGGCTTCGACGTCGCCGACGGCGACGGTGTGGGCGGCGGCGATGTTGCGCCCCCGGTCGAGGCCGATGGCGAAGTTGCAGAAGAGGTCGTCTTCGGGGTGGACGAGCGTGGGGTGGCCGATGGCCTCTTCCGGGGCGAGCACCGGCGTCAGCACTTCGTATTCGACTTTGATGAGCCCGAGGGCCTGCTGCGCGGTGCGCTCGTCTTCAGCGGCGACGATGGCCACGCCGTCGCCGGTGTGGCGGACGAGGTCGTCGAGGATGCGGCGGTCGTAGGGGGACGGTTCGGGGTAGGTCTGGCCGGCGAGGGTGAACCGCACCAGCGGCACGTCTTTGTGGGTGAGGACGCAGACCACGCCGGGCAGGGCGATGGCCGCGGCGGGGTCGATGGCTTTTATCCGCGCCGCCGCGTGGGGGCTGCGGAGGAGCTTGACGGTGAGGGCGTTGGCGGGGACGAGGTCCGCCGTGTAGAGGGGTTTGCCGGTGGCGATCGCCAGGCCGTCGAGCTTGGCTACGCTTTGGCCGACGATCTTCATCCGCCGTTCACCTCCAGGTATTTTTTGACCGCCCGCAGCTGGCCCATGTAGCCGGTGCAGCGGCAGAGGTTGCCGGTGAGGTAGTGGATTATCTCTTCGTCGGTAGGGTTCGTGAGCTCGCGCTTCATGGCCAGTACGGTCATGATGAAGCCGGGGCTGCAGAAGCCGCATTGCTCGGCGCCTTCCGCGACCAGCAAGCTGGCGAAGGCGGCCGCTTCGTCGGCCACGCCTTCAATGGTGGTGATGGCCTTGCCTTCGAGCCGCGCGGTGAGGATGGCGCAGGACAGGACGGGGCGGCCGTCGACCCACACGGTGCAGAGGCCGCAGTTGGTGGTGTCGCAGCCGCGGCGGACGCTGGCGTAGCCCGCGGCCCGCAGGGTGTCGGCGAGGAATTCGTCGGCCGCGGCTTCGAGGACGGCCGGGCGGCCGTTGATGGTTACCGCTACCCGCATGACAGCACCTCCTCTACGGCCCGCCTGACGAGCACGGCGGCCATGGCGCGGCGGTAGCCGGCCGAGGCTTTTACGTTGCCGCCGAAGGCGAGTTCGTCGGCCGCCAAGGCGGCGGCGGTGGCAGCGTCGGGCCAGGGTCCGGACAGCGCCTGCGAGGCGGCGCGGGCAAGCTGGGCCCTGGCCGGCCTGGCGCCGACGACGACCGTCCAGTCGCCGTCCCGGCGGGCGACGGCGGCGTTGACGAGCGGGAAGTCGCTGGCCGAGTTGCGCAGGCTCTGGTAGGCGGCGGCGCGGCCGTCTTTTTTTATGTAAATATGGGTGAGGATGTCCCTGGCGGGCGGCTTGTCCAGGAAGTCGGCCAGCGGCATGCGGCCGGCGGCGTGGAGGGCCACCTCGGTGTCGAGGGCCAGGAGGGCGGTGATGAGGTCGGAGAAGCCGTATTTGGCGTAGACGGTGGCGCCGACGGTGACGAGGTTGCGGAACTGGACGCCGATGACGTTGCCGACCGCCCGGCTGAGCATTCCCCGGAAATTGTCCCGGCAGGCGGGATGGGTCTCGACGGCGCGGAAGGTCGCCATCGCCCCCAGTTCGATGAATTCGGCCGTTTCGCCGATATGGTCGAGGCCGAGCCGCGACAGGTCGACGGCGGTGGCGATCTTGCGGGCGCCCATCCGCAGGAAGGCACAGCCGCCGAGCAGCACGTTGTCCGGGCGCTCAGTCAGAATACGGTAGGCCTCGTCGACCGTCTGCGGCCGGACCAGTTCTCTGGCCGTGAACATCGCATCTCTCCTCCCCAAAAGATAAATGCCCGGCCGGTCTTTTCACTCGTGGCCGGGCAATTTACGGTTGCCTGTAGAAACCTCTGTATGAGATTGACACATTAATTTTACCGTTTGCGTCAAAAGGTGTCAATAATAAGCGGATGCGCTCAACCGAGCTTACGCATCAGCCGCATGCCGTTGAGCGTCACCAGGAGCGACGCCCCCATGTCGGCGAAGACGGCCAGCCACAGGTTGGCGTACCCGGCGAACGTCAGGGCGACGAAGATGGCCTTGACGGCGATGGCGAAGGCGATGTTCTCCTTGATGACGGCCACTGTCTTGCGGCCGAGCCTGACGAAGTAGGCGAGCTTGCCGAGGTCGTCGGTCATGAGGGCGACGTCGGCTGTTTCCAGGGCGGCGTCCGACCCCGCCGCTCCCATGGCGATGCCGACGCCGGCCGCGGCCAGGGCCGGGGCGTCGTTGACGCCGTCGCCCACCATGGCCACGGCGCCGTAGTCGCGGGCGATGGCCTTGACGGCGGCGACTTTGTCCGCAGGCAATAGGTCGCTGTGGAAGGCGTCGAGGTCGAGGCCGGCGGCGATCGCGCCGGCGACGCGGTTGTTGTCGCCGGTGAGCATGGCGATGTGCCGGATGCCGCAGGCCCGCAGGGAGCGGATGGCGTCGCGGCTGTCGGTGCGCAGCGTGTCGGCCACGGCGATCAGGCCGAAGATTTCGTCCCGCGTGCCGGCGAACATGGCCGTCCGGCCCTGCAGCTCCAGGCCGGCCAGCATCGCTTCGTACGGGGCGAGGGTGTGGCCGAGTTCTTCGAACAGCCGCAGGTTGCCGACGTAGACGGTGGTGCCGGCGAGGTCGGCCTGGGCGCCCCGCCCGACGAGGGCCCGGAAGTTGGCTGCCGTGGCCAGGTCCAGCCCGGCGGCTTTGGCGACGATCGCCGCGGCCAGAGGATGCTCCGACCGTTTTTCTACGGCCGCGGCGATGGCCAGGAGCTCGCTTTCGCTCCGGCCGCCGGCCGGCAGGATGTCGGTGACGACCGGGCGGCCGGCGGTGAGCGTGCCGGTCTTGTCGAAGGCGATGGCGGCGATGCCGCCCACCTGCTCCAGGTAGGCGCCGCCCTTGATGAGCACGCCGCGCCGGGAGGCGTTGCCGATGGCGGCGACGATGGAGACGGGCGTGGAGATGACGAGCGCGCACGGGCAGGAGATGACGAGCAGCACCAGTCCTTTGTAGAACCAGGGGGTGAACGGCTGGCCGAAGAGGAGCCAGGGCAGGGCCATGACGGCGACGGCGGCCAGCAGCACGGCCGGGGTGTAGTATTTCGCGAATATGTCGACGAATTGCTGGGAGGGGGCCCTTTGGGCCTGGGCCTCCTCCACGAGGTGCATGATCTTGGCCAGCGTGGAGTCGGCGGCCACTTTCGTGACTTCGATCTCCAGCACGCCGTGGCCGTTGACGGTACCGGCGTAAACGCCGTCGCCGGCCGCTTTATCCACCGGTACGGCCTCGCCGGTGATGGTGGCCTGGTTTACCGCCGACGCGCCGCCGCGCACGACGCCGTCCATGGCGATGCGCTCGCCGGGTTTGACGATGATGATGTCGCCGAGCGCAATGTCGGCCACGGGCAGGCGCCGCTCCTCCCCGCCCCGCCGCACGAGCGCCTCGGGCGGAGCCAGTTCCATGAGCGCCCGGATCGAGCGGCGCGTTTTGTCCATGGTGTACGTCTGCAGCGCGTTGCCGAACGAGAACAGGAAGGCGACGGTGGCGGCTTCGCTCCATTCGCCGATGGCCATGGCGCCGATGACGGCGACGGTCATGAGGAAGTTCATGTCGAAGATCCACGACCGCAGGCCGTAGAGGGCGGTTTTGGCCGCGCTGAAACCGCCGGCGGCGGCGGCCAGAACGAACAAGGGTATCAAGATGTTGTCGCCTGTGCCGGTCCAGCTGAGAACGGCGGCTGTCAGGAGCAGCCCTCCCGAGACCATCGTCGCGATCGTTTTCGGGGTTTGCCACCAGGCCGCGGCGGCCGGCGGCGTGGGTGCCGCCTTATCTTCCCGTTCAGCCTTGTAGCCGGCCTGTTCGACGAGCCGCAGGACGGCGGCGTCGGACAGGGTGTGCTCGACGGCGAGCTTGCCAGCGGCGAAATTGACGACGGCCTGCCGGATGCCGGGCGCGGCCGCCAGTTTCTTCTCCAGTTTGGCGGCGCAGTCGGCGCAATCCAGGCCGGAAACGCGGTATGTCGTTCGGTGCAGACCGCCGCGGTCCTGGGCGGCCGCGACGAGCGTCGCCCGGTAGCCGAACCCGCCGGCCGCCTTCATGAGGTCGGCCGGCGCCACGAGCGACCCGTCGTAGACGATCTTCATCCTGGCGGCGGCGAAGTTGACGCTGGCGTCGGCGACGCCGCGAAGCCGTTTGATGCTTTTCGCGAGCGTGGCGGCGCAGTCGGCGCAATCCAGGCCGTCGAGGTCGAAGGTGCTGGTGACCTGCCGGGCGCTGTCGACGGCAGTCGCGACGGCCGCAGTCGCCGGCTCCGGGGCGCGGCAGCCGCAGTTACAGGTTTTTTCCGTCATATGCCTCATCCTTATCTGTGTTTGATGTGTTCGATGCCCTGGGCGAGCAGGATGGCGATGTGTTCGTCGTCGAGGGAATACCACACTACCCTGCCGTCGCGGCGGTACTTCACCAGCCTGGCTCCCCGCAGCAGCCGCAGCTGATGGGAGATGGCCGACTGGCCCATGCCGACGGCGGCGGCGATGTCGCACACGCACAGTTCGCGGCGGGAAAGGATCTGCAGCATTTTCACCCGCGTCGGGTCGCCGAGGATTTTGAACGTGGCCGCCAGTTCCCGGGCGTCGGCTTCGGGCAGGGCTTCGGCCCGAGCGGCGCGAATGGACTCGGGGTGCAGACAGGTTTCTTCGCAGACGGCGTTGTCGATGGCGGTCATGGCATTCACTCCAATATATGATCATGTGTTCATGTATTTATTTTATATGGTTCCCGTGCCGCCGTCAATATCTTTTAGGCCTCCAAATCGAAAGGAATTTGGCGAACTATGTCGAAAGTGTAATTTATGGAATAGTATGAATGTTTTTCCACGACCCTGCCATAGACCATACATCCCGGAAGGAGCTGACCGTTTTGCAGTTGTTCAAGAACCTGAGCATCGCCAAGAAGCTTTTCGTCCTGGTATTTGTAGCGGCCTTTTTCGTCGCCGCCGTCGCCGTTACCGGCTATTATTTCCTGATGCAGACGAATGCGGTGATGCAGGGCCTCGACCAGAATGAGCTCAAGGCCGTAAAGTTGATCGGCGAGATGCAGGCCGACGTTAGGTCCGCCCAAGCCACGGCCACGGAATATCTGCTGATTGCCGACGCCGAACGCCGGGTGAAACTGCAGGCCGATCTGCATGCCCGCGCCGCTCTTATCGACCAGTCCCTCACCGCGCTCGGCGAGACCAACCTCAGCGAGGAGCAGCGCCGTAACCTCGATCTCCTCACAACGATGTTGGGCAGCTACCGGGGCAACCGGGACATGGCGCTGAAGCTGGCGGACGATAAGCGTCTCAGCGAGGCCGTCCTCATCTATACCCACCAGTCCATCCCCGTCCTGGACGGCATCAACCGCCAGCTGACGTTCATCGCCGAGGAGTTCGACACAAACGCCCGCGAGGCCTATGCGCGGAGCTCGCAGGACGTGACGACCGCCAGTATGATGCTGACCGGCATCGGCCTGGCGGCGCTGGTGCTCGTCCTCGTGCTCGGCCTCGCGATCGCCCGCATGGTGGCCAATCCGCTCAAGCAGGTGGCCGCGACCGTGGCGGACGTGGCCGCAGGCAACCTGCAGGCCAGGAGGGTGGCTGTCGATTCCCGCGACGAGGCTGGGCAGGTTGCGGCAGCGATCAATACTATGACCGAGAATCTCCGCAGCCTTATCAGGCAGGTGGCCGGATCGGCGGAACAAGTGGCGGCCTCGAGCGAAGAGCTGAACGCCAGCGCCGACCAGGCGGCGACGACGGCCGGCCAGGTGGCCGGGGCGATCACCAGCGTCGCCAACAGCTCCGCCACGCAGTTAAAGGCGGTGGAGGAAAGCTCGGCAGCCGTCGAACAGATGTCGGCCACCGTCGCGCAGGTGAAGGCCAACGCCGGCGTCGTCGCCACCACTTCCGTCCAGGCCGCCGAAACGGCCGAACAGGGCGCGGCCCAGATTTCCTCGGCCGTAAAGCAGATCGCCAATATCGAGAAGACGGTCGCCGATTCGGCCGAGATCGTGCAGACGCTGGGCAACCGCTCCAAGGAGATCGGCCAGATCGTCGATACCATTTCGAACATCGCCGGCCAGACAAACCTCCTCGCCCTCAACGCCGCCATCGAGTCGGCGCGGGCCGGCGAGGCGGGCCGCGGCTTCGCGGTCGTGGCCGAAGAGGTGCGGAAGCTGGCTGAGCAGTCCCAGGACGCCTCCAAGCAGATCGGCGAGCTGATCGGCGCCATCCAGGCCGACACCGACCGGGCCGTAGCCGCCATGCTGCAGGGGACGCGGGAGGTCAAGGTCGGCAGCGAGGTTGTCAACAGCGCCGGCCAGGCGTTCGGGCAGATCCTGACCGCCGTCAACCAGGTTTCCTCCCAGGCGCGCGAGATGTCGCAGGCCATTGTTCAGATGGCGGCCGGCAGCGAGCGGATCGTGGGGGCGATGAAGGAGATCGACGCGGCGAGCAAGGCAACCGCCGCCGAAACTCAGACGGTGTCGGCCTCCACCGAGGAGCAGTCGGCGACGATGGAGGAGATCGCTGCCTCGAGCCAGGGCCTGGCCAGGCTGGCCCAGGATTTGCAAGCGGCCGTGCACAGGTTTACCGTTTAGAAAAATCATGCTAATATAGATATAGCGACAAATGGACCGAAGACCGCGACACCAGGCCGCGGTCTTCTTGTTGGCGTTATTTCTCTTTGCTTTTGCCTTTATTGCCCGGCGACGAGGGACACAATTCGGCGGCGAAATTCGCGAAGGCGTCGGGGCAGCTTTTGTTGGTGCTGCAATCGCAGCAGCCTGATTTGCTGAAATCAGCCATGCGCTCACCTCCCTGAGCGTATTTTCCCCGCTAGCCGGCGGGCGATGAATGGCAATTTCAGGCGGCAAAAAAATAAGCGATTAACGGCGGAGGGGTGATTGGCGATGGGTGCAGGGCCGGAAAGGCGGGTAGCGCCGGGCGTGTACCGCCACTACAAGGGCAACCGTTATCTGGTGCTGGGCGAGGCGACGCACAGCGAGACGCTGGAGCCGATGGTCGTGTATCAGGCGCTGTATGGCGAACGCGGCCTGTGGGTGCGGCCGAAGGCGATGTTCTGCGAGAGCGTGGCCGTCGACGGCCGGGAGGTGCCGCGCTTCGCTTACGTCGGCGCAGGCTCGCCCTGACGTTTTTTGCCGGCTTTGCCGGCCGCGACCCGGCTGCGGCGCTCCAGGCCGTGTTCTTTGATGAGGTACCTGGCCAGGCCGTCGATGTCGGGGAAGACGCTGTATTCGTTGAGGCCGGCGAGGTGGAGGAAGGTGCGGGCTTCGTCGACGGCGGCGGCCGGCAGGGGGATGCGGGTTAGGCATTCGGGGGCGATGCTTTCGAGGGGTTTTTCGCTGGCGCCGTGGATGGTGAAGTGGCCTTTCTGGGCGAAGATGCGGGGGTTCTGCATGGTGGGGAAAATGGCCAGCGGGTGCTGGAGCTTTTTGCCGAGGTAGAGCACCGTCTCGTGCTCGTGGTCGTATTCGACGGCGTCGGACTGGACGAGGAGGCCGTGGCCGCTGGCCTTTTGGTTGAGTTTGTCCGGCTCGAGGACCCAGACGCACGGCGCCTCCGGCCGGCCGGCGACGGCGAAGTAGAGGGCGACGGCGAAGGTGGTCGTCCAGTCGAGCAGGCGGGTGGGGATGCCGGCGTGGCGCATCTCGAACAGGACTTCGATGGGCTTTAGGGTCTGGGTGTTGACGAGCGGCTTGGCGAAGGCGAAGAAGTCGAAGAAGAGGTTGCATTCGGTGAAGCGTTTGCGCCGCACGCGGAACAGGCTGGGCAGCAGGGCGTGGCCCGCACTGGGACAGCCGCGGTAGAAGGGGTAGGGTACCCCCCTGGTCGCTGTGCGCACTTCTTCGAGAAAGTCCTGCCAGGCACTCACGCCGATCACCTCCGCGTTATATTGTTTCCCGTTTTCGCCGGGGGAGAAGTATTTTCCTGTTAATACGACAGCGGGCGCGGCCAGCCGGGGGTGACGCTGAAAAATGTCTTGAAAAAAGGGCAGAAATTTTTCGCAGTGGACTCTCAGTGACTTCTGGTGGACTAACCGGCAAAAAAGTGTGATATGATTATAGCGTGAGGAAGACCGCCACGGGCGGTCTTCCAATTTTTATGCCGGAAACCGGCAGAGGAGGAATGTGTAAATGTCGTCATGGTTTGAGGATGAGTACCGGCGGAGGATGAAGAAGATGGGGTACGAACCGACGATGGACGGGATGGACGACCAGGACGTCAAGGACGCGCTGGAGGCGATGGACAGAAGGAACTCCCGGCAGCAGGAAGAATGGCAATACCCGCGCTACAAGCCGGTGGACCCCGGCCTGCAGGCCAGGATTCTGCGCATGTTCGGCCAGCCGTACGACCCTAAGTACATACGGGAGGAGGAAAAATACTACCTTAACGGCTGGGATAACGGCGACGATGACGACGACCCGCCGCAGGCGAAGCCGGCGCCGAATCTGTTCGCGCCGTCGCAGGGCAGGGAAAGGCAACCTGACAAACCGTGGACGCTGAACTGGGGCAAAAATGGCAATATGTTCGGGGCAAAGCCGCCGACGCCGGGGTACCGTCCGGAGGGGAACGGTACGATGTTCCCTAGCCGGGGGGTGATGGAGAGACTGTTTAAGTATGGACCGGGCGGGAATGGCGCTGTGACCGGTTACCAATTGATGAGCGCGAGTACGGATGGCAGAGAGACCGGTAAGAACATCCCCGTGGAGCCGAAACTCCAAGCTCCTGGACCAAGACAAAATCCACCCGACACCAGGCTTCAAGATGAGTTTTGGCAAAGACAAAAAACTCCCCGGTCCATGATGCCTAGCGCCAAAGTAATCGACCTTATAGGGCAAATAGAAGGGTTCAGTGATGTTCCATATAAAGTCCATGAATACGACCCTTTAACGATAGGATATGGGCATGTTATCCAACCCGGGGAAGACTTCAGCCGCGGAATAACAAAAGAGGAGGCTCGAACCCTTAAACTGAAGGACATGAAAGTGAAGGTAGACGAGGTCAACGAATGGGCGAAGATGCATAACGTAAAACTTACTCAACAGCAATTCGATGCTCTGGTGTCTTTCCATTACAATACCGGCTTGATCTTTGAGATGGAAAAACTCAGAGACCTGATAAAAAGCGGCACGGCGACACCGGACGAAATAAAGGTGGCGTTTGGAGAATATTATAAAAGCCGGGGCAAGCGGCTTTTCGGGCTATGGAAACGCCGCATGGACGAAGCCGATATGTTCTTGAACGGTGAATACGAACAAAAAAAACGGGAAATGCCCAAAGATATTGAATTCGACAATATCTAATTACTGTGCAAAGGGGAAGCCCCTGTTTCGTTGATAGGGGCTTCCCCTTTGTATTTTCAAAACAATAATGTTAATATATGGGTAGAAGCTTATTTTATTGGACGTTAACAATTGAACAAGGTGATTAAGATGAAAACATGGGTACTTATTGCGACCTTACTTTTAGTTAGTTCGATGACCATAGCTGATTCGGTAATTAGCCATTCCAATACTTCTTATACTGTCAATGCTAATGCAGCGGCGGAAAAGGAACTACTACAACCCCTAAATCTTGCGGAGATATCTTTCTTCGGGGTATGGAACGTAGATAAGGTGGCCGGCTATGGCCGCGTCTCCGTCGAAGATGAGATAGCCCGCCAGAGATTAGGGGAAAAAGTTTCGTTCGGACCAGAAGGCGCCGTTATCTGCAATAGACAGATCAAACCGGTATATTATTATAAGTTACGCATTTCGAAAGACGACTTTTTTAAATACACTTGGACAGACGCTGAAAAACTCGGCATTGAAGGCCCGGTAGTCGAGTATATTATACTGAGTCGAAGCTCTCATCTTCACATGGCTAACTGGCGTGGCGAGTATCGTTTTGTTCTCAAAAGCGAAAATAGTATTTTAATCAATTGCGAAAATGTATGGTTTGAATTGGTTCGCCAATAACCATAACCACACCGAAAGAGGGGAAAAGCTCCCGGAGTAATCCAGGAGCTTTTTGTGTTTCGGACGTCTCCCTCTCCCCCGGCCGTTCCTAAAAGCTATGGACTGCCGGGACCGTTCAGAAGGTCCCAGATGCTAGGCGCACCGGAGGCTGACACCGGAAGCGTACACGAAACGTACGCTGAGGATGGCAGCCGAGGAGCAACGCCGCAGATGGGCCTTATGGGCGGTCCCCTTGTATATGACTGAAAACTATTCCGACGCCGGCGGAACGCGAGGCGGCCGTCCACCGCATCATCGCCAGCCGCGGGGGCCGGGAACTGTTGAAACACTACAACGCTCTGAACATTAACGAAAACGATGCTGAGGCCGCCAGGATGAACGATGTGAAGTATGTCGTAAGTTCGCTGGGAAAGGTGCAGGATACGCCGGATGACAGCGGAGCCAGCCAGGATGCAATCGGGAAGATGAGCTACGGGCCGAGCGGGCACGACGCGGGAGTGCATATGAAAGGCGGAGACGGTGGGGCGCCGATAGGTAATGCGGCGCAAACGGAAGGGGCTAGCTCTGGTGCTATGGCGCCCAGCGAGAAACTTTTCGGTTTTCTAGCTAACTATGAGGGTGATCAAGGTCGTTATCGTCCAAAACCATACAAAGTAGGAGGCCGGGGAAATTGGACCATCGGCTTCGGCCATGAAATTAAACCGGGCGAGGATTTTAGCAACGGTTTAAGTGAAGAAGAAGCATGGAAGCTATTAAGAAAGGATGTAAAGGAACATACGGATGCGCTTAATCAGTGGGCGGCGGAAAATAATCTGAAACTGACGCAACAGCAATTCGATGCGCTAGTCAGCCTGCGCTTCAACTTGGGCAGCTTAGGTGTAGCTCCCAAGCTCATAAGTCACATCTTAAGCGGCAACGCAACACCGGAACAGATCAGGAAGGAATTTGAGGATATTATATCCGATGAGACTGGACGCCGAGAAGGACTTTGGCAGAGGCGAAGGGATGAGGCAGATATGTTTTTCAATAATGATTACCGCCGAAAGGAACTGCCGCCGCCCAAGGAACTATTCCCGGATTCTTGAAGAGCTTTCACTAACGAAGCTTGGCCCTCAGTTTAACTGGGGGCCTTCATAATTTTTTGAACAGAAAGTTTGTGGTAAAATGTATATATGGCGTCAAGTTGCGCCTCCGTGAAAAAGGAGAGGTTTATGAATAAGCTGATATTTTCCCTATTTTTTGTTCTGTGTCTTACCTTGCCGCCGGAAAGCATCGCCGAGGGATATGCCACATATGACATGTCGTCAAATACTAAAAAATTGCTGGACGCCAATCCCCTCGACAGGAATTATCAGCGCGACACGCGGAAGCCTGAATACCACACCACCTATGGTATGGCCGAGTTAACTGGAAAATACATCCAGCTATGGGACCGGGAACTGAACGTCATCTACCAGAAGCTGCTGCTCAAGCTGAGCGACAAGGAAAAGGAACTGTTGGTCGATTCGCAGGTAGCATGGCTGCAACACCTTGAAAAAGAACAAGAATTTGCGCAAAAGGCGTTGAGCAAAAATGCCGGAAGTTTCTCCATCGTGATGCATGGCAGCGTTTACCAGAGCAGACTTCGGGATCGAACACTGCAGTTGATGGCGTATTATTATCGGTTAGGAGGAGAGATAGAGTTCGAGTATAAGGGAGATACGGAATAGACAAAAAAAACTCCCGGATTGCTCCGGGAGTTTTTTTGTTGCGCACGTATCCCCTCTCCCCCACCGTTCCTAAAAGCTATGGATTGCCGGGACCGTTCATAAGTGCCCAGATGCCAGGCGCTCCGAGGAGCAACAACGCAGATGGGGCCTTATGGGCGGTCCCATTGATATAATGCCGAGGCTATTTCCCATATTCGCGCCAGACGGTGGCGAACCGCTTGATACCGAGCTCGAAATGGCCCTGGGCCGAGTAGACCCGCCGCAGGAGGTGTTCGCGGGGGCCGGCGTCGCCGGCGAACTCGCCCAGTACCTGAAGGATCTGGAAGGCCATCTCGCTGAGGCCGGCGACATCCTTGGAGCGGTGGACGACTTCGCCGAGGTTGACCTGGCAGGTGGACCAAAGGCCGGCGGCCTGCACGGCCTGGATGAGCATGGCGACTTCGACGCCGTAGTTGGCGGGGATGCGCATTTTTAAGAGATCGTCGCGGTAGATGGCGACCGTGCCGGCGAGGGGCTGGATGTAGCCGGACAGCAGGGGCATGTAGGTGTTGAACCACGGCCTGGCGAGGATTTCCGTGACCCGGCCGCCGCCGAGCTCGAGGCCGGACGCCTCGACCCGCACCGGGCGGGTAAAGTAGCCCTTGACGAAGCGGATGTCGGGGTGGCTGAGGATGGGGCCGAGCAGACCGTAGAAGAAACGGGGGGTGATGTTTTCGATGTCGGTGTCCACCCAGGCGAGGATGTCGGCGTCGGTGACAAAGGCACTCTTGAACATCGCCTCGCCTTTGCCGCGGTGGCTGCCGAGCTCGGGAGCGATGGCGGGGTGCAGGTGGACGGGGATGCCGTAGGATTTGGCGATGGCGACGGTGTTGTCGGTGGAGGCCGAGTCGATGAGGATGACTTCGTCGGCCACCCCGGCCGTCTTGACCTCGAGGGCCGTTTCGATGACCTGGCCGACGGTGCGCTCTTCATTGAGGGCGGGGAGAAGGATCGCCACCTTGCGACCTTGCCTGCGCTTGCCGCCGCGCATGGCGGCCGGCAGGGCGAAGTCGACGGCCTCGAAGGTTCGCTCCCGCACCCAGCGGTATATTTCGTCGCCTTCCGTGAATTCGAGATCCTGGAAGGGGCCGCGGACGATGGTGATGCTCCCCTGGTAGACTTCCCTGATGGCTTTGTAGAAGGGCATGATTTCCGAGTCGGCCAGCGGTGCGCCGAAGAAGAGCATGGCGTAGTCGCGGCCGACCGCTTTGATGATGTCGAACACCGACGCTTCGCGGCGCCAGTTGATGCTGACGTTGTCGAACATGTCGTGGGCGCGGGCGACGACCGAGGAGAGGAAGATGTCTTCAAGCTGGGACAGTTTTTCTTCGCGGTGCAGGACCTTGATCTCGGTCATGCCGGCGCAGGCCAGCACGTCGAGGACGGCGCCGGCGTTGATGCCGCCGCGCAGGACGGCGGCCGCCGGCCCGTCGACCCAGCCGTCGGTCAGGATGACGATGTCGTCGCGGTCGGCGTACAGGCTGCCCGGATCGGCGAAGCTGCGGACGATCAGTTGGCATTCTTCGCGCGGCAGTTTGCTCTCCGGCCAGTACGGCGCTCCTTTTTCCATGCTTCCCCTCCCTTTCGTCCGCCGGGAAAGGAAAAAGCCTGTCGCAGACAGACTCTCCTTCCGGCAACTGGTTTATTTTTCCTGGTTCAATTATATCTTATTCATTTCTACCGGGCAAGGCATAATGGTAAAATATTACATTTTTATTTGTTGAGTTCGTCGAGCGATTTGTGCATCGTTTCTTCGCCGAGGACGAAGACGTTGAGGGCGGTGACGACGAGGACGGCGGTGAAGAGGGTGAAGACGACGGCGAATTTGTCCGGGCCGGTCATGATCCAGCCGACGACGCTGGGGGCGAAGATGCCGCCGATCCGCCCGAAGGCGGCGGCGAAGCCTACGCCGCTGGCGCGGGCGTGGGTGGGGTACATTTCGGGCGAGTAGGTGTAGACGACGCCCCAGGCGCCGAGGTTGAAGAAGGACAGCAGGCAGCCGTAGAGGAGGATTTCGCCGCCGGTTTTGGCGGTGCCGAAGAAGTAGGCGCAGACGGCGCAGGCGGCGAGGAAGGAGGAGAGGGTGAGCTTGCGGCCGATGCGGTCGATGAGGTAGGCGGCGGTAAAGTAGCCGGGGATCTGGGCGAGCGTCATCCACAGGACGAATTCGAAGGAGCGGACGAGGGTATGGCCACTTTTGACCATCAGCGAGGGCAGCCAGGTGAAGATGCCGTAGTAGGAGAAGACGATGCCGAACCACAGGATCCACAGGCAGACGGTGCGCCGCAGGTACTGGCCCCGCCACAGTTCGGCAAAGGCGAATTTGACTTTGGGGGCGGCGATCTCCGCGGCGCTGGGCGGCTCGCCGACCGGCACGCCGAGTTCGCGCTCGATGGCGGCGACCTGCTCGTGGGCCTCCTGGTAGCGGCCTTTGTCGACGAGGTAGAGCACCGACTCGGGCACCATCCGCCACAGGAAGTAGACGAGCAGCGCCGGCAGGGCGCCGATAAAGAAGGCTATCTGCCAGTCGTAGCGGGGAATGATATAATAGGCGATGACGGCGGCCGCCAGCCAGCCGAACGCCCAGGCGCTCTCCAGGAGGACGATCATCCGTCCGCGGTAGCGGGCCGGGGAGTATTCGCTCATGAGGGTGACGGCGACCGGCAGCTGGCCGCCGACGCCGAAGCCGACGAGGAAGCGGAAAAAAAGCAGCGATTCGTAGTTCCAGGACAGGCCGCACAGGCCGGTGGCGGCGCTGTAGACGATGAGGGTCGCGGCGAACAGTTTCTTGCGGCCCATCATGTCGGCCAGCCAGCCGGACAGGGCGGCGCCGCAGGCCATACCTACGAGGCCGATGCTGCCGATGTAGCCGATCTGGGCCGAGGTGAGGCCCCAGGTCTCGATCATTTTCGCCAGGACGAAGGCGACGATGCCGGTGTCCATCGAGTCGAAGGCCCAGCCGAGCATCGTCAGGACGAGCAGCCGCCAGTGGAATGCCCCCAGCGGCAGGTTGCTCAATCGGTCGGATATGCTTGCCATGCTATGTACCCCCACATTTTTCGGTCCGCCCATGCGGCGGCGGAATATCAAAAAAGCGCAATAACCCCTGCCAGGTGTCTTTGCGCCAAAGATTCGGGCCTGCTGCTTCCGAATTCCGGTGACGACACGGGTAACGACCTTGGCGCGACTGCTTGTCCCGCCCGCGATATGGTTTACTTCGGTGCCGGTCGTAAATATCCTTTGCGGCAAGGGCATTTCATATCCCGATACGTCATTCCCGCAATTTTTCCGCAATTCCGCCTTCCAGTCTTACCCTTATAATGAATACAAGGATATGCTATAATCAAAGTGGTTTAGTATGTATACCGGAGGGGGAGGAACGCAGCGTGGCGTTTCGTTTGAAGCCTAAGGAGGAAAAGTTTTTCGAGTTTTTGGCCGAGCACGCCGCCATCGCCAAAGAGGCGAGCGATGTGATGGTCCAGGCGTTCGAGGATCAGGACCGCATGGCCGAAATCCTCACCACGGCGGAAACTCTCGAACAAGAGGCCGACGAACTGGTGGAGAAGATTCTCAAAAAGCTCCACAAGACTTTCATCACTCCCTTCGACCGCGAGGACATCTTCGCCCTCGCCCAGAAGCTGGACGACCTCGTCGATTCGATGAAGGGGATCGTCGATAAGGTCCATATGTACAATATCGGCGATGCGTCGCCCGAGGTCCGCGAGCTGGTTTCCCTCGTCCATGCCAGCGTCGGCCAGGTGGCCAAGTCGATCTCCTACCTGAGCGAGCTGAAGAAGCAGCACCTCAAGATCGAGGCCCGCTGCAACCGGATCATGTCGCTGGAGTCGGAAGGCGACGTTCTTTATCGCCGCGAGATGGCGAAGCTGTTCCGCGAGGGGTGCGACCCGGTGGAGATAATCAAGTGGAAGGAGATCCTGACCAGCCTTGAGGAAACTCTCGATATTTGCGAGGACATAACCCAGCTGCTGAAGAGGGTCGTGCTGAAATATGCCTGATCTGTGGCTGGTGTATGCGGTCGTCTTGCTTGCTCTGGCGTTCGATTATATAAACGGCTTCCATGACACGGCCAACGCCATCGCCACCTCGGTGTCGACGCGGGCGCTGGCGCCGCAGCACGCCGTCTGGCTGGCCGCTACGCTCAATTTCCTCGGCGCCCTCATGAGCACCGGCGTGGCGAAGACGATCGGCGGCGACATCGTCAAGTCGGCCCAGCTTATAGACCAGCCGGTGATTATCTCCGCCCTGGTGGGGGCGATTTTCTGGAACCTGCTCACGTGGCTGCTGGGCATCCCGTCCAGTTCGTCGCACGCCCTGGTGGGCGGCGTGATGGGCGCGGTCATTGCCGGCCGCGGTTTTGCGGCGCTGAAGGTGGGCGGCATCGAGAAGATTATCCTCTCGCTGGTCCTGTCGCCGGTCATCGCTCTCATAACGGGCTATTTCGTCATGATCGCCCTGCTGTGGGTCTTCGGCCGCTTCGGCCCGACTTTCCTCAACACCGGCTTCAAGCGGATGCAGTTGCTGTCGGCCAGCCTGATGGCTTTTTCCCACGGCTCGAACGACGCCCAGAAGGCGATGGGCATCATCACGCTCGCCCTGCTGGCCGCCGGCCAGCTCCCTTCTCTGGAGGTGCCGACCTGGGTGAAGCTGGCGTGCGCGCTGTCGATGGGCCTGGGCACGGCGGCCGGGGGCTGGAAGATCATCAAGACGATGGGCACGCGCATCTTCCGCATGGAGCCCATTAACGGCTTCGCCGCCGACCTCAATTCGTCGCTGGTCATCTTCGCCGCCACCTTCCTGCACCTGCCGGTAAGCACCACCCACGTCGTGTCCGGGTCGATCATGGGGGTGGGCTCGGCCAAGCGGGTCACGGCGGTCCGCTGGTCGACGGCGCAGCAGATGGTGTTCGCCTGGCTGCTGACCATCCCGGCCAGCGGAGCGACGAGCGCCCTCACCTATCTCCTGATAAAGTGGCTGTTTCTGTAGCCGACAACGCACCAGCACATATTCCAAGGGGTATCAGCCGATACTCTTTTTTTTGTTTGTCTTCCCGGCCGCACGGCAGCGGGTATAAGAGCGGCGCCCGCGCGCCACCTTAAGGTTAGAAAGGCGGCGGTGCGCTGATGAGGATCCTGGTGGTAGAAGACGATGCCCCCCTGCGGGAGGCGGTCGTCGCGGTGCTGAAGGAGGACGATTACGCGGTGGACGAGGCGGCCAGCGGCGACGAGGGCCTCTACCAGGCCCGGCAGGGGGTGTACGACCTCCTGATCCTCGACGTCATGCTGCCGGGGGCGGATGGGCTGGAGATCGTCCGGCGGCTGCGGGCCGAGGGCTGCCGGACGCCGATAATGCTGCTGACCGCGCGGGACAGCGTCGCCGCCAAGGTGGCCGGGCTCGACTCGGGCGCCGACGACTATCTCGTGAAGCCGTTCGCCGTCCCCGAGCTGCTCGCCAGGGTCAAGGCCCTCCTGCGCCGCGGCGGGCCGGTGGGGGCGGACGGCGACCTGCGTTACGGCGGCCTGGTCGCCAACCCGCGGGTGAAGGACGCGCTCGTCGACGACACCGCCCTGCGTCTGACTGTCAAGGAGTACGAGCTGCTCGAATTTCTCCTCCTCAACCGCGAGCAGATCCTCACCCGCGAGCAGATTTTCGACCGCGTGTGGGGCTTCGAGTCGGAGACGACCCACGGCATCGTAGACCTTTATATCCACTATCTGCGCAAGAAGCTCGCCCCCTTCGGCCGCGACGCCCTCGTCCGCACCGTCCGCGGGGCGGGGTTCATGCTGAAGGGCGACTGACATGTTCCGCAAGACGCTCCGCAAGCTGACCATTCTCAATTCGCTCGTTTTTTTCCTCATCCTGGTGTGGCTGGGCGGCTCGCTGTACGGCTTCCTCGCCTATCAGTTGTTCGACGAGGTCGACGACGCGATGGCAGTCAGGCTCGCAGCCTTCCGTATAGCCGGTGGCCGCCCGAAGATGGTTTTCGGCCACCCGGTCGCTTTCGACCCGCGGATTTTCTTGTTCGTCCGCGACGCCGGCGGCCGGGTGGCCAATTTCTACCCTGTGGACAATGCCGCGGCGGCGGCGGAAGCGGCGGCGGCGGGGGCCCGGGCCGGCAAGCCCCAGATGCGGCGGATAGACGGTCATGTGTACCGCACCCGCGCCCTCCCCTTCGTCGGCGAGGAGCGGGCGCTCGCCCGCCCCGAGGGCGCGTTCGCGGTCCAGGACGTCGTGGCCGTGGCGATCGTCGACACCGAGACGGCGCTGCTCAGGCGGCTGCTGGTTATCATCCTCGCCGTTACGGCGGCCGGCATGCTGGCGGTGGTGGTGGCCGGCTATTTCCTCGCCTGGCGGGCGCTCGTGCCGATCAGGTCGGCGTGGGAACGGCAGCAGCAGTTCGTGGCCGACGCCTCCCACGAGCTGAGGACGCCGCTGACGGTCATCAAGGCGAACGCCGAGCTCCTCCTCCGCTACCCCGGCCGCACGATCGAGGAGGAGAGCGTCCGCATCACGAACGTCGTCCGCGAGGCCAACCGCATGAACAAGCTGGTGGCGACGCTGCTCACGCTGGCGCGGGCCGACGCCGGCCAGCCGGAGCTCAGCCGCGAGGAGGTGGCTTTGGGCGAGCTGGTGGCGGCGGCGGCCGAGCAGTTCGGGCCGCTGGCCGAGCGGAAGGGGGTGGCGCTGCAGGCGGCGGCCGAGGACGGGGTGACGCTGAGCGCCGACCGCGAGCGGCTGCAGCAGCTGTTGGTCATCCTCCTCGACAACGCGCTGAAGTTCACCCCCGCCGGGGGACGCATCACCGTGGCCTGCCGCCGCCAGGCCGGCCAGGCGGTGCTCACGGTCGCCGATACCGGCTGCGGCATCCCCCCCGCCGATGTGCCGCGAATCTTCGACCGCTTTTTCCGCGGCGACCGGGCCCGCTCGCGCGGCGAGGGCGGCTCGGGGCTGGGGCTGGCTATCGCCCACTGGATCGTCGAAAGCCACGGCGGCAGGATCCGCGCCGAGAGCGCCATGGGCGCGGGGACGAAGATAATCGTGACGCTGCCGGTTAAGTGAGGCGGCTGTCCCCCAGTTCTATTATGAATAGTCGCAGGCCGTTCAGAAAGCCCCAGATGCAAGGCGCACCGGAGGCTGACACCGGAAGCGTACACGTTAGTACGCTGAGGATGGCAGCCGAGGAACAACGCCGCAGATGGGGCTTTCTGAACGGCCTCCCTGTTTTTGCCGCCCGCCGTCTAAAGAAAAACAAAAGATGTTTCGCTACAATGGTTCCGTACCATGCCAGGACCATATACATCAAGCGAAACAGAGGGGGAGAACTATATGCCGTTCCGTTATGCGAAGAAACCCGCTATCGCCCTGCTGGCCGCGGCGCTGCTGCTGAACGCGCCGGCGGCGCTGGCCGCGCCGCAGGAGTTGTCCCTCCAGGACAGCATCGCCGCCGCGGTCGCCAACAATCCCGCCCTGAAGATGGCCGCCGCCGACAAGGACAGGGCGGCGTACGGCGTGGACGAGGCCAAAGCCGGCCGCTGGCCGACGCTGTCTTTGGGCAGCACTTACAGCCGCCAGCCGGCGACAGACTACTCGCCGGACAGCGACGGGGTGAACAATAGCCTGCGCCTCAACTGGCAGCTTTACAACGGCGGCCGGACCGAGGGCCTCGTGGACCAGGCCGAAGAGGGCCTGACGAGCGCCGCGCTCGGCGTCGACAAAGCCGAGCAGCAGGTGCGGCTCGACGCGGCCGCCGGCTACTACGGCGTGCTGCAGACCAAGAACCTCGTCACCGTAAACGAGGAGGCGGTCAAAAACCTGCAGGAGCACCTGAAAACCGCCCAGGAAAAATTCGCCGCCGGCCTGGTGGCCAAAGCCGACGTGCTCCGTTCCCAGGTCGAGCTGGCCAACGCCCAGCAGAATCTCATCAAAAGCCAGAACAACTACGACCTGGCCGTGGCCAGCCTGAAAAACGTCATGAGCATCGACCCGGACAGCGATATCGTGCTTACCGACGCGCTGAAGTACGAGAAGTACGATAAGTCCCTCGACGACAGCATCGCCCAGGCCCATGCGAGCCGGCCGGAGGTCGCCCAGGCCCAGGCCGCCGTCAATATGGCCAAAAGCGGCGTGCAGGTGGCCGAGAGCGGCAAGCTCCCGACCCTGACCTTCGGCGCGTCCAAAGGCTGGAGCGACCTGGCCTTGCCGGAAAATGGCGGCGACTGGTCGGTCAGCCTGGGCGCCAGCTGGAACGTCTTCGACGCCGGCGTGACGAACGCCAAGGTCCGCCAGGCCGATTCCGGCCTGGCCAAGGCCCAGGAGCAGGCCCGCCAGACGACCGACGGCGTCGATCTCGAGGTCCGTCAGCAGTACCTGTCGGCGCAGGAGGCCGAAAAGCGCCTGGGGACGACCGATGTCGCCGTCAACCAGGCCGCCGAGGATCTCAGCATCGCCCGCGAGAAATATAACGCCGGCGTCGGCACTAATATCGACGTCATCGACGCCCAGCTCGCTCTTGCCCAGGCCAGGACCAACTACTACCAGGCGCTGTACGACTACAACGTCAGCAAGGCGAAGCTGGTCAAGGCCACCGGCCTGAGGGTCGGCGAATAGCGCAAAATACACCGGAGGTGCCGGAAGAATGAAGGCAATTTGGCAGAAGCTTGTTCAGCATAAAAAATGGCTCATCCTCGCCGTCGTCCTGGCGGTGGCCGTCAAGGGCGGCCTGGCCTGGCAGGCCAGCAGCAAGGCCAAGGCGGCCACGAACGTCCAGACGGCGGCGGTCCTGCGGGGCGACATCACGTCGGTGGTGTCGGCGACCGGCACCATCAAGCCGGTGAATTCGGTCGACGTGAGCTCGAAGATCACCGGCCTCATCAAGGAGACCAAGGTGCAGGAAAACGACGCGGTCAAGACCGGCCAGGTGCTGGTCGTCCTCGACGACACCCGCCTGCAGGCCCAGGTCTCCCAGGCCCGCGAACGGCTGGCCAACGCCCAGGCCAACTACGAGCGCAACGAGCGCCTCAGCAGGATCGGCGCCGTTTCCGACCAGCAGCTCGACAGCTCGCGCCTGGACTATAAGGTGGCCCAGGCCAACTATGACGACGCCGCCTCCCAGCTCGACGACACCGTCATCCGCGCCCCTATCGACGGCGTAGTGATCGGCAAGCCCATCCCCGCCGGCCAGACGGTGGCCCAGGGTATCTCGAACCCGATGGTCATCCTCACCGTCGCCGATCTTTCCAAGATGCAAATCGAGACCCAGGTCGACGAAAGCGACATCGGCAAGGTGACGGTCGGCCAGAAGGCGACGTTCACGGTCGACGCCTATCCCGGCAAAGTGTTCAGCGGCGTGGTGTCGAGCGTTTCCCAGAAGGCGATCGTCCAGCAGAACGTCGTCTACTACGGGGTAATCATCGATGTGGACGGCGGCGACGGCGGGCTCAAACCCACGATGACCGCCAGGGTGTCGATCGGCGTCGGCGAGAGCAAGAACGTCCTGACCGTGCCGCTGGCGGCCGTCAAGACGAATAAGGATCAGCAGTACGTGATCGTGATGAAGAACGGCCAGCCCGTGAACGTCAACGTCGCCACCGGCCTGACCAGCGACGACCGGGTGGAGATCACCAGCGGCCTTGAGGACGGCGACCAGGTCGTCGTCTCCCAGGTCAAGTCCCAGCAGGCGACGCAGCAGCAGCGGGGCGGCATGGGCGGCGGCCGGGGCATAATGGGCGGCCGCTGATAGGAGGTATGCGACGTGACGATAGTGTTATCCGATGTGAAGAAGATTTACCAGATGGGGGATACGACGGTGCACGCCCTCGCCGGCGTCGACCTGTCGATCGCGGCGGGCGAGTTCGCCGCCATCATGGGTCCCTCCGGCTCGGGCAAGTCGACGATGATGAATATCCTCGGCTGCCTGGACCGGCCGACAGAGGGCTCGTATATCCTTGACGGCCAGGAGGTCGCGACCCTCGGCGATGACGAGCTGGCCATCACCCGCAACAAGAAGATCGGCTTTGTCTTCCAGAGCTTCAATCTCCTGCCGCGCATGGACGCCCTGGAAAATGTCGCCCTGCCGCTCGTGTACGCCGGCGTGGCCAAGGCGGAGCGCACCGAGCGGGCCGCCAAGGCGCTGGCCATGGTCGGCCTGGAGGAGCGCATGCACCACCTGCCGAACGAGCTGTCGGGCGGCCAGCGGCAGCGCGTGGCCATCGCCCGCGCCCTGGTCAACGACCCGACGATCATCATGGCCGACGAGCCGACCGGCAACCTCGACACCAGGTCGGGCGAGGAGGTCATGGAGATTTTCCGCAGCCTCAACGACCTCGGCCGCACCGTCATCCTCGTTACCCACGAACCCGACATCGCCGGGAACGCCCGCCGCGTCGTGCATGTCCGCGACGGCCGGATCGTCCGCGACGACCGGAAGGAGCGAACGGCATGATAAAGGAAAGCATCGCCATCGCCTGGAGCGCGCTGGTGGCCAACAAGCTGCGCTCCATCCTCACCATGCTCGGCATCATCATCGGCGTGGGCGCGGTCATCGCCATGATCTCCATCGGCCTCGGCGTGCGCGAGAAGGTGCAGGATTCGATCGCCAGCCTGGGCAGCAACCTGATCATCGTCACCCCCGGCGCCTCGTCGGCCGGCGGGTCGCGGCAGGCGGCCGGCACGGGCATCACGCTGACTTATAAAGACGCCCAGGCCATCGCCCGCAGCGTCGGCGGCGCCAACTACGTCGCCCCCAGCGTCGGTCGGGGCTTCCAGCTCGTCGCCGGCAACCAGAACTGGACGACGACGGTGACCGGCACGACTCCGGACTACCTGCCGGTGCGCAACCTGGAGGTGGCCAGCGGCTCGTTCTTCACCAGCCGCGATCTCGATACCCGGAACCGGGTGGCGGTCATCGGGCCGACGGTGGCCGCCAATCTGTTCGGCGACACTAACCCGATCGGCCAGAGCATCCGCATCAACAGGTCGCCCTACACCGTCATCGGCGTGCTGGCCGGCAAGGGCCAGTCGATGGGCGGGGCCGACCAGGACGACACCGTCATCATCCCCCTGACGACGGCGCAGGAGAGGCTTCTGGGCGTGACCAACATCCAGGCCATCAGCATCCAGGCGGCCAGCCCCGAGGTCATAGACCAGACCCAGGACGACATCACCGCCCTGCTGCGGGCCCGCCACGGCCTGCAACAGGGCGAGGACGACGATTTCACCGTCCGCAATCTGGTGAGCGTTATGGAGACGGCCAACGAGACGACCGGCACGATCACGCTCCTGCTCGGCAATATCGCCGCCATCTCGCTGTTGGTCGGCGGCATCGGCATCATGAACATCATGCTGGTGTCGGTGACGGAGAGGACGCGGGAGATCGGCATCCGCAAGGCCCTGGGGGCCAGGTACCGCAATATCCTCCTCCAGTTCCTGGTGGAGGCGGTGAGCATCGGCGTCGCCGGCGGCATCGCCGGCATCCTCCTCGGCGTCGGCGCGTCGTTCGCGATTTCGGCAATCGCCGGCTGGAACCCGGTCATCTCCGTCGCCGCGATCGTCGTCTCTTTCGCCTTCTCGGTGCTGATCGGCCTGTTCTTCGGCCTCTATCCGGCCCGCAAGGCCGCCCTGCTCGACCCCATCCAGGCGCTCAGGTACGAATAGGACTTCGCTAACAAGAAAAGACGCCAACCCGGATTTGCGGTTGGCGTCTTTTCTTGTTATTTGTCACAGGCCCCTGGCGGCGGCTTTCTTTTCGCGCCGGCGCTGTTTGAAGGCTTTGAACTGCTCGGCGCCCCTTTCGACGAGGACGAACAGCATGGGGATGATGAAGATGCCGAACGAGGTGGCGGCCATCATGCCGCCGACGACCGCCGTGCCCATGGCGTTGCGGGCCCCGGCGCCGGCGCCGCTGGCGATGGCCAGCGGAATGCAGCCGATGATGAAGGCCAGCGAGGTCATGATTATCGGCCGCAGCCTGATCTTGGCCGCTTCGATGGCCGCGGGGATGAAGGCCATCCCATTGTCAACCCTGACCTTGGCGAATTCGACGATCAGGATGGCGTTCTTGGACGCCAGGCCGATGAGCATTATCAGCGCGATCTGCATGTAGATGTTGTTGGAGATGTGGCTGTTGAAAAGGTGGCGCCCGTACTGGAAGAAGAAGGCGCCGAACACGCCGGTGGGCACGCATAGCAGGATGGCGAAGGGCACTGTCCAGCTTTCGTACAGCGCCGCCAGGCAGAGGAAGACGAACAGGAGGGAGAGGGCGAACAGAAGCGGCGCCTTGCTGCCGGAGATCTTTTCTTCGCGGCTCTGGTCGGCCCATTCGTAGGCGAAGCCGGTCGGCAGCGTATCCTTGGCGACCTGATCGAGGGCGGCCAGCGCCTGGCCGGAGCTGTAGCCCGGGGCCGGGTTGCCGCCGATCTGGATGGTGCGGTAGCTGTTGAAGCGTTTGATGAGCGACGGGGCGTTGACCGGCTTGGGCTTGAGCAGGTTGTTGAGCGGGACCATGGTGCCGCTGTTGCTGCGCACGTAGAAGAAGCGGGTGGCGTCGACGTCGTCGCGGAACTGCGGGTCGGCCTGCATGATGACCTTGTAGGAGCGGCCGAAGCGGTTGAAGTCGTTGACCTGATAGCCGCCGAAGTTGGCCTGCAGGGCGCTGAAGATGTCGCTGACCGGCACGCCGAGCTTGAGGGCCTTCTCGCGGTCGACCTCGAATTCGAAGCCGGGGGTGTTGCTGCTGAAGGACGAGTAGATCATGCCGATCTCGGGACGCTGACGGGCGGCGGCGACGAATTCTTTCGAGACGCGGTCCATTTCGTCGAGCGTCGAGCCGGCGCGGTCCTCGATCATCATCGTGAAGCCGCCGGTCGTGCCGATGCCGGGCAGGGCCGGCGGGGCGAAGGCAAGGATGGTGGCCTCGGGGGTGACGGCGTTGTTCATGAAGATTTTCTGGATTTCGCTGTCCACCGACAGTTCCTTCGTGGTCCGCCGGTCCCACGGGTCCAGCTTGGTGAAGATCATGCCGACGTTGGGCTTGCGGCCCATGCTGAGCAAGTCGAAGCCGGTGACGGCCATGGTGTCGGCGACGCCGGGCTGGGCGGAGATGTTGGCGGCGACTTTGTTGACGACCTCGCGGGTGCGGTTCATGTTGGCCGCCTCAGGCAGGGAGACGCTGGTGATGATGAACCCCTGGTCTTCGTCGGGGACGAAGGACGAGGGCAGCTTGTAGAAGAGCCCGCCGGTGAGGATGAGGAGGACGAGGAGCAGCACGAAGGTGAGGCGGGCGCGGGGGAAGAGCTTGGTGAGGATGCCGCCGTAACGCTCGACCATGTTGTCGAACCAGTCGTTGAACTTCTCGAGCAGCATGCCCACTCTGCCGCCGTGGGCGTTGGGGTCGTACGGCTCGAGCAGCAGGGCGCACAGTGCCGGGGTGAGAGACAGGGCGACGATGGCCGACAGGCCCATCGACACGGCGACGGTGAGGGCGAACTGCTTATAGAGCACGCCCATGGTGCCGCCGAGGAAGGCAACGGGGATGAAGACCGACGCCAGCACGAAGGCGATGGCGACGACCGGCGCGGAAACCTCGCTCATCGCGCGGATGGTGGCTTCCCGCGGCTGGAGGCCGTTGTAGCGCATATGGTGCTCGACGGCCTCGATGACGACGATGGCGTCGTCGACCACCAGGCCGATGGCCAGCACCATGGCAAACAGGGTCAGGGTGTTGATGGAAAAGCCGAGGAGGAGGAAGGCGCCGAAGGTGCCGATGAGCGACACCGGCACGGCCAGCATCGGGATGAGGGTGGCTCGCCAGCTTTTCAGGAAGATGAAGACGACGAGCAGGACGAGCATGATGGCCTCCACGAAGGTCAGAGCCACTTCTTCCATCGACTCGCGCACGTAGTTGGCGCTGTCGAAGACGATCTTGTGCTCCATGCCGTTCGGGAAGCGTTTGGCGGCTTCCTCGATGACCTTGAGGCATTTGGAAACGGTGTCGAGGGCGTTGGCGTCCGGGCTGAGCTGGACGGAGAAGCCGGCCGTCGGCTGGCCGCTCGTGTCGGAGAAGAAGCCGTAGTCCTTGGAACCCAGTTCCACCCTGGCGACGTCGCGGATGCGGATGAAGGAGCCGTCGGGCTGGGAGCGGACGACGATGGCGCCGAATTCCTCGGGCTCGGTGAGACGACCCTTGGCCCGCAGGCTGTACTGGTGCTCCTGGTCGGCTGGCGAGGGCAGTTGGCCGACGATGCCGGCCGGGGCCTGGATGTTCTGCTGTTTGATGGCGTTGGCGACGTCGGTGGCTGTGACCTTGAGCTGGGCCATCTTGTCCGGCAACAGCCAGATGCGCATGGCGAAGTCGGAGCCGAATTCGCTGACCTCGCCCACGCCTTTGACGCGCTTGAGGTCGTCGACGAAGTTCAGGCTGCCGTAGTTTTTCAGAAAGGTCCTGTCGTAGGTGCCGTCGGGGGAGTAAAGGGCGAAGATGAGCGCCCGGTCCTGGGAGGCTTTGAAGGTCGTGACGCCCGCCGTCTGCACGTCGCCGGGCAGGGCGGCGTTGGACTGGGCGACGCGGTTCTGGGTTTGGACGGTGGCGATGTCGGGGTTCTTGCCGAGCTCGAACTTGACGCTCAGCGAATAGTACGAGCCGTTGTCGGAGCTGGTCGACTGCATGGCGATCATGTCTTCGACGCCGTTGACCTGCTGTTCGATGACCTGGGCCACTGTCTGTTCGATGACGTCGGCGTTGGCGCCGGCGTAGTAGGCGTTGACGCTGACCTGCGGCGGCGTTATCTGGGGGTACTGGGCGATCGGCAGGTTGAAAGCGGCGATGAGGCCGCCCAGGGTGATGACGACCGACAGCACGATGGCGAAAATCGGCCGGTCGATAAAGAACTTAGCCACAGGGGTACCTCCTATTGCTTCGCCGCGGTCTTAAGGTCTTCCGGCGTAATCATCGCAACCTGCAGGGGCGTGCCCGGCGGCGCTTTGGCGAAGCCTTCGACGACCACGCGGTCGCCCTCGGCGAGGCCTTCCTCGACGATCCACATGATGCCTACCTTCGGCCCCATCCGGACGGCTTTCTGCTCGGCCTTGTCGCCCTGGCCGACGACGGTGACGAAGGTTTTGCCCAGCATCTCCTGCACGGCCCGCTCGGGCACGAGGAGCGCGCCGGCGCGCACTTCGCCTTCGGCGACGACGCGGGCGAACATGCCGGGAATGAGGAGCTTCTGCGGGTTGGGGAAGGCCGCCTTCATGGTCAGCGTGCCGGTGTCGGTGCTCAGGCCGCGGTCGATCTGCTCGATCTGGCCGGGGAGCTGGTACTTCGAGCCGTCGCTCAGAAGCAGCCGGAGGTTCTTGCCCCATTGCTCGGGGGAGCCGGCCTCGCCGCGGCGGGTGAATTTCAGGTATTCGCTTTCGCTCATGCTGAATTGCACGAACACCGGGTCGACGTTCGATATGGTGGCCAGCACGGTCGTGCCGGCGGCGACGTAGCTGCCGACCGCGGGGTCCTTGACGTCGATGCGGCCGGCGAAGGGAGCGACGACAAGCGTATCGTCGAGGTCGTTGGCCGCAGACTGGACCCGCGCCCGGTTGGCGGCGACGACGGCGGTGTTTTGCGCCTCGGCCGTCCGCTGGGTGTCGAGGGCTTGCCGGGCGATGGCCTGCTGGGCGGCCAGCTTTTCGTAGCGTATGGTGTCGAGGCGGGAGTTGGCCAGCGTGGCCTCGGACTGGGCGAGCGTCGCCTGGGCGGTCAGCAGGGCCGCTTCGTACTGGCGGCGGTCGATCTGGAAGAGTGGCTGCCCGGCGGTGACGGTAGCGCCGCCTTCGACCATCTTGGCGACGATGTTGCCGGAAACTCTGGCCCGGATCTGCACCTCGTTCTTGGCGATTACCTGGCCGACGTACTCGTATGTAACCGTGGCGTCCTGCTTTGCGACCTGGATGGCCTTGACCGGCACCGCCTGGGCGGGACGGGCCGCTTCTTTGCCGCAGCCGGCGAGGATGACGGCGACGAGGGCGGCGGCGACGAGACCGGCTGAGCGGCGATTGCTGATGCTTGTGAACATCCGAAATGTCCTCCTTGTCTATAGGGACTCTGGCGTATTCGCCAGCGATTATCGACTTTTGCCAAAGTTTATGATAAACTGTTATTAAATATTAATAATTCTTAAAAGTTAATATATGTTTACTATATATTACATATTACCCGTGGTGGACTATCTTGTCAACGGGGAAAAATGACGGGGAGGAATTAATTTGAACCGGTCGGAAACCGCCGAGCAGCTTTTCAACATGTTTTTCCTCCTGAAGAAAAGGCTGGTTCGCCATGCCGCCCGGTTGGTGAAGCACGAATTCAGCCCCATGCAGATGCATGTGCTGTTCACGATGCTGGACAGGGCCGCCTTCACCATGACCGAGCTGGCCCGCGACGTGCTCATCTCCAAGCAGCAGTTGACCCCGCTGGTCAACAAGCTGGTGACCGCCGGCCTGCTCCTCAGGGAACCCGACCCCGGCGACCGCCGAGTGGTCAGGGTGCGCATCTCCCCTGCCGGGTCGGCTTTTCTCGAGAGCCACCGGCAGGAAGCCATCGGCATTTACGAAGATATGATCGCCTGCCTCGACGGCGACGACCTCGGACGCCTGAGCGGCTCGCTGGCCGAGCTGCAGCTCATCGTCCGCAAGCTGCCTTAAAAATCCGGGGCCGGCCCGCGGTCGACGGGCCGGCCCCGGATGATGGACGCTTACAGAACCTGGCTGATGTGCATGACCTTGAACCGGCCGCCGCTTTTCTCGGCGGCCTTGTTAAGCTGCACGAGACACACCGGGCACTCGGACACGACGATGTCGGCGCCGCTCTTCTCGATGTTGGCCTGTTTTTTGTCGAGGACGGCGGCGGCGGCCTCCGGGTAGTCGATGTGGAAGGACCCCGCCCCGCCGCAACAGGTGTCGGCCCCGGGCATTTCGACGTAGTCCCCCGCCTCTTTCAGGAGTTGGCGGGGTTCTTTTTTTATCCCCTGGCCGCGGCCGAGGTGGCACGGTTCGTGGAAGGTCAGCTTGGCGCCCGCGCGCTGGCGCGGCCGGTAGCCGGCCTTGACGAGGTACTCGGACAGGCTCATTATTTTGGCGCTGAAGGCTTTGGCCGCATCCCGCCACTCGGGGTCGTCGGCCAGGTAGGCGCCGATATGCTTGAGGGTGCCGGCGCAGCTGGCGCAGTCGCTGACGATGACGTCGGCGTCCGCGAACAGGCGGATGTTCTCTTTCGCCAGGGCGAGGAAGTCGTCGCGCATGCCGTGGGCCAGATGGGGCAGGCCGCAGCAGACGTTGTCCACCTGGCGGACGGCGGTGACGGTGCCAAGGATTGTCAGCGTTTCGGCGACTGCGTCGGGGAACATCATCCGCATGCCGCAGCCGTGGAAGTAGGCTACTTTGGTGTCGGCGCCGACGGCGGCCGGGGACGCCGGCGACGGGCCGGCCAAGGCTGCCGGGCCGGCGAAGCGGGCGAGGTACTGCTCGCGGCCGAGGGTGGACGGCGCCATGCCGAAGGGCACGAGGCCGCCGAGGCCGAGTTTTTTCGTGACCCCGAGGGCGCCGGCCGACAGCTTGACGAGGCCGGTCTTCTTGAGCATGCCGCCGAGGGCGCGGTATTTGACGCCGGGGCCACCGGTGCGGTCGGCGATGTACTGGCGGAGGGCGATCGTCGCTTCGTCGGTTTTGACCTTGCTGGGGCAGTTGTCGATGCATGTCCGGCACAGCAGGCAGAAGTTCATCTTTTCCAGCATTTTGGCATCGGGCGCGAAGCCGCCCTCGACCATGGCGCGGGCAAGGTTGTTCTTGCCGCGGGCGCTCGAGGCTTCGATGTCCTTGACGCCGAACAGCGGGCAGACCGGCAGGCAGGTGCCGCAGCGGTCGCACTGGCTGACGATTTCCTTGACTTGTTGCAATAAATCCTTGTCTTTGTCCATGTCAAACTCCTTGTTCACAGCCGGTCACCATACTTTATCGGGGTTGAGTATCCCCTTGGGGTCGAGGGCCAGCTTGATGGCTTTGAGCACTTCGACGCCGTCTTCGCCGAGGGCGCTGGCGATGTATTTCCGCTTGGTCATGCCGATGCCGTGTTCGCCCGAAAGCGTGCCGCCCACTTCGAGGGCGACGGCGAATATCTCGTCGACCGCTTTGTGGACGCGCTCCTCCTCGCCGGGCTTGGCCAGGTCGCAGAGGACGGACGGGTGGAGGTTGCCGTCGCCGGCGTGGCCGTATACGGCGATGGGAATGCCGTGGGTTTCGGAGATTTTCTTGATGCGGCGGACGACTTCGGGGAAGGCGTCGCGGGGCACGGAGATATCCTCGCCCAGCCTGGTGGGGGCCATGGCGCCCACGGCCGAGCTCAGGCCGCGGCGGATGGCCCAGATGTCTTCGGCTTCCTTGGCGTCGGCGGCGATGCGGACCTCGGCGACGCGCAGCGAGCGGGCGATTTTTTCGATCGCCTCGGCCTGCTTGTCGAGGGCGGCGGTGTCTTCGCCGTCGATTTCGATGACGACGCAGGCTTCGATGGCTTGGTCGATGTCGAGCTTGCGGTGGCGGGCCACCGCCTGGAGGCTCATCTTGTCCATCAGCTCGGCCGCGGCCGGCACGATGCCGGCCTGCAACATGGCATGGATGGTGGCGCAGGCGTCGTCCAAGGACGGGAACATGAGCTGGAGGGTGTTGCGGGCTTTGGGCATGGAGATAAGCCGTAGGGTCATCTTGGTGATAATCCCCAGGGTGCCTTCCGAACCGGTGAACAGTTGAGTGAGGTTGTAGCCGGTGACGTTTTTGATCGCTTTGCCGCCGGTGTTGATGACGCGGCCGTCGGCGAGGACGACTTCGAGGCCCATGACGTAGTTGTTGGTGACGCCGTATTTGACGGCCCGCATGCCGCCGGCGTTTTCGGCGACGTTGCCGCCCATGGTGGAAAATTTCCAGCTGGCCGGGTCGGGTGGATAGAACAGCCCTTTGGCGGCGCAGTGGTTGTACAGGTCGATCGTCCTCACCCCCGGCTCGACCGTGACCATCATGTTGCGCTCGTCGAACTCGATGATCCTGGTCATGCGGTCGAGGGCGAGCGACATGCCGCCCCGCACCGGGATGCTGCCGCCGGTGCGCCCGCTGGCCGCGCCCCTGGCGGTTACGGGGATGGCGTGCGCGTTGGCGATGACCATGACTTTGGATACTTCGTCGGTCGTAAGGGGCCGGACGACGATGTCGGGGTTGTTGGCCGGGAGCAGGGGGATGAAGGAGGAGTCATACGAATAGCCGAACCTGTCGAGGTTGGTGTCGAGGACGTTTTCGTCCCCCACCACGGCCCGCAGTTTGCTTTTGATCGCTTCAGTAATCATCTTTCCGCCTCCTGATATCATTCTGTCGTGTGGTTCCAACCCAAATTATACCACAATATCGGCCGCAGGGAACCGGAAAAAGTTTCCGCCCCCGGAGAACGGGGGCGGTTCGGGTTCAGCGGCTTTTGTCGTCTTCCAGGGCCAACATCCTGTCCGGCATTATCTCTCCCAGCCGGGCGATAAATTCGTCGCTCACCTTGAGCAGCAGCCCGTGCATCCTGCCGTCCCGGCGGAATACGACTATCCGGGTCGGCCGCGGGTCGGCCGACGAGTACCGGTAAACGTATTTCTTGATCCCTGTGCGCCGGAAGAATTTTTTCCGGTATCTGGTGGCGAAGCTTTCGACGCTGTCCAGCCGGACGACAAGTTTTCTTTCCAGTCCCCAGCCGGCCGTTACGACCTCGATGGTGGTGCCGGTGAGGATATAGGCGTACCTGAAGGCGTAGCGCCACGCCCACAGGCCCAGAAAGGCCAGGACGTATAGTGTGCCGCCGATACCCCCGGTGCCTTTGAGGTAGACCCAGGTTTGCCAGCCCAGCCATGACAGGAGGGCGGCGAGAATGATCCCGCCAATAGCGGTCTGTGCTTTTCCCTGGTGCGAGTTTTCCCGATATGTCTCCATACTGAGGTCACCTACCTGTGGCCGATGATTGGCGCAAGAGGCGGATACGCGGGGCATAAGCCTGCGTATCCGCCTCATGTGTTGCCGAGAGTTTATTTCAGCATGGCTAGCATGGTGCCGGCGGCGACGGCGGTGCCGATGACGCCGGCGACGTTCGGGCCCATGGCGTGCATGAGCAGGAAGTTGGCGGGATTGGCTCTCTGGCCGACCACCTGGCTGACGCGCGCCGCCATTGGCACGGCCGATACGCCGGCGGAGCCGATCAGCGGATTGACCTTGCCGCCGGAGGCGTAGTACATGACCTTGCCCAGCAGCACGCCCCCGGCGGTGCCGCCGATGAAGGCCACCAGGCCGAGGACGATGATTTCGATTGTCCTCAGGTTGAGGAAGTTCTCCGCCGACATTGTCAGTCCTGTACCGGTGGCCAGGAAGATGGTTACTGTGTTTATGAGGGCGTTTTGTGCGGTGTCGGACAGCCGGTCGGTGACGCCGGATTCGCGGAAGAGGTTGCCGAGCATCAGCATCCCCATCAGCGAGGCTATGGGCGGCAGCAGCAGGCTGATGACGACGGTGGCGACAATCGGGAAGGCCAGCCGTTCGAATTTCGAGACCGGCCGCAATTGGTCCATGACGACTTCCCGTTCTTTCTTGGTGGTCAGCAGCTTCATGACCGGCGGCTGGATGAGCGGTACGAGCGACATGTAGGAGTAGGCGGCGACGGCAATGGCGCCCAGCAGGTGCGGAGCCAGCTTGATGGTCAGGTAGATGGCGGTCGGGCCGTCAGCGCCGCCGATGATGCCGATGGCAGCGGCTTCCTGGACGTTGAAGCCCAGCAGCATGGCCCCGCCGAGCGATACGAACACGCCGATCTGGGCAGCGGCGCCGAGCAGCAGTGTCGAGGGGTTGGCGATCATCGGGCCGAAGTCGGTCATGGCGCCGACGCCCAGGAAGATGAGCGGCGGGAAGACTTCGTATTCGATGCCTTTTGAGATGAGCTGCATGACGCCCGGGTCTTCGAAGAAGCCGGTCTTGGGCAGGTTGGCGAGGATGCAGCCGAAGGCGATGGGCGAGAGCAGGAGCGGCTCGAAGCCTTTGGCGAACGCCAGGTAAATGAGCACCAGACCAACGGCGATCATGATGGCGTTGCCGGCGGTGAACGCCGCGAAGCCGCTGTCTGCCCATACGGCCTGCAAGGCGACCGCAAACGCGTTAAATAGTTCCATATTTTTTTCCTCCCCTAATCCGATCTCAGCCGAGCACGATCATCGGATCGCCGGTCGAGACGGTCTGGCCGGGGGACACACGCACGTCGGCGACCTTGGCGTCGGCGGGGGCCATGATTTCGTTCTGCATCTTCATGGCCTCGAGAAGGAGCATTACGTCGCCGCGTTTGACGGTGTCGCCGGCTTTGACGTTGACGGAGAGAATTTTGCCGGGCATGGGGGCGTTGATTGTCTGGGCGCCGGCCGGCACGGGGGCGGCGGCAGGTGCGGGAGCCGCTGCCGGGGCGGCGGCCTTGGGAGCCGCAACGGCGGGTGGGGCGGCCGGGGCCGCAGCAGGTGCAGTTGCAGGCGAAACGGTGCCGCTTATTCTTTCCACGTCGACTTCGTAGGTTTGGCCGTTAACGGTTATGAGGAATTTTTCCATTTTTGTTTTCTCCTCCACCCATAATTATCAATACAGTTTGTTTCGGGTATGTACAGATTCCAAGCGGGCGGCCTGAGCCCAGTCGGGGCTGCCGACGGGACGCACGGCCACGATCCGCGCCGCGCCGAACCCGGTAGCAGCGACCGCGGCGGCCAACACGGCTATGAGTTGGCTGTGGTCGCTTGGGGCCGGAACGGCGGCGACAGGAGCCGGGGCGGCGGCGGGCGGCAAATCAGCCGCCGGCTTTTTTCGCGTCGGGTCGATAATTTTGATCAGGCGGATAATCAGGCTCAGTCCCCACAGAACGACAAATACGACCGCCATGTTGATGAACATGATCAGCAGCGGGTTGGTGGTCACCGGTTGACTCACATTTTCACCTCTTTCCCATAAGTTGTCTCGTTTTAAGGTGCGAAGTTACACGGGGATGTTGCCGTGTTTCTTGGCCGGTCTCGTTTCGCGCTTCGAGGCCAGCATGTTGAGGGCGGTGATGACCCGCGGCCTGGTCTCCATGGGCTCGATGACGATGTCGACGAAGCCGCGTTCGGCCGCTTTGTAGGGGGTGGCGAATTCTTCGACGTACTTGTCCGTCTTGTCCTTGGCGTCGGGATCGCCTTTGAAGATGATGTTGGCCGCCCCCGCCGGGCCCATGACGGCGATCTCGGCGCTGGGCCAGGCCAGAACCTGGTCGGCGCCCAGGTCTTGCGAGCACATCGCCAGGTACGAGCCGCCGTACGCCTTGCGGGTGATGACGGTGACCTTGGGCACGGTGGCCTCGGAGTAGGCGTACAGCATTTTGGCGCCGTGGCGGATGATGCCGCCGTACTCCTGGTCGGTGCCGGGCAGGAAGCCGGGCACGTCGACGAGATTGATGAGCGGGATGTTAAAGGCGTCGCAGAAGCGGATGAAGCGGGCCGACTTGTCGGAGGCGTTGACGTCGAGGCAGCCGGCCATGACCGCCGGCTGGTTGGCGATGATGCCGACCGTCTGGCCGTCGAAGCGGGCGAAGCAGGTGATGATGTTTTGGGCGTAGTGGGCCTGGGATTCGTAGAACTCGCCGTTGTCGACGATCAGCTTGATGACGTCCTTCATGTTGTACGGCATGTTGGGGTTGTCGGGCAGAAGGCTGTTGAGCGCGCTTTCCATGCGATTGGGGTCGTCGCCCGTATCCACCGGAGGGGGGTCTTCGAGGTTGTTGGCCGGCAGGAAGCTGAGGAGGTAGCGGATCTGCCGCATGCAGTCCTCGTCGTTTTCGGCGGCGAAATGGGCGACGCCTGAGGTCGCATTGTGGGTCATGGCGCCGCCGAGGGCTTCGGCGGTCACCTCTTCGGCCGTTACCGACTTGATGACCTGCGGACCGGTGATGAACATCTGGCTGGTGTTCTTGACCATGAAGATGAAGTCGGTGAGGGCCGGGGAGTATACGGCGCCACCGGCGCACGGGCCCATGATGGCCGAGATCTGCGGGATGACGCCCGAGGCCAGCGTGTTGCGGAAGAAGATTTTGCCGTAACCGCTCAAAGCGTCGACTGCTTCTTGGATGCGCGCTCCGCCCGAGTCGTTGAGGGCGACGAGGGGCGCGCCCATTTTCATGGCCAGTTCCTGGATCTTGACGATTTTGGCGGCGTGCATTTCGCCCAGTGAGCCGCCGACGACGGTGAAGTCCTGGGCGAATACGTACGTCAGCCGGCCGTCGACCGTGCCGTAGCCGGTGACGACGCCTTCGCCGGGGGCTTCTTCTTTTTCCATGCCGAAGTTGGTGCAGCGATGATGGACGAATTGGTCGAGTTCGACGAACGTGCCGGGGTCGAGGAGTTTTTCGATCCGCTCACGGGCGGTCAGCTTGCCGCCGGCGTGCTGCTTTTCGATTCTTTTGGCCCCGCCGCCTTGCTTCACTTTTTCCTGCCGGGCTTTGAGGTCCTCGATCTTTTCTTGGATTGTGGCCATAAAGCACCTCCAAACAGATGTATTGCAAAAACCGGGCGCGATTTGCCGCCTATTTGCGCTCGGAGAGTTCCAGCAGGATGCCGCCGGTGGCCTTCGGGTGGACGAAGGCGATGCTGGCTCCGCCGGCGCCGTAGCGCGGTTGTTCGTCGATGAGGCGCACGCCTTTGGCTTTGAGGTCGGCCAGGGCGTTTTCGATGCTGTCGACCCTTAGGGCCACGTGCTGGATGCCTTCGCCGTTCTTTTCGATGAATTTGGCGACCGGCCCGTCGGGGGAGGTGGATTCCAGAAGTTCGACCTCGCTGTCGCCGCAGGGGATGAAGCATACTTTCACTTTCTGCTGCTCGACAATTTCCTCGCCCATCGCTTGCATGCCGAGCGTCTCGGTGTAGAATTTCTTGGCCTGCTCTAAGTCTTTGACGGCGATGCCGAGATGGTCTACTTTGAGCACCTTGAACATTGTTCTGCCTCCTTACGGATTTTTATTTAGCCGTTAGCGCAGGTAGGCGGCCAGCAGCCGTTTGACGATGGCGTACGGGTCTTCGCGGCGCTCCGCCAGGGCCGCCGCCAGGGCGTCGAGCTGGCCGGAGGCGGCGATGTCCTTGAGGATGCGGTGGCTTATCTGTTCTTCGATGAGGGCGATGAGTTCGTTCCGCGCCCGCGCCGTCCGCCGCCGGACAAGTTCCCCGGAGGTACCGAGGAAGGCGGCGTGTTCGTCGATGGTGGCGACGAGTTCTTCGATGCCCTGGCCGGCGTTGGCCACCGTCTGACGGATCGATGGCCGCCAGGCCGACTTCGCCTGGTCGAGGTCGAGCATCATATTGAGCTCGGCTTTGAGGCGTTCGGCCCCTTCGCGGTCGGCCTTGTTGATGGCGAACACGTCGCCGATCTCGAGGATGCCGGCCTTGATGGCCTGGATATCGTCGCCGAGGCCGGGGACGAGGACGACGACGGTGGTGTCGGCGGCCTTGACGATGTCGACTTCCGACTGGCCCACGCCGACTGTTTCGACGAAGATGACGTCCTTGCCGGCGGCGTCCATGATCTTGACCACGTCGGCCGTCTTGCGCGATAGCCCCCCCAGGCTGCCGCGCGTGCCCATGCTGCGGATGAAGACGCCTTCGTCGAGCGTGAGTTCGTTCATCCTGATGCGGTCGCCGAGGATGGCGCCGCCGGAGAAGGGGCTGGTGGGGTCGACGGCGATGATGCCGACCGTCTTGCCCTGGCGGCGGTAGACCTTGACCAGTTTGTCGGTGAGGGTGCTCTTGCCCGCCCCCGGCGGACCGGTGACGCCGATTACGTAGGCCTGGCCGGTGTGGGGATAGAGCTGCTGCATGATGGCCGTCGCTTCGTCGTACTCGTTCTCGACGGCGGTGATGGCCCGCGACAGGGCCAGCCGCGAGCCGGCGAGAAGTTCCGCCGCTATATCCATGCCGCTGTCACCGCCCCGGGGCCGCGTGCCGCAGGCTTCACTTCACGTTGGCCTTGATGAAGTCGATGATGCTGGCGGTCGGGGTGCCGGGGGTGAAGACCGCAGCCACGCCGGCTTCCTTGAGGCCGGGGATGTCGGCGTCGGGGATGACGCCGCCGCCGATGACGAGCACGTCGTTCATCCCTTTGCCGCGCACCATATTGACTACTTTCGGGAAGAGGGTGTTGTGCGCCCCCGACAGCAGGCTCAGGGCCACGACGTTCACGTCTTCCTGCAGGGCGGCTTCGGTGATCTGTTCGGGGGTCTGGCGAAGACCGGTGTAGATGACTTCGAAGCCGGCGTCGCGAAGCGCGCGGGCTACGACTTTGGCGCCGCGGTCGTGTCCGTCGAGGCCGGGTTTGGCTACTAGCACGCGTATATGTCTTTCCATCGTTCGTCCCTCCTAACGCTTCTCGCTACAGGCTTACGTGCGCTTCGTATTCGCCGAACACTTTGCGCATCACGCCGCAGATTTCGCCAAGGCTGGCGTATGTTTTGACGGCGTTCAAGATGAACGGCATGAGGTTCTGGTGCTCGTCGCCGCAGGCCGTCTCAAGGGCGGCCAGCTTGGCCTGGACGGCGGCGCCGTCCCGCTCGGCCTTGACTTTGGCGAGCTTGCTTTTCTGGAATTCGCCCACCGACGCGTCGACCCTGAGCAGGCCTTCGGCCGGTTTTTCCTTGATCTGGAACTGGTTGACGCCGACGATTACGCGTTGCTTGTTTTCGACTTCCATCTGCCAGCGGTAGGCGCTCTCTTGGATCTCTCTCTGGATGTAGCCTTTTTCGATCGCCGCCGGGGCGCCGCCCAGCTCGTCGATTTTTTTGATGTATTCCCAGCATTCCTTTTCGATCTTGTCGGTGAGGGCCTCGACGTAGTACGAGCCGCCCAGCGGATCGACGACGTCGGCCAGGCCGGATTCGTAGGCGACGATCTGCTGGGTCCTCAGGGCGATGCGCACCGAGTCTTCGGTCGGCAGGGCGAGGGCTTCGTCGCGCGAGTTGGTGTGGAGCGACTGGGTGCCGCCGAGTACGGCCGCCGCCGTCTGCAGGGCGACGCGGACGATGTTGTTGTCCGGCTGCTGGGCAGTGAGCATCGAGCCGGCGGTCTGGGTGTGGACGCGCAGCATCCAGCTCTTGGGGCTCTGGGCGCCGAAGCGCTCTTTCATGACTTTGGCCCAGACCCGCCGCGAGGCGCGGAATTTGGCGACTTCCTCGAGGACGTTGTTGTGGGCGTTCCAGAAGAACGACAGCCGGCCGGCGAAGTCGTCGACGTTGAGGCCGGCCTTGATGGCCGCGTCGACGTAGGCGATGCCGTCGGCGATGGTGAAGGCGATTTCCTGCGCGGCGGTGGAGCCGGCCTCGCGGATGTGGTAGCCGGAGATGGAGATGGTGTTCCATTGGGGCACGTTTTTCGAGCAGTATTCGAAGATGTTGGTGATGAGCCGCATCGAGGGCTTAGGGGGGAAGATATAAGTGCCGCGGGCGGCATATTCTTTAAGGATGTCGTTCTGGATAGTGCCGTTGAGCTTGTCGGCGCTGACGCCCTGTTTCTCGGCGACGGCTATGTACATGGCCAGCAGGACGGCGGCCGGGGCGTTAATGGTCATCGAGGTCGATACTTTGCCGAGGTCGATCTGGTCGAAGAGGATCTCCATGTCTTTGAGGGTGTCGATGGCGACGCCGACCTTGCCGATCTCGCCTTCGGCAATGGGGTCGTCGGAGTCGTAGCCGATCTGCGTGGGCAGGTCGAAGGCGCACGACAAGCCGGTCTGGCCCTGCTCCAGGAGGTAGCGGTACCGCTTGTTGGATTCTTCGGCGGTGGCGAAGCCGGCATATTGGCGCATCGTCCAGAAGCGCCCCCGGTACATGGTCGGCTGCACGCCGCGGGTGAAGGGATATTCGCCCGGGAAGCCCAGGTCGCGCTCGTAGTCGAAGGCTTCAAGGTCGAGCGGGGTGTATAGGCGGTTGGGCACGAGGTTCTGCCGTTCGGGGTTTTTGGCCGCGGCCTTTTCTACCTTGGCGGTGTAGGCGGCCATTTTGGCTTGCAAGGATTCGTTGGCCATTTTGTTGTCCTCCTTTGCTCTTGGCTATTTTGCTTTCATTGTCCCGGTCTGCATAAACCGGATATGCCAGGAGAGGACCTCGTCGAGCAGGTGCGGCGTGTGGGCGTGGCCGGTGGCCTTCTCGGCCCTTTCCAAGTAGTCGTGCAGCATGGGCTGGTAGTCGGGGTGGGCGCATTTGTCGATGATGACCCTGGCCCGCTCCTTGGGGCTGAGGCCGCGCACGTCGGCCACGCCCCGCTCGCTGATGAAGATGTCGGCGTCGTGTTCGGTGTGGTCGACGTGCGAGCACATCGGCACGATCGAGGAGATGGCGCCGCCTTTGGCGACCGAGTTCGTGAAGAAGATGCTCAGGTAGCCGTTGCGGGCGAAGTCGCCGCTGCCGCCGATGCCGTTCATCATTTTGGTGCCCATGATGTGGGTGGAGTTGACGTGGCCGAAGATGTCGATCTCGATGGCGGTGTTCATGGCTATTATTCCAAGCCTCCGGGCCATTTCCGGGCTGTTGGCGATTTCTTGCGGTCTGAGGAGAATTTTGTTGCGATATTCCTTGATATTGGCGTACAGCCTTTTCAGCCCGTCCGGCGAGGGGGTGAGCGAGGTGCCGGAGGCGAAGTCTAGTTTGCCGGCGTCGAAGAGGTCGAGCATGCCGTCCTGGATAACTTCGGTGTAAACGGTGAGGTTTTCGTACGGGGATTCGGCCATGCCGGCCATGACGGCGTTGGCGACCGAGCCGACGCCCGATTGCAGGGGCAGGAGGTTCTTCGGCAGGCGGTCATGTTTGATCTCGTTCATGAAGAATTCGCTGAGGTGGGCGCTCATGGCCCTGGCGTCGTCGTCGATGGGCGCCAGGGGCCGCACGGCGTCGGGCAGGTCGCAGGGAACGATGTAGGTGATTTTGTCCGGGCCGGCCGGGATGTACGGCGTGCCGATGCGGTCGTCGACCTTGACGATGGGGATGGGCTGGCGGCGGGGCGGGTCTGCGGGGACGTAGACGTCGTGCATGCCTTCGAGCTCAAGGGGCTGCGAGGTGTTGACCTCGACGATGACGATGTCGGCGCTCTGCACGAACGAGGCCGAGTTGCCCAGCGAAGTCGTCGGCACGATGTGCCCTTCCTCGGTGATGGCGCAGGCTTCAACGATGGCGACGTCTACCTTGCCGCCGAGGTACCCGTAGCGCGACATCTGCGCGACGTGCGACAGGTGCAGGTCTACGTATTGGATGCTGCCGTTATTGATCAGTTTGCGTAAGGCGTCGTTCGTCTGGTACGGCAGGCGCTTTTGGATGCCGCCCGCTTCCGCCAGGGCGCCGTCGAGTTCTTTGCCGACCGAGGCGCCGGTCCAGAGGTTGATTTTGAAGTTTTCCTTCTTGATCTGCTCCGCCAACGCCAGCGGCACCGCTTTCGGGTAGCCGGCGGGCGTGAAGCCGCTCGCGCCGATATTCATTCCCGGCTTTATGGCCGCCGCTGCTTCCGCCGCTGACACGATCTTGCCGTGCAGAGCCCTGCATCGCACCCGGTCCCTGATATCGGTCATCCCATTCTCCCTCCACTTCAAACTTATTATGATGACAAGAACACATAAAAATACACCCGGCCCGTACCGCCCTAGGGGACGGAACAAACCTGGTGCAAGTCCACTACACTATCTATTACCGTCGGATAATAGACCGCAAACCTGTACAGGCGGCTATCGCGCGCTTCTAGTCCGCCGGCATAGCAGTCCTGTCCATGCGCGAAAACGTATGAACGTTGTCTGGCAGGCGCCTTTGCCTGCCGGATGTCGGTTACCATACCATTATATGTATGGTTTATTCGGCATCCCGGCGGGAAATCCTGCCCGCTGACAGGACTTTGTTCGCCGGCTTTTTGCCCCCTCCCCCACCCCCTGATGGGCTCTCCGGGCCGCGCGGACCAGGGAAACCGTCTTTCACGGGCGCCCGCAAAAATTTTGCAGTTCCGGCAGGAATTTCAAAGGCGACAGCCAACTAGATTGTATAATAGCATTATACAAAATGTATACATTTCGCGGAAAGATTTCGACAATTTCAGGGAGTGAAGGCCGGTTGAGAAACGATGCTCTTGCTCGGCAAACGGAGAATTTGCGCGAACGGGCTTACCGGATTATCAAGCAGCGGATCATCAGCTGTCAAATCGTGCCGGGCAGCGCTCTGAACGAGCGGGAGCTCGTGGCTGTGATCGGCGTAAGCCGCACGCCCATCCGCGAGGCGCTCAACAGGCTGGAGAAGGAGAATCTCGTGACCATCATTCCCGGCCGCGGCGCGTTCGTAAGCTCGATAACCGTCAAGGAGATCAACGACATCTATCAACTGCGCGAGATCATCGAGCCCCACATCATCGTCCTGGTCACGCCGGTCTTCCCGGAGGAATGTCTGCTGGCCTACAAGCGGGCTTTCCAGGCCCTCGACCAGGACGACTACGACGGCCTTGTCAGGCTCGACAGCGAGTTCCATTCCCTGTTGATGGATTCGGCCGAGAACGATCTCATCAACCAGGTGATGGCCAATATGTTCGCCCAGAACCAGCGCATCCGCTTCCGCCTGACGCGCCAGCCCGCCCGCTTGCAGGAGACGGTGGCCGAACATCTCGCGGTGATCGAGGCCATGCTGGCCCGCGATTCGTTGCGGGCGCAGGAGGCGATGCGGGAGCATCTGGCCCAGTCCCGCCAGGCGGCGTTCAAGCTGCCGGACGGCCAGATGGCGTTCAGGCCGCTCGGTTGACGGTTGCGCAACGCTGCTTTCCAGCTACAGACAACAGGAGGTTCAGGAGATGAAAGGCTTAGTGAAGTTCGCCAGGGGCAACGGCAATATGGAGGTCCGGGAGGTGCCCGAGCCGCAGCCCGGCCCCGGACAGGTGAAGATTGCCGTCGAAGCCGCCGGCATCTGCGGGTCTGATCTGCATATCTTCCACGACGACATCGCCGGTATCCCCATTAACCCGCCCGTCATTACCGGCCACGAGTTCAGCGGCGTGGTCGCCGCCGTGGGCGAAGGGGTGACCGCCTGGAAGACAGGCGACCGCGTGACCTCGGAGACGGCGTTCAGCTTCTGCGGCCAGTGCGGGCACTGCCGCGCCGGCCGGTACAATATCTGCGACCACCGGCGGACGCTCGGCTATTGGTACAACGGCGCCTTCGCCCCTTATACGGTCGTGCCGCAGGAGAGGGTGCACAGCCTGCCCGACAGCATCGATTTCATTGCCGGGGCGCTGTGTGAGCCGCTGGCCTGCGTGACCCACGCCGTCCTCGAACTGACGGCCATCACGACCGGCGACGTCGTCCTCGTGAGCGGCCCGGGGGCGGTAGGGCTGCTGGCCCTGCAGGTGGCCAAGGCGCAGGGAGCCACGGTGATCGTGTCCGGGACGGCCATCGACGGCCCGCGGCTGAAGATGGCCGCAAAGCTCGGCGCGGACCGGGTCGTTACCGTGCCTGCCGAGGATGTGTTCGCCGCCGTCGGCGAGCTGACCGCAGGGCGCGGCGCCGATGTCGTGCTGGAATGCTCCGGTTCCCAGCCGGCGGCCAACGACGGCCTGCTGCTGACGCGGAAGTTCGGCAGCTACACGCAGATCGGCCTGTTCGGCAAGCCAATCCAGTTCGACTTCGAAAAGGTCTGTTACCGCGAACTGAAAGTGACCGGATCGCTCGGTTCCACGTGGACGTCGTGGAACAAGGCCATCCAGTTGATGGCCAGCGGCCGGGTCGACACCAGGAGCCTCGTGTCCGACGTCATGCCTGTCACCGAATGGCAGGAGGCGTTCCGCAAGTTCGAGAGCAAGGAAGGGCTGAAGCTCGTCCTGACGCCCGTAAGGTAAGGTTAGCTCCGCCGGAGGGCGGATAATATAAGGGAGGGATGCAAATGCCTAAATTTGCCGCCAATCTGACCATGCTGTTCACGGAAGTGCCGTTCCTCGACAGGTTCGAGGCCGCGGCCGCCGCCGGCTTCAAGGCCGTGGAGTTCCTGTTTCCGTATGCGTACCCTGCCGAGCAGCTGCAGGAAAAGCTGCAGAAGAACGGCCTGAAGCTGGTGCTGTGCAACTTGCCGGCCGGCGACTGGGCGGCCGGGGACCGCGGTACCGCCGCCGACCCGCGGCGGCAGGAGGAATTCCGGGCCGGGGTGGCTACGGCCGTAAGCTACGCCGAAGCGCTCGGGGTCGGGCAGATGAACTGCCTGGCCGGCAAGACGGTCGCCGATGTTTCCTTGGAAGAGCAGCAGAAGACGCTGGTGGAAAACGTGCGCTTCGCCGCCGACGCGCTGGCGAAGATCGGCCGCAATCTGGTGGTGGAGCACATCAACACCCGTGATATCCCGGGGTTCTTCCTCTCCACCACCAAGCAGGTGCTCGACCTGCTGGCCGTCGTGGACCGCCCGAATGTCTACCTGCAGTATGACATGTACCATGCCCAACGTATGGAGGGCGAGCTGCTGGGGACTTTTACGGCCAACCTCGCCAAGATCGCCCATATCCAGATCGCCGACAACCCCGGCCGGCACCAGCCCGGGACGGGCGAGATAAACTACCGCCACGTGTTCGCCGCCATCGACAAGAGCGGCTACGAGGGATACATAGGCCTCGAGTACGTGCCCGGCGAAGGCGGCACCGTGCCTACGCTGTCCTGGGCGGGCGAATACGGCTACAAGTTGTCGTAACAAGAAAAACAGGGAGGTATTATCATGGCTAACAAGAAAATCGGCTTCATCGGCCTCGGCATCATGGGCAAACCGATGAGCAAAAACCTGCTCAAGGCGGGCTACGACGTGACGGTCTTCGATATCGTCCAGGCTGCGGTCGACGAAGTGGTCGCCGCCGGCGCGAAAGCGGCTTCCTCGCCCAAGGACGTGGCCGCCCAGACCGACATCATCATCACCATGCTCCCCAATTCGCCCCACGTGAAGAAGGCCGTCCTCGGCGAGGGCGGCGTCATCGAGGGCGCCAAACCCGGCGCGCTTGTCGCCGATATGAGCTCAATCGCTCCCCTGGCGGCCAAGGAGGTTGCCGCCAAATTGGCCGAGAAGGGCGTCCGCATGCTGGATGCGCCGGTGAGCGGCGGCGAGCCGAAGGCCATCGACGGCACGCTGTCGATCATGGTCGGCGGCGCCCAGGCCGATTTCGACGAGGCCCTGCCGATCTTCAAGTGCGTGGGGGCTTCGGCCGTGCTGTGCGGCGACGTCGGCGCCGGCAACGTGACGAAGCTGGCCAACCAGATCGTCGTCGCCCTGAATATCGCCGCCGTGTCCGAGGCGTTCACGCTGGCGACCAAGGTCGGCGTCGACCCGGCGCTGGTGTTCGACGCCATCAAAGGCGGCCTGGCGGGCAGCACTGTCATGAACGCCAAGGGTTCGATGATGCTCGACCGCAACATCAAGCCCGGCTTCAGGATCAACCTCCATATCAAGGATATGGCCAACGTCCTCGAAACCGCCCATGACGTGGGCGTGCCGCTGCCGCTGTCGGCGGGCGTGATGGAGATCATGCAGGCCCTGAAGGTCGACGATCTGGGCGACGCCGACCACAGCGCGATCGTCCGCTACTACGAGAAGCTGGCCAAAGTGGAAGTGGCCCGCAAGTAATATGGGAACGCTAAAAGGGAGCATCCGCGCGGATGCTCCCTTTTCAATCCCTACTCAATCGTACCTTAGATCCCCAGATAGGCTTCGCGGACTTTGTCGTTGCCCATGAGTTCTGCGCTCGTGCCGCTGAGCACGACCCGCCCGGTTTCGAGCACGTAGCCGCGATCGGCGACATGCAGGGCCTCGACGAGGTTTTGTTCGATGATGAGGATGGAGACGCCCATCTGGGAGACGTCGGCGATTATTTTGAAGACGGTCTCGACCATGAGCGGCGACAGGCCGAGCGAGGGCTCGTCGAGGATCATGAACGAGGGGTACATCATCAGGGCGCGGGCGATGGCCAGCATCTGCTGTTCGCCGCCGGACAGCGTCCCGGCCAGTTGCTCCCGGCGTTCCTTCAGCCGCGGGAAGAGCGCGAACATTTCCTCCATCCGCGCGGACCGCTTGGCTTTGGCCGCGGCGATATAGCCTCCCAGCATGAGGTTGTCGTAAACGGACAGCCGGGCGAGGATGCCGCGGCCCTGGGGAATGTGGGCGATGCCCAAGGCCGGCAGCTGGTGGGGCTGCAGCTTGGGAAGGCTCTGGCCGCGGAAGGTGATGTCGCCGGACCAGACCGGAAGCAGGCCGGATATGGCTTGCAGCAGGGTTGTCTTACCGGCTCCGTTCGAGCCGACGAGGGCGACGGTCTCCCCTTCCTCGACCGTGAGGGAAACACCGTCAAGAACTTTAAGATCGCCATAGCCGGTGACAAGATCTTTGATTTCTAGCATGGTTTGTAGCTCCCCCCCAAATACGCCTTGACCACCCGCTCGTCCTGCATGACGGCATGGGGTTCGCCGTCGGCCAGCATGCAGCCCTGGTCGAAGACGACGACCCGGTGGCAGAGGGACACGACGGCTTTCATGACGTGCTCGATGAAGATGACGGTGACGCCCTGCCGGTTGATGGCGCGGACCAGGTCGAGGCCGTCCTCCATTTCCTTCGGGTTGAGCCCGGCCATGACTTCGTCGAGCATGAGCAGGGACGGCTTGAGCGCCAGCGCGCGGCAGAGGTCGAGCCGCTTGCGCTTTTCGACCGGCAGGTTGCAACTCTTGGTGTTGATGTACTGGGACAGGCCGGCGACCTCGATCGCTTGGCGGGCGTTCTTTTCGGCCGCGTCGACCAGCGTCTCGTCGAGCAGGGCGGAGACGATGACGTTGTCGAGCACGGTCAGGTTGAGGAACGGCCGCGACGCCTGGAAGGTGCGGGCGATGCCGGCGCGGGCCACCATGGCCGGCTCGAGGCCGGTGATGTTCTTGCCCCGCAGCGCTACCTGCCCGCCGTCCGGGCGGTACAGACCGCACACCGTGTTCACGAATGTGGATTTACCGGAGCCGTTCGGGCCGATCAGGCCGAGGATTTCGCCTTCGGCTACGTCGAAGGATACGTCCTTCAGCGCCTGGATGCCGCCGAACGATTTTTTCAAGTTTTTGACTTCAAGTATTGCCCCCATTGCTTGCCAACCTCCTTCTTACGAAAATCCCGACCGCTAATTCCGGCGGAAAAAGGACGATAGTCCCTGAGGTCTTATGGAAATGACCAGAATCAGCAGCAGGCCGTATAGGACGAGGCTGGCGCCGCTACGGATGTCTCCGAGGTAGAGGTTCGTCATTTCGGTGAGGAAGATGACGACGACCGAGCCTATCACCGGGCCCCACAGGGTTCCGATGCCGCCGACGATGACCACGACGGCGATTTCGATCGAGAGGTTCAGCCCGGCGACGCTGTCCGGGTCGATGAAGCTGACGGAGAAGGCGTACAGCACGCCGCAGGCCGCAGTGATTGCCGCGCTGATGAGCAGGGCGAACATTTTTACCTTGTGGGTCTGGACGCCGAGCGATTCCGCCGCGTCCTGGTCTTCGCGGATGGCGGCCAGGTAGCGGCCCATCTTGGCGTGCTCCAGGTAGCGCACCAGGAAGAAGACGACGACGAACATGGCGAGCGCCAGGTAGTAGTAAGGCGCTTTGGACGAGAACTGCAGGAAGAGGAAGTTATCGCCCTTGTAGGGCAGCGGGATGCCGTTGGCGCCGCCGGTGAAGTCCTGGAAGTGGAGGAGCAGCGTCCTGACGATCTCGCCGGCGGCGATGGTCGCCAGCGTGAAGTACGGGCCCCTGAGCCGGAAGCAGGGGTAGCCGATCAGGCCGGCCACGGCGACGGCGATGACGACGCCGACCAGGCCGCCGATAAGCGGCGTGAGCGATTGGTAGATGACGAACAGCACGGCGGTATAGGCGCCGACGGCGAAGAAGGCGGCGTGGCCGAGGGAGAGCTGGGCGCCGTAGCCGCCGATGAGGTTCCACCCCAGGCCGATGGTGGCGAAGAGGAAGATCATGAAAAAGGAGTGTTGGATGTAGAGGTTGTCTACTAATAGAGGGAATGCCAGCAGCAAGACGGCTGCGACGGCGGTAAGCAGATATTTTTTTACGTCTTTTTTCATCTCAGTTCACCCTCCTGCCGAAGAGGCCGCTGGGTCGCAGGAACAGGACGAGCAGGAACACGAGCCAGGTGCCGATGGGCGCCAGGTCGAGGGCGACGTACGTCCCGGTGAGCGACTCCAGGATGCCGATTATCAGCCCGCCCAGCAGCGCCCCCGGCACGCTCCCCATGCCGCCGAGGACGACGACGACAAAGGCGGTGAGGTTGAACAGGGTGCCTATCCCGGGGTAGACGTAGAACATCGGCGTTAGCAGCACGCCCGCCAGGCCGGCCATGACGATGCCGATGGCGAATGCCAGCGTGAAGATGAACTTGGGATTTATGCCGAGCAGGGTGGCGATGTTGCGGTTTTCGGCGCAGGCGCGCATCGCCCGCCCGAGGTCCGTTTTCGCCAGCATATAACTCAACAGGCCGACGAAGATGAGGGCCACCACGAAAGCAACGACGCGGGCCAAGGGCAGAGACAGGCCCGCGAAGTTGAGCGCGGCGTCCTTGATGGTAGTCTGGACGGTTAGGTAGTCGGCGCCGTAGATTACCAAGATCACGTTTTGCAGGAAAATGGAGAGGCCTAACGTCAATAGGATGGCCACTTCGTCGGGTTTGCCGACGACGCGGGCGATCAGGGTCCGGAAAACGATATAGCCGACTGCCAGCATTATGAGTCCGACCGGCAACAATCCGGGATAAGGCCCCACTTTCAGATAGGTCGCCAGCATCCAGCTGGCGTACATGCCGAGCATGACGAACTCGCCCTGGGCGAAGTTTACGATCCCCATGACGCCGAAGATCAGCGTCAGGCCGACGGCAACCAGCGCATATACGCCGCCGATCATCAAGCCGTTGATGGTGGTCTGCAGGAATATGTCCACGAACTTTCCTCCCTCTTGCCGGTATGCGGGGCCGGACCACACGTCCGGCCCCGCTCTCTTCCCCACAGGTGAGTTTCCGTCGGTGTTATTTCTTGAATTCGAACGCTCTGGTGGAATCTTCTGCCGGGAATACCGTACGAGGTTTGCCGTCCTGCCACTGGATCATGACCGGATGGACGGGGCTGTTCCAGCCCTTTTCGTCGAACTTGGTGGTGCCGGGCTGCATCATGGCCGCCATGCCGGTATTGGAGTTGAAGCTGGCCAGCGCGTCGCGCACTTTGGTGGGATCGGCGGAGCCGGCTTTTTCGATGGCTTCGGCGATCAGGCGCACGGCGACGTAGGTCGGGCCGGCGTGTTCGGTCATGAAGGTGCCGAATTTCTTCTCATAGCGCTCGGTGACGGCGACAAGGTCTTTGTTGGCGGTGATGCTCTTGGAGTCCCAGTTCCAGGAGGCGACGCTTACGAAGCCGTTGACGGCATCGCCCATCTCTTTGGCGAACGCGGGCCACAGGAAGCCGGCGCCGCCGCCGATGATGACCGGGTTGACGTTCATCGATTTCATGGTGTTGATGATGAGCTTGGCGTCGGTGGTGTAAGCGACCGGAAAGAGCGCCTGGGCGCCGGAGGCCTTGATCTTGGTCACGAGGGGCGAGGCGTCGGTGAAGCCGTGCGGATAGGCTTCGTACAGCACCATGTCGAGGCCGGCCTTGGCGGCGATGTCTTTGACGCCGGCGGCGGTGGAGACGCCGTAGCCGGAATTTTCATACACGACGGCTACCTTGGTGATCCCCAGCTTGAATTTCTCGTTGAGGAACTTGAGGAATTCGACCTGGGTGCCGCCGAACTGGCTGCCCTTCGGGGTGACCTGGAAGGTGTACTTGTAACCCTGGGCAGTGATCTGGTCGTTGATGGAGTTGGTGATGAGCGGCACTTTCGCTTTTTCGGCCACCGGGAGGATGGGGAGCGTGAGGCCGCTGATGCCGGTGCCGACCATGCCGGCTACCTTTTCCGAGCTGAAGGTGCGCTCGGCGACCGAGGCGGCCTGCTTGGGATCGCTGGTGGTGTCGACGACGACGAGCTTGATCTTCGCGCCGCCCAACGCCTTGATGCCGCCGGCGTTGTTGATGTCCTCGACCGCCAGTTCGGCGGCGTTGAGGTCCTGCTGGCCGGCGTCGACGTTGCTGCCGGAGAGCGGATTCATGAACGCGATCTTGACTTCCGTGACTTTCTGCGGCTCAGCTTTTTTGTCGCCGCCGCCGCAGCCCGCAAACATGGAGGCGGCGAAGACGAGTACCAGGATCACCGAGAATAATTTCCACTGTTTCCCCCTCATTAATTAACCCCCTTTTCTTTTTGCCGATCTGGATTCTATAATCAAGTTTCCGCCGGTGCCGGGGCGTCGCGGACAGGAAGCCGCCGCCGGCAGCGGCCGAAACCGATTATTGGCTTCCGGGAACTGACTCACAGGGGCGGGCTGCTAGTCTGCCGGCTGCAGCAGGATCTTGAGGCCTTCCTTCTTCTCCATGAGTTCGAACGCCTCGTGCCACTTGTCGAGCGGCATGACGTGGGTGACGACCTGGGTCACGTCGACCTGCTTGCTATCGATCAGGACGAGGGCTTTTTCCCATACGTCCCAGTTGTGGCTGAACAGGCCCTTGAGGGTGGCGGCCTTGGCGATCAGCGGGTCGAGCGAGAAGCCGACCGGGCCGGGGCCCCAGCCGAGCTTGTTGATCTGGCCGCAGGGACGGACGATGTCGAGCGAGAGCTTGAGCGTCGGCGAGAAGCCGGCGGCATCGACGACCAGGTCGGCGCCGTATTTCTCGTGCATGTCCATGATGATGGGCACCGGGTCGGTCTTGGAGCTGTTGATGGTCATGGTGGCGCCGAGTTTCTTCGCCAGCTCGAGGCGGCTTTCGTCCCCGTCGGTGCCGACGACGACGATGTCGGACGCGCCCTGGATGCTGACCATCTTCGTGCAGAGAAGGCCGATCGGCCCCGGACCGATGACGACGACGAGGTCGCCCGGGCGGACGCTGGCGTGCTTGACCATGGCGCTGTAGGCGACGCATAGGGGCTCGGTAACGGCCGCTTCCTTCATCGATACGCCCGCTGGCAGCTTGTGGAGCAGCCGGCTGGGCACGCGGATGTATTCGGCGAACGCGCCGTCGACCATGAAGCCGAAGCCTTCCCGCTCGCGGCAGACATGGTAGTTGTTCGTACGGCACATGACGCATTTGCCGCAGTATTTGGCGTGGGTTTCGGCGGTGACCGCTTCGCCGAGCGACCAGCCGGTGACGTTGGCGCCGAGTTTTTCGATGGTGCCGGAGAATTCGTGGCCGAGGATGACCGGCACGTTGACCGGGTAGCTGACATGTTGATGGTGCATGTGCGGATCGCTGCCGCAGATGCCTATGTAGGCTATCTTGACCAGAACGTCGTCCGGGCCGATGGTCGGGATGGGCACCTCCCGCAGCTCCGTGGCCCCCGCCACGTTGTCGTACTTTACGACCGCTTTCATCGTCGTCTTCATTTTCTCGTCCCCTTCGCTGTTATTTTCCGCTGCTTATTTGTTTATGGAAACGTTTCCAAGCTTATTACAGGGCATGTCACGCCAACGATTTTCCTTTGCGGGCGACGGCTTTTTGGGCCATGGCGGCGATATCGCTGGCGGTCATCTGGAACCTCACTTTGAGGTAGTCTTCAGGACCGACCTCGCCGAATATGTCGCGGGCGCCGATGCGCTCGAGCGGCACGAGGCAGTTTTCGGCCACGACCTCGGCGACCGCCGAGCCCAGCCCGCCGATGATGCTGTGGTTCTCGGCCGTGACGAGGGCGCCGGTTTCTTGGGCGGCCTGGATGATGGCGTCTTTGTCGATGGGTTTGATGGTGAACATGTTGAGCACCCTGGCCGAGATGCCCTGGCCGGCGAGGATGTCGGCCGCCTGGAGGGCCTCGTCGACAAGGATGCCGGCGGCGATGATGGTGACGTCCTTGCCGTCGCGCAGCGGCGCCGCTTTGCCGATCTCGAACGTCGAGCCTTCGCCGTAAACCTTGACGACGTTTTTCCGCGCCGAGCGGATGTAGAACACGCCGTAACGCGCGGCGACCTGCCGCGTGATGTCGCGCATCATCGTGGCGTCGGTCGGTTCGATGATCGTCATCTCGGGGATGGTGCGCATGATGCCCATGTCCTCGAACGGCATGTGGGTGCCGCCGTTGAAGGCGGCCGTTATCCCCGGGTCGCCGCCGATGATTTTGACGTTGAGCCTGGCGTATGAGCAGGAGATGAAGACTTGGTCGCAGACCCGGCGAGTGGCGAAGATGCCGAAGGTATGAGCGAAGGGTATCTTGCCGGTGGCGGAGAGGCCAGCGGCGACGCCGATCATGTTCGCTTCCTGGATACCGCAATTGAAAGTCCTGTCCGGGAAAGCCTTCTGGAAGGGTACAGTCCCCATGGAGTTCATGACGTCGGCGTCGACGGCGACGATGTCCTCGTTCCAGCGCGCTAGCTCGATGAGCGTCTGGCAGTACGCGTCGCGCATCGCGACCTGTTCTTTGCTGTGGTTGTTGTCCAAGACGATATTCATGCTATTCACCGCCCTCCGTCAACTTTTGCACCCGCAACGGGCGAGGTCCTTCTCCAGTTCGGCGATCGCCTCGGCGGCCATGTCGGGGCTGATATTCATGTGATGGTTGAGGAAGACCGGCTCGGCAAAGCAGCACCCTTTGCCTTTGACGGTATCGAGGACGATCACGGACGGGCGCCCTTCGGCCTGCTTGGCCTTCTCGACGGCGGCGACGATCTGGCCCGCGTCGTGGCCGTCGACCTCCTGGCTGTGCCAGCCGAAGCAGGCGAATTTGCCGGCCAGGCCGGTGAGGTCGTTGATGTCCTGCGTATAGCCGTCAAGCTGCTTTTTGTTGGCGTCCACGAAGGCGATCAGCTTGTCGACCTGCCAGTGGGCGGCGAACTGGACGCCTTCCCATATCTGGCCCTCGTTGCATTCACCGTCGCCGAGGATGAGGTAGACGTAGTTGTCTTTCTTGTTCAGGCGGTGGCCCAGGGCTACGCCGATGGCCGTCGAGATGCCCTGGCCGAGCGAGCCGGTGGTCATGTCGATGCCGGGCGTTTTGAGGCGGTCGCAATGGCTGGGCAGGTTGGTGCCGGGCTGGTTGAGGGTGAGGAGTTCTTCCGTTGGGAAATAGCCGGCCAGGGCCAGGGCGGCGTATACCGACGGCCCGGCGTGGCCTTTGGAGACGACGAGCCAGTCCCGCCCGTCCCAGCCGGGGTTGCGGGGATCGATTTTCATCACGCCGCCGTACAGGACGGCCAATACCTCCGCTATCGACATCGAGCCGCCGATGTGGCCGAAGCCGAGCTTGCCCATGGCCCGCAGCGTCTCGACCCTGATCTTGTGGGCAAGGATGCCCATTTCGCGGATTTTCTGTTCATCCATCGTTATCACCCGGTTTCGTAGAATTGTGGTGCCGCGGCTTCTCCTAAAGCGGTCCGTCGGTCCGCCGGCAGGCGGCGGTGCTCTCCCTGATCACCAGTTCCGGCGTGAAGGTCAACCGGCGGTGGGGCTGGTCCTTGTTCGCCATCCGGTTGACGACCATCTCGGCGGCCGCCCGGCCCATCTCCCGCGCGTGCTGGCGCACCGTGGTCAGCTTCACCGTGCCGGTCACGGCTATCGGCGAGTCGTCGAAGCCGACGATGCTCAGGTCGTCCGGTATTTTCCGGCCCCGTTCGGCGTAGGCCACGACTACCCCGCGGGCCATCATGTCGTTGCCGCAGAACACGGCCGTGACGTCGCCGGGATTTTCCAGCAGGCGGCAAGCGAACTGGTAGCCGCCTGTTTCCTGGAGATTCCCCTTCCAGACATCCCCGTCCCGGACCTGGAGCCCGGCCTCCTGCATGGCGTCGCAGTAGCCCCGCAGGCGGTCGCGGCTGGCGGTGGAGTTGTCCGGCCCCGACCAGTGGGCGATGCGGCGGTGGCCGAGGTCGAGCAGGTGCCTGGCGGCGATATAGCCGCCGTAGTAGTTGTCGGTAAGGACTACGTCGGTGGGCACGGAGACGAGGTAGCGGTTGGTGAGGACGATCGGGAAGGCGAGCTTGGACAGGTTATTGGTCAGCTGGGGCGTTTCCGGCGCGGTGACCATGATGACGCCGGCGAAGTTGTTCTCGGTGACCGCTTCAAGATATTTCTCTTCTTTGGCGGGATCGTAGTTCGTGTAGCACAGGACCGCCAGGTAGCCGAGCTCGTTCAGGGCCTCTTCGGCCGCGGAGAAAAGTTCGGCGTAGAACTGGTTGAACCGGTCGCCGATGATGCAGACGACGACGTTCATCTTGCCTTTCACCAGACCGCGGGCGACGTTGTTCGGCCTAAAGCCGGTTTCATCGATTATCCCCTGAATACGGGCGCGGGTTTCCGCGCTCACGTAAGGGTTGTTGTTGATGACCCGCGATACCGTCGAACAGGAGTGTCCGCTTTTTTTCGCGATGTCTTTGATGGTCGCTTTCATTGGCACACTCCCCAAAACCGCCTTAGGACAAAAAAACGGGCAAAACAAAAAACGCTTCCACAAAATGCGGGACTTGTATTTTACTTGTCGAGCTAAGCCGCAACCCTTATGTACAAGAGTTTCCCGCATTTTCGACAAAAAGCCCCGAAAAATCGACCCGTCCGTTACCACTTTGTAGCGGGCGGGATGTAGAAACGTTTCCAGACAGAGTATATCATGACTGAAAAATGAGGTCAATAAAGAAGATTCCCATTATTCAAGTTATTTTTGTAACATATTCGGCCTAAAAGATACCTGGCCTGGCAAAAAACACGCCCTGTAATGGCGTTCGCCATCACAGGGCTTTTTCGTGCGGCCGATAAATTTCGCGTTGCCGTGAATCAGTCCGGGTATTTTATGGCGTATAGTCCTACCTGCAGCCCCGACAGCCACAGCACCTCGACGGTGGAAAAACCTGCCGCGGCCAGCAGGTCGAAGTGCTCGGCCAGGGTGATCGGGAAAAATTCCACTCCGTAGCGCCCGATGTATTTCTCGACGCCGGCGGGGTTTTTCCCGCTGCTCAGTTGCGCGCGGCGCCACCATTCGAGGCCGATCTCCAGCCCCTGCGGCGTCCGCGGCCGGAGGGTCTCGTACGTTATATACAAGCCGCCCGGCTTGAGCATCCGGTAACAGTTGGCCGTCGCCGCCCGCCGGCCCGCGGCGTCGAAATAATGGTGGGCGAGGACGGCGGTTATCACGTCATAGGTCACGTCCGGGCTGGCGAGCGCTTCCGTGCCCAGCGGCAGGTATTCGCAGCCGGAAAGCTTCGCCGTCTTTTCCTTGGCGATCGCCAGCATCGGGGCCGAGGGATCGGCCAGGGTGAAGCGGGTGCCCGGCAGGGCGGCGGCGGCCTTGGCGACGAAGGTCCCCGTGCCGCAGCCCGTATCCAGCCAGGCAGCCGGGGCAGGCTTCACCACTGCCGTCAGGCTGAGGATCATTTCGTGGAACCGGTCATAAAAGGGCATCGTTTTGGTAATGTTGTCGTCGTATTCATGAGCGGGCTGGGAAGTCGTATTGTCGCGCATCGCTGTCACCTCTCCGCTAATTGCGGCAACCGCCGGCGGGCGTCGAGCGCCCTCCGGGCGGATGTTTTTGCTCCGGAAGTGTAATTCAAAATAGAACGGCCCTTTTCCTGCCTGCCATCGCACTTTGCCGGCGGCTATAGGAAAAAGGCATGTCGCTCTACGGCATGCCCTTGCGGAGGTATACGCCCCTTACAGGCACGGTTTACAGATTTTCGTATTTGCAGGCCTGGGCCATGTGCCCGGTCAGGTTCTGCTGGATTTCTTCGCGCACGATCTTCACGGTTTCGAGGTATTTGTCGAGGTCGATTCCGGTTTCCACCCCCATGGCGTGGAGCATGTTGACCATGTCCTCGGTGGCGGTGTTTCCCGCCGCCCCCGGGGCGAACGGGCAGCCGCCCAGCCCGCCGATCGAGGTCTCGAAGGTCGTGATCCCCGCTTCCAGGCCGGCCAGGGTATTGGCCAGCCCCATGCCGCGAGTGTCGTGAAGGTGCAGACCGACGGGCACGCCGGCGAACTCCCGCTGCATCGCCCCCACCAGGTTATATACCTGCAAGGGGTCGGCGACGCCGATCGTGTCGCAGAGGATGACCGACGTGGCGCCGAGCTTCAGCGCCGCTGCCGCGAGACTGATGACGAGGTCTTCCTCCACCCTCCCCCGGAAAGGGCAGCCGAAGGCGGTCGCCGCGGCCAGGCGCACCTTGAGGCAGGGCAGCTCGCTGATGATGGCGGCGAGGTCGGCCAGCGACTGGTCGCGCGTCCGGTTGAGGTTGGCGAGGTTATGCTGCTCGCTGGCCGAAATGACGTAGGTCACTTCGCGGATGCCGGCCGCCCAGGCGTTCTTGGCCCCGGTCAGGTTGGGGACGAGGGCGATCGGCCGGAAGCCCTCCCCGGCCGCGGCGGCGACGGCGCGGGCGACCTCGGCCGCGTCGGCCATCTGGGGGATGGCCTTGGGGTGGACGAAGGACGTCGCCTCGACGGTCTTCACGCCGGCGGCGATTATCCCGGCGATGACCTTGAGCTTCACGGCCGTCGGGATGGGCGTCTTGATGTTCTGGAAGCCGTCGCGCGGCCCCACTTCGACTACTTCGACATATTTAGGCATTTGCATCGCGCCTACCACCTTTACGCTAAATCAGCCCTTCCTGTTGCAGGGCGGCGATCTCCTCGTCCGTCAGCCCGAGCAGGTTCTTGTACACTTCGTTGTTGTGCTGGCCGAGGAGGGGGGCCGGCGTCCGCACGCAGGGCTTGGTTTCCGACAGCTTGAGATGGGTGCCGGCAATCTTTGTCCGCCCGGCTTTCGGGTGCTCGACCTCGACGAACATCTCCCGCGCGCCGGCGATGTGTGGGTCGCTGACCACCTGCTCGATGTTGTTTATCGGCGCGGCGGGCACGCCGGCGGCCAGCAGCAGGTCGACGATTTCCCCCGCCTTCTTGGTGACTGTCCAGGCCTCGACGATCGGTTTCACTTTGTCGTGCTTCTGGACGCGCTTCCAGTTGGTGTCGATCTCGGGATCGAAGGCGATTTCCGGTTTGCCCATGACCTCGCACAGCTTCTGCCACAGTTTGTCGTTGCCGGCGCCGATGACCAGGCTGCCGTCGCTGGCCTTGAAGGAGTCGTAGGGATAGACCGACTCGTAGCGGTTGCCGATGCGCTGCGGCAGGCGCTTTTCCACCAGGTAGATCTGGTTGATGATCTCCATGCTGGCCACCGCCGAGTCGACGAGGGAGATGTCGACCTTCTGGCCGGCGCCGTGGGCATCGCGATAGCGCAGCGCGGCCAGGATGCCGATCGTGACCGACAGCCCCGCCAGCACGTCGGCCATCGCCGTCCCCGTACGGGTCGGCTCGCCGCCCGGCCAGCCGGTGGTGCTCATCAGGCCGCTCATGGCCTGGCCGATGATGTCGTAGCCCGCCCGGTCCTTGTAGGGGCCGTAGTGGCCGAAGCCGGAAACGGCGGCGTAGACGATGCGGGGGTTGACTTTCTTGAGGTCCTCGTAACCCAGGCCGAGCTTTTCCATCGTGCCGGGGCGGTAATTTTCCACGACCAGGTCGGCCTTTTTGATCATTTCGAGGAAGATGGCCTTGCCGCGGCCCTTGAGGTTGAGGGTGATGCCCTTTTTGTTGCGGTTGAGGTTCATGTAGTAGGAACTTTCGCCGTTGACGAAGGGGCCGAAAGCCCGGCTGTCGTCCCCTGTTTTAGGGACCTCGATCTTGATGACTTCCGCGCCCATATCGGCCAGCATCATGGTGCAGAAAGGACCGGCTAGTACCCGCGTCAGGTCAAGTACCCTAACTCCGTCCAAAGCTCCAACGTAATTCATGGCAGGTTCCTCCTAGACAGTTTTTTTCAGATACGGGACAAGCCCGCCTTCGCCGATAAGCGCCAATATGTGCGGCGGTATCTTGCTGCAGGCATATTGTTCATTTTTAGTCTTGTTCACGATGACGCCCTGTGCGAGGTCGATCTCGATCAGGTCGCCGTCGCTGATCTTGTCCGTGTCGGCGCATTCGATCACCGGGATGCCCAGATTGATGGCGTTGCGGTAGAAAATCCGCGCGAAGAATTTGGCGACGATCGCCCCGACGCCTAGGTGCTTCAGGGTCAGCGGCGAGGTCTCGCGGCTTGATCCCGAGCCAAAATTGACCCCCGCCACCAGGATATCGCCTTGGCGCACCTTGGCCGCGAAGTCGGGGTCGATGGCGCTCATCGCGTATTTGGCCGCCTCGGGGATGCTAAGCTCCATGTACTGGGGAGGGGAAATGATGTCGGTGTTGATGTTGTCGCCGTATTTCAGGACTTTGCCGGCCACTATGCCGTTCATGCGCCCACCTCCCGGACAAACTCGCGCGGGTCGGTTATCTTGCCGGTGATGGCGCTCGCTGCGACCGTCAGCGGCGACCCGAGGTAGATTTTGGCATTCTTGCTGCCCATGCGGCCGATGAAGTTGCGGTTGGTGGCCGAGATGCACACCTCGCCGTCGGCCAGCAGGCCGGAATGCAGCCCCACGCACACCCCGCACGTCGGCGCGAGGATGACGGCGCCGGCCGCGGCCAGCGTAGCCAGCAGGCCGCTGGCGCTGGCCCGCTGCCAGATGTCCTGGGAGGCGGGCGAAACGAGCAGGCGTACGCCCTTTTTCACTTTGCGGCCTTTGAGGACGGCGGCGGCGGCTTCGAGGTCGCTGTAACGCCCGCCGGTGCATGAACCGATGTAGGCCTGGTGGACCGCGGTGCCCTTTACGTCCCCGACCGGGGCGACGTTGTCGACCTCGTGCGGGCAGGCGACGACCGGTCCCAGTGCGTCGGCCCGGAAGTCGTGGGTCGCGCAGTAGCTGGCGTCGGCGTCGCTGACGATCAGCTCGTAGCCGCCGGTGATGCCCCGCGCCGCCAGGAATTCGACCGCCTTGGCGTCGGGCGCCATCAGCCCGGCCTTGGCCCCCATCTCGACCGCCATGTTGGTTATCGCCAGGCGCTCGTCGATGCTGAGCGCCTCAATGGTGTCGCCGACGTATTCGACCGTTTTGTAGGTGGCGCCGGCGTGGCCGATGATGCCGATCGTTTTCAGGGACATGTCTTTCGCCATGACGCCCGGCGGCAGTTTGCCCCGCCAGGTCACCTTGATCGTTTCCGGGACCCTCAGCCACGTTTTGCCGGTCACGAGAATCCCCAGCATCTCGGTGGAGCCCACCCCGCTGGCGAACGCGCCGAGCGCGCCGCCCATGCAGGTGTGCGAATCCGTGCCGAGCACGACGGTTCCAGGCCTTACGTGGCCGTACTCGGCCATGATCTGGTGGCAGGGGCCGACGAACTCGTGGTAGTTCTCTATCCCGTGGGCCGCGGCCCAGTCGCGGGTGAACTTGACGATCTCGGCCTGCTTGATGCTGGCGGGAGGGGTGTAATGGTCGGAAATAACGACGACCTTGTCCTTATCCCAAACCTCGTCCTTGATCTCTAGCATCTTTGCCGCTATTTCCACCCGCGGCCCGAGGATATCGTCCATCATGGCCCGGTCGACATTTACCCAGAGAATATCCCCGGCCGACGCCCCGCTTACGCCGGCGGCCCTGGCGAGAATCTTCTCCGACATTGTTTTGCCCATAAAGCCCCCTCCCCGCCTGATTATCGCCGCCGGGGCAGACTGGCTTCCCCGGCGGCGTCGTCTTTGCGTGTTAGTTGTCCCAGTATCCCCTGACCGCCGCGTCGACGCACTGTTTGTCGCTGCCGTACCAGGTCATGAGGTTGTTGCCGCCCGGGGCGTAGAACGCCATCTTGGGGGAGCTGGTGGCGAGCGTTTTGAAGCCGAGCGCTTCCGGGATGCTGAGCACCGTGCAGAGATCCTGCGTGAGAACGGCGCCGGCGTCCTCGATGATCTTGCGGTAGCCGAGCTGGGTTGCCAGACCTTTGATGGCGACATTGGTATGAATCCAGAAGGTGACGTCCTTGTGGACCTTTTTGCCCCGGAGCAGCATGGCGACGTCCCTGATCTGCCGCAGCGTAAAATGCGGGCAGCCGATGGCGACGTAGTCGACCTTGGGGTCGGCCGCGGACGTGAGCTGGCGCTTGCCGGCGGCGATCTCCTTGTCGGTGATCAGCACCGTATCGTACTTCTTGCCGCCGAAAGCTGCCGCGACGGTCGGCGCCTCGGGGGTCACGCCGACGGCGTGGAACATGGCCACGCTGCCGGAGGACGCCAGGGCGGCGCCGAGGTACACCAGGTCTTCGATACAGGGATTGAGGATGCCGTCGAACACGGGGACTTTCGTGCCCACGATCTTGCCGACATAGGCGCCCAGCGCGCCGTAATCGGCGGTATCCTCAAGCTTGGCCGTCACCTTGAACAGGATGTCGCCGCGGCGGTTCTCGTCGAGATGGAAGCCGTACAGCGGCGTGCGGCCGATCAGGCCGGCGGCCAGGGCGCTGGGGCCGCCCTCGCGGTTGTCGCGCGCGCCGAGCACCGAGTTGGTGAAGACGACGGCCGACGATTCCGACCAGGCGATGCTTTCGCCGAACCGGGGCAGGACGCCGGTGTAGTAAGGGACACAGGACGAGGTGCCGAAACAGCCCATACACTCGTAAGCGTCCTCGATTCTCATCTGGTTGTGGCACCAGTCTTTCGGCAGCCCGAGGTCGCGGCTGCGGTCGACACCGATGACGTTCATGGTCGTGGGCACGCACACCCTGGCTCCGGCCTTCGCCATATCCTCGGCCCAGTCCGCGCCGGCGAGCCCGTGGCTTTTGAGCGACAGGCCGGCGACATGGGCGCTGTTGATGGGAACGGTTTTTTCCGCGCCGTAGATCTCACCGAGGGTGGCGAGCATCTCCATGGCCTTCTGCATCGGTTCGCCGCGTTCGCCGTCAAGGATCCTCTTTTCCTCGTCGGTCAGCTTCATTTATTTTCACCTCTTTTGAAAACTTCGACGATCCCCTTGGTGGCGTCGACCTTCACGAAGTCGCCGTCGGCGATCACCGCGTAGGGGTCCTGGTCGAGCTTGTCGACGACCGGGATGCCGCCCATGATGGCGCCGACGGCGATGATCGTTTCCGTCAGCACGTTGATGATGGCGGCCGGGGCCGTTTTGCTCTTGGCGAGCTGGTACACGACGTAGGAACCGCCGGTGCTGCCTTTGCCGTTGGGGAAGACGAGGATTTTGTCCTTGATGGACTTGTTCATCAGTTCGTGGTTGTGCTCGATCACCGTGCCTGTTTCGACGTCCATGCCGAAATTGAAGCCGATCGGCTCATGGCAGAGCAGCGCTTCGCCCTCGGCATAGCCTTTGCTGATCGGCCGGCCCTTAAGAATTATTGACATCCTTTCACACCTCCGTTGTTTGGTACCGAACTTCGTTTTTGCCGGCTAATACAGGCCGAGCACTTTCCAGTACGCCATGCCGGCCGTCAGGTAAATTACGGCGGCGACGACCATGACGATCGTCCCGACCTTCCACCAGGTGGCCTGGTCGACGTAGCCGGGGCCGAAAAGCACGGGCGCGACCGCGTTGCCGTAGTGGGTGAGCAGGCAGCCGAATTCCGACATCGCGCCCATGAGGAAGATGAGCGGCCAGACGGGAACGTTCGCGACCAGGCCGAGGGTGAACAGCACCGGGATGAAGGTGGAGCAGTACGGGGCAAGCGAGGCGAAGAAGTAGCGGACAGGGATGCTGATCACCAGCAGGCCGACGAGGATGATATACGCGTCGTAGCCGGTGAAGTTGAGGTTTTTGGCCATGACATCGGTCAGCCACTTGAAGAAGCCGGCCTTGGCCAGGCCGTCGGCAAGGCTGATGATGCCGCCGTACCAGATGAGGGTATTCCAGGCGCCTTTGGCATTCACCAGGCTCTCCCATTTGACGACGCCCGTCACCAGGCAGGCGCCGACGAAGCCGATGGCGACGGCGGTGGCGTCGATTTTGGTGATGGTGCCGGTGGCCCAGCCGATGATCGAAAGCACGAACAGGAGGGCCAGCGTTTTTTCCCGCCGGGTCGTCAGGCCGATTTCCGCCAGGCCGTTGGCCGCTATCTCCTTGTTGTTGATGGTTTTGATTTCCGGCGGATACAGCTTGTAGACAATGTAGGGGACGAGTAGCAGGATGAGCAGGGACGGCGGGAAGATCGCCATCGCCCACTGCGTCCAGGAAACATCCTGCTTGAGGATGCTCTTGGCGAAGGTGGTGACCAGCAGGTTGGTCGCCGAGGCGGTGAGGAACATCGACGCGGTCGTGATGCTGATCTGGTAGAGGAGCAACGTCAGGTAGCCGCCGATCCGCCGCGAGGTCGGCCCCGGCTCGGAGTCGAGCGTGACGGCGATGCTGCGGAAGATCGGGTAGACCAGGCCGCCCGTGCGGGCGGTGTTCGACGGCGTCGCCGGGCTGATGATCATGTCGGTGAACGCGGCCACATAGCCGAGGCCAAGGGTCGTCCGGCCGAGCTTGCCGATAAGGATGTAGGCGATTCTTCTTCCCAGTCCGGTTTCGACGAACGCCTGGCCGAGCATGAAGGCCGAGAATACCAGCCAAGCCGTCGTCGAGGCGTAGCCGGCCAGCACGATGCTGGTATTTTTGAAACAGATGCTCGATACGGCCACCGCCACGATCAATACCACCGGTTCGGGGGCGGGACGGAGCATTAGGCCGATGATGGCGCCGAGGTAGACGGCGAACAGCTGCCAGGCCTTGACCGGCAGGCCGGCGGGCACGGGCATCAGCAGCAGAATAACCGGGACTAAAACCGTAACAGCTACTTTCCAGTATTTTACCTGCATGAAAATTTCTCCTCATGAATCATTTTCCGCTAAAACTGGACCGACTATATTACGGTGGTAGGTTTAAAGTTCTAGAACACGGACTTCTTCACGTAGACGTAGCCGTCCATGATCCGCCGCGCCGTGCGGTAGACGCCGAGGCGCTTGGTCTTGACCTGGCCGGCGACAAGCTCGGCTTCGGCTTCCACGGGGATGACGCCACCCGGATGGCCGATGTTGACCGTCAGGCGCGTCCTGGCTTCCTCGCGCAGCACCTCCCAGGCGACGCTGCCCGGTACGCGGACGGCGGCGCCGGTGCAGACCGTGCCTGTGCCGGGATAGGTCTTGTGCATCTTGAGCATGAACAGCAGCCGGGAGACGAGGTCAACTTCTTCGGCTTTGACGGTCGTGCCGCTGATCGTTTTGTACTCGGCCGGCGGGCTGACGATGGCGAAGAAGGGGATGTAGGGGCTCTTGGCGGCGGCGTCTTCCGGCTTGTCGACCAGACCGAAGATGACGGCCGCCTGGCCGCGGATCTTTTCGATGGTGGCCATCAGCGGCTTGTTGGCTTCGATCTCGCTCGGCGATTCGGTGCCTTTCATGCCGAGGCTCTGGGCGTTGATGAATACCAGGGGATTGCCGGCGTCGACCAGCGACACGGTGTATTTGACGCCTTCGACTTCGATGACGTCCTTGGCGTTGCCGGTGGGCAGCAGCTTGCCGCAGCACGAGCCGGCGGTGTCCGACCAGTCGAGGGTGATCTTGGCGCCCGTGCCGGGGCAGCCGTCGATGGCGAAGTCGCCGTCCACCCTGGCTTTGCCGTTTTTGACCGGCACTTCGGCGATGAGGATGTTGTTGCTGTTGGTCAGGTGGATGCGGACGGTGGTGACCGGCTCGACCGGCTCGACCAGTCCTTCGTCGATGGCAAACGGGCCGACGGCGGAGGAAATGTTGCCGCAGTTGCCGCCGTAGTCCACGAACTCGGTTTCGAAGCTGACCTGGCCGAAGGTGTAGTCGACGTCGGCGTCTTCACGGGTGGGAGGAGAGATGATTGCCAGCTTGCTGGTGAGGACGTCGGCGCCGCCCAGGCCGTCGATCTGGCGGACGTCGGGGCTGCCGTAAATGGCCAGGATGACGGCGTCGCGTTTCGCGGGGTCCTTGGGCAGCTCGTTCTTCATGATGAATACGCCTTTGCTGGTGCCGCCGCGCACGATGGCGCACCGCAGCATTTCCATTTCCGGATGCATAGAAACCCTCCTTTTATTTTCTTTGCGGGGTTGTGGGCCCCGCTGCTACTGCTTCATGGCCTGGGCGACCGCGACCGACAGCGATACCGTGGCCCCGACCATCGGGTTGTTGCCCATCCCGACATAGCCCATCATTTCGACGTGGGCCGGGACGGAGGACGAGCCGGCGAACTGCGCGTCGCAGTGCATGCGGCCGACGGTGTCGGTCAGGCCGTAGGACGCCGGGCCGGCGCCGTTGTCGTCGGGGTGGACGGTGCGGCCGGTGCCGCCGCCCGAGGCTACGGAGAAATATGCTTTGCCGTTGTCCCAGCACCACTTTTTGTACGTGCCGGCGACCGGATGCTGGAAGCGGCTCATGTTGGTCGAGTTGCCGGTGATGGAGACGTCGACGCCCTCGCGGATCATGATGGCGACGCCTTCCTGGACGTCGTCGGCGCCGTAGCAGCGCACCGCCGCCCGCGGCCCTTTGGAGAAGGATTTTTCTTCGGCAACGGCCAGTTCGCCCGTATGGTAGTCGTAGGTAGTGCGCACGTAGGTGAAGCCGTTGATGCGGGAGATGATGTAGGCGGCGTCCTTGCCCAGGCCGTTGAGGATGACCTGCAGCGGCTGTTTCCTGACCTTGTTAGCCGAATTGACGATGCCGATGGCGCCTTCGGCCGCGGCGAACGATTCATGGCCGGCCAGCAGGGCGAAGCACCTGGTGTTTTCGTTCAGCAGCCGGCCGGCCAGCCGGCCGTGGCCGAGGCCGACCTGGCGGTGGACGGCGACCGAGCCGGGGATACAGAACGCCTGCAGCCCTTCGCCAATGGCTTCGGCAATTGCCGACGCATCGGCAAGCCCTTTCTTCATGGCGACCGCGCCCCCGAGGATATAGGCCCAGCAGGCGTCGTCAAAGCAGATGGACTGAACGCCGCGGACGATGGCGAATACGTCTACACCGCGGCCCTCCAGCAGGGCGCGGGCCTCTTCGAGCGACTGCAGCCCGTTGGCTTTGAGGCATTTGTCGATGCTGTCGCGGCGGCGGTCGATTCCTTCAAATGTCACCATATTCTATCCCCTCCCCTATTCCCGGCGCGGGTCGATTTGTTTTACGGCCTCGGCGAAGCGCCCGTACGTCCCCTTGGCTTTTGCGAAAGCATCGTTGGGACTCATGCCTTTGGCGATGTATTCCATCATTTTGCCGAGGTGGACGAATTCGTAGCCGATGACCTCGCCGTTCTCGTCCAGCCCCATGCGGACGATGTGGCCTTCGGTCGTTTCGAGATACCGCGGCCCCCTGGCCAGCGTCCCGTACGATGTCCCCACCTGGCTGCGCACGCCGGCCCCCAGGTCTTCCCATGCGGCGCCGATCGGCAGCCCGCCGTCGGAGAACGAGGTCTGCGTACGGCCGTAGACGATCTGCAGGAAGAGCGCTTTCATGGCGCTGTTGGTCGCGTCGCACACCAGGTCGGTGTTCAGGGCTTCCATGATGGTTTTGCCGGGCAGGATCTCCGCCGCCATGGCCGCCGAATGGGTCATGCCGGAACAGCCGATATGCTCGATCAGGGCCTCCTGGATGATGCCGTCTTTGACGTTCAGCGTCAGTTTGCACGTCCCCATTTGCGGCGCGCATGTCCCGCAGCCGTGGGCGAAGCCGGCTATATCCTTGACATCCCTGGCCCGGACCCACTTGCCCTCTTCCGGGATCGGCGCCGCGCCGTGATTCGGCCCCTTAGTCACTGTGCACGATTTTTCCAGCTCACCTGTCAGCATGCTTCGCGCCCCTTTCCTTATTTGAAGAATCGGCTGTCCTCCACCGGCGCCCGCCCGGGAATACCGCCCCGTGGCCAGCCGTTCCCCACTGTTGCTGCTATTCTGTAATATATAAAGCAAAAAGCATGCCAAATCGCCAAGCCTTGATTTTAGCATGCTTAACAGTACGTCATTCTCATTTTTGAAACGCAAAAATACGTTTGTACGATTTTCTGGCATAAATAAGGACTTTTAATCCAGTCCCATTATTGAGATTCAATTCTCATAAATGATATTAGTTGCCGGGCACCTTGCGCCAGACCGTGGCCCGGCCGATCTTGAGTATTTTTGCCACCTGATTGCGGTCGTTGCCGTGAACCGCCAGGAGAAAATTGATTATGCTATTTTCCACCTCGTGGACGGCGTATTTCAACCCCTTATCCCAGCGCACGCGGACGGAAAGGGCCGCCTCCTTGCCCTCGGCCGTTCCCGGCATGACTTTTTGCAGCATCGCCGGCATGCCGCCGCCGGCCGGCGAACTGCGCATCAGCAGCGACAGCCGCTCCATGACGTTATACAGTTCGCGGACGTTCCCCGGCCAGTCGCCGGCCGCCAGCAGCGGCTGCAGTTCCTTGGCGGCGCTTTTTTCGTCCACCCGGACGTTGAACCGCCGCAGGAAATTTACCGCCAACAGGAAAATGTCCTCCTTGCGCTCCCGCAGCGGCGGAATCTCCAGGTTGAATACGCTCAGCCGGTAGAATAGGTCGTCGCGGAAGTCCCCTTGCTCCACTTTCTGGGCCAGATTTTTATTCGTGGCGCTGATGATGCGGATATCCACGGGCACGATCCTGTCGCCGCCGACCCGCATGATCTCCTTTTCCTGCAGCACCCTCAGCAGTCTGGCCTGGAGGGACTTGGGAAGCTCGCCGATCTCGTCGAGGAAGATCGTACCCTTGTGCGCCAGCTCGAAAAGCCCCGGCTTGCCCTTTTTCCTGGCGCCGGTGAACGCTCCGCCTTCGTAGCCGAACAGTTCGCTTTCCAGCAGGTGTTCGGGGATGGCCGCGCAGTTGATGGCCACGAACGGCCCTTTGCTGCGCTTGGAGGCGTTATGGATGCTCTGGGCGAACAGTTCCTTGCCTGTGCCCGATTCGCCCTGGATGGTCACGGCCGAATCGGTGGTCGCATACAGCGCCGCCAGGCGCTTCAACTGTTCCATGCGGGGATTGGCGGTCAGGATGTCTTGGAACCGGTGCCTGGCGACGAAGCCTTTGTCGTGAATCTGCTTGCGGATTATCTGTTCCATGTGCTGGATTTTGGTCACGTCTTCGAAGGTGCTGACGACGCCGATCTGTTTCCCGTCCAGCATTATCGGGATGCGGCTCGTGGCGATCGTCCCGCCGTGAACCTGCTGCAACACGGCGATTTCGGCCTCGCCGGTATTGAAAACGACATGCATCCGCGTATTGGGGATGACGTCCTGGACCTTGCGGCCGATCACCTCGGCGGCAGGTCTGCGGAAGATCCGTTCCGCCGCCGGGTTGTAGATGGTAACCTCGTTCTGCTCATCGGTGACGATGATCCCCTCGGTGATGGAATCGAGCACGATCTTGAACCTGGCCGCCCGGCTGCGCTCGGTCTGCCGCACCCGGGCGAGGTGGATGGCCTGGTCGAGCGACCGGTAAACCGCTTCCTCGCCGCATTCGATGAGCACGCCTTCCAGGCCGCATTCGACCGCCAGGCGGACCGCTACCATGCCGCCGATGACGACGGTTACGCCTTTCTTTTTGGCCGCGATGATTCCCTTGCGGATCTCCGCTTCGGACGCGAACGTGTATTCAAGGAGCTTTACGGCGAACATCTTCTCGATGTCGCGGATGCCGTACATGTTTTCCTTGTAGTTGAAAAAGCCGATCCTGCCGGCCCTGTCCTTGATCGAACTGACCGCCCGCGCCGCGTCGAACGGCGTGATCGGCACGGAAACGACCGGGACGCCCACCGCCGCCTTGATATAGTCGGCCGTGCCGCCGCGGCTCAAAATCACGTCGGTATTCGGCTCGATCTTTTTGGCTATTCCCGCCGCCTCTCCCAGCGTGGCGATGGCGACATAGGGCCGCAATCCCTCCTGCTTCGCCAGCCGGGCAAAGACGGTGGCCATATCGGGGTAAGGCGATATCAGCGCCAGTTTTATTTCCTCGTTCTGCCGCAAGGCCTGCACAACCGTGACCTCCTTGATTGGCTCCGCGATAGTCGCACCCCTGTTTCATTCTCGACAGAGAGATAAACATCCTGCCGGACAAATTTGCAAGCCCTCGCGCGACAGGCTCAAGATGCGCCCTCCCCGGTGCGGCTTTTTCCGCGTCGCGGCGAAAAAAGGACCGCCCATAAGCCCGAAAGCTTCGGCGGTCCAGAGGGGATTACTATATGTCGATGTCCGAGGCCAGCATGTCCTTTTTCTTCATGATGCCGGCGATGATGCTGGCGACGAGGATGAGAATCGCCAGAATGAGCAGCGGGGCGGTCAGGGGGTTGGTGAAGAACCGCCAGAAGTTCCCCTGATACATGACCAGGGCCTGCGACAGCGACGATTCCATCAGGCCGCCGAGGATGAAGGTCAGCACGACGGGCGCCAGCGGGATGTCGAGTTTTTTCAGCAGGTAGCCGAGGAGTCCGAAGCCCAGCATTACCCCGATGTCGAAGACGCTGTTTTTGATGCTGTACGCGCCAAGAACGGCGATGGCGAGGATGATCGGGAAGAGCAGCTTCGGGGGGACTTGCGTCAGCTTGGCCCATAAACCGGCCATCGGCAGGTTCATGACCAGAAGGATGGCGTTGCCGATAAACATGCTGGCGATGACGCCCCAGACGAACTCGGGGTTTTTCTGGAACAGCTGCGGACCGGGCTGAAGGCCGTGCATGATGAAGGCGCCCAGCAGGATGGCGATCGTCGGCGAACTGGGAATGCCCAGGGTGAAAAGCGGGATGAGCGCCCCGCCGCAGTAGGAGTTGTTGGCGGTTTCCGGCCCGGCGACCCCTTCGATGGCCCCTTTGCCGAAGCGCGACGGGTCTTTGGCCATCTTTTTCTCCAGCGAGTAGGACATGAGCGTGGGGATGACCGAGTTCGTGCCCGGGATCAACCCGATAAAAAATCCGATAACCGTTCCCCGGCTGATCGCCTTGAGGGACGGGAGCCACTCTTCTTTTCGCGGCAACAGGCCTTTGAGCACGGGCATCTTGTCCGAGCTGATCAGCGATTCGGCGGTGAGCATGATCTCCGAAATGCCGAGCAGGCCCATGGCGATGGGCACGAAGTCGAAACCGTCCTGCAGCTCGGGGATGCCGAACGAGAAGCGGAACGTCCCTGTCACCGGGTCGGTGCCGACCATGGCCAGCGCCAGGCCGATGAGGGCGGCAATCATCCCCCGCACCAGGGATTTGCCCATCAGGCCGATGACCATCGTCATACCGAGCACCAGCAGGGCGAAATATTCCGGCGGGCCGAACTTCAGCGCCAGCCTGGCTATCGGCGGGCCGATGAAGGCCAGGCCGATGATGGATATCGTCCCGCCGATAAACGAGCCGATGCCCGCGATGCCGAGCGCCGTGCCGGCCCGCCCCTGCTGGGCCATCGGATAGCCGTCCATGCAGGTGATGACCGAAGCGGCTTCGCCCGGGGTGTTGATAAGCACCGAGGTGATGGTCCCGCCATACATGGCGCCGTAATAGATGCCGGCGAGCATTATGATGGCGGCGATAGGTTCCATTCCGTAAGTCAGCGGCAGCAATACGGCTGTGCCCGTGCTGGGGCCCAGTCCCGGCAGGACGCCGATCAGCATCCCGAAGGTGACCCCAATCAGGCAATATAGCAGGTTCTGCCAGGAAAACGCTATTTCAAAGCCCATACCCAGTTGGCCGAGCAATTCCATACGGTGAAACCCTCCCCACCCTCAAAAAAATGCGCCCTGCGGCAGCGGAATTTTCAGGAAAACCTGGAATACGAAGTACAGGCAGAGCGCGGTGACGACCGAAAGGCCGATTGCCCAGTGCCACTTGTACTCGCGCAAAAACAGCATCAGCAGCATGATCGTGCCGGCGACGATGTAACCGGTATAGTCGACGATCAGGATCAATATGCTGATGGACGCGATGACGGTCAGCATATAGGAGAACTCCCGGCCGCGGGGAAATACCGCCGCAAGAGAGTACCCTTTTTGCTTGACCGACTCCAGGATATACAGGACGGAACAGATCGCCAGGCCGCCGCTGATCCACAGGGGGAACAACCCGGCTCCCGGCCCGTATTTCCCGTAGTAGCCGTAGCCCAGCGAGGTTTTAAACATCAGGCCCGCACAAACAAGAAGAATTATTCCCGTCCAAACACCGGAATTTTTCACGAACACCCACCCCCGCGTCGCTGACGATTGTACCATGGGCCGGAAAAGGAAAACATGCAGACCGAACGAAGCGTCCGGTCTGCATACTGCGTCCAGGCGGCCGCTTTACCAACCAAGCAGGTCTTTGATATCGACGATGCCTTGTTCTTCACGTTTCAGGGATTTATACAAGCCTTCCGGATTCTGATAATCGAGCTGCAGACCCATCTCGTCCATCTTCTTCCTATGCTCCGGGTTCTTGGTCGCCTTTTCGATCGCGGCGGTCAATACGGCGATGATCGCCGGGTCGGTGCCCTTGGGGGCGGCGAAGCCGCGGGCGGACCAGGACACGACGCCGTCAAAGCCCAGTTCTTTCAGGGTCGGGATGTCGTTCAGCAGCGGCGAGCGCTTGTCGTCCATGACGGCGAGGACTTTGACCTCTTTGTTCTTGTGGAGCGTCGTCACGTCGCCGACATTGGCCACCATCACGTCGACATGGCCGCCGAGGACGGCGGTGATGGTCTCGTTCGCGCCCCGATTGTGGACGGCTTCGAATTTGGTGCCGTATTTCTTGTTGAATTTCAGGGCGGCGATGTGGTCGTCGCCGGTGATGCCGGTGGAGGTCGTCGTGACCACATGGGTCTTGGCGTATTCGATCAGCTCTTTCATGTTGGTGAACCGCGTTTCATCCTTGCGGATCGCGATGGCTCCCGGGTCGGTGACATGGTTGGCGATCAGCGCGAAGCTGTCGATGCTTTCCTTGCGGTTGCTTTTGGGATCCATGTAGCCGGTGATCAGGTTCGGCGTGTTGATCAGGGAGATCGTGTAGCCGTCCGGTTTGGACTTGAGCAGTTCAGCCCAGCCGACCCAGCCGCCGGCCCCCGGTTTGTTGATCACGTTGATGGGGACGCCGAGATCCTTCTCCACGACGGCCATCAGCGCCCGTGTCCCGAGGTCCGAGCTGCCGCCGGCGCCGTAGTTGACGAACACCGTGATCGCCCTTGTCGGGTATTTCTCCTTCGGCTTTTCCTTGGCGGCGGGCGAGTCGGCCTTGCCGCAGGCGGCAAGACTGGCCGCCAGAGCCACCATGAGCGATACGAGCAGGAACCTACCGAGCATTTTTCTCATCATCCATCCCCCCTATTTTTATGCGGTCTCTCCAGAGTCAATCGATGTATTCGCAGCCCCGTTCGGCCAGGGCCTTGTCGATCCAGGCGCGGTCCCAGGCCAGGTTTTCGATTTCGACCATGGTCTTTTGTTCGGCCGCCTGCTTGGCCTGGGCCTTCTTGAGCAGTTCCGGCGCGTCCTGCGGCTTGACGACCACGACGCCGTCTTCGTCGCCTACCAGGATGTCGCCCGGGCAGATGACCACGCCGCCGCAGGCCACGGGGAAGTTGATCTCGCCTGGGCCGTCCTTGTAGGGGCCGGCCGGCGTGATTCCCGCCGCGTAGATGGGGATGGCCAGTTTCTTCAGCGTGCCGACATCGCGGATCGCGCCGTCGAAAATGAACCCCCCCAGGCCGCGCTTGATCGCCCACAGAGCCATGAGTTCGCCCATGATCGAATTGGTCAGATCCCCTTGGGCGGCCACGACGAGGATATCCCCCGGCTGGGCCATGTCGAGCGCTTTGTGGAGCAGCAGGTTGTCCCCCGGCCGGCAGGAGATCGTGAACGCCGGCCCGCACAGCGGCGCCTCGTTGACGGGACGGATGCCGGCGTCGAGGCAGAACATCCTGTTCATCATATCCGCGATGTTGGCGACCGGCAGGCCGGCAAAGCCGCCGATCAGTTCCTTGGGCGGACGTTCGAAGCTTTTTTTGATTCGCAGTCCTACATTTGCCATGGTCAAACCACTCCCTCTTGGGTTTTTATGTACCTGCGCCTACTAGCCGAGGGCATCTACCACAGCCCGCAGATCGGCCGGCGGTTTGCCGCCGAACTTGTCTTTCAGCTTCTTGGCGGACAGCCATTGCAGTTTCTTCATGGTGGCCTCCGTCATCGTCGGCAGGATGCCCAGGTCCCGCAGCATGGTCATGCAGTCGGCCATCTCGTGGCTTTGGCGCTCCGCATGGATCGCGCCGGCGGGCACGAGGAAATTCATCTGGTCTGCGAACGGTTTTTCGACCGACCCGGCGATCGAAGGGATGACAAGGTCCTGGACCTGCAGCTTGTAGGCCGCCTCGAGCATCTCCGTCTGCAGGGCGGCGATCCCTTTCATGTAGACGCTGCGGACAAGTTTGACGGCGATGGCGTCGCCCGCCTTGTCGCTCACCTTGCTCAGGTTCATATGGGCGGGGGCCATCAGTCCGATGAACTTGTCGGCGCCGCTGCCGCTGAGGAGGGTGGGCACCTTGTGCCGCTGCTGCGTCAGGCCGCCCATGAGCGCCCCGTCCACGAAACCGGCGCCGGTCGGCGCGATCAGTGCGGCGATTTTGGCCTTGGTCGTCGGCGACGACGTCGACACGTCGGCGTAAAGCTTGCTGCCATCCAGGGCCGCAATCGCCGACTCCGCCGCCTGCAGCGCGCGGCTGCCGGGCACCGCGGCGATGATTACGTCCGCAGTCCGCACGACGTCGGCCGGCGCCGGCAGCAGTTCGACGGCCGCCGCGGCGGACCGTTCCCGCACAAGCGGGCCGTATTTCGGGTCATCCTTGAGCGGCTCGAAAGCTACGATCCCGGTCAGCCCTTCGGCTTTAAACCCCCGGGACAACTCGAAAGCCACTTCGCCGAAGCCGATAAATCCTAAACGCATGATAACCATCCTTTGAAAAGTTTTACGTGCGCATGAACTCGCTGAATTTGTCGTTGAAGTTCAGTCTGTCCTTGAGCTCCCGTTCCTTTTGCCGGCACAGCAGCGTCGTGATGTACTCGCAGACGAAGTTGAGCGCGGTCACCGAATTGTAGAAGCTCATGCTGTCCGTATCGATCACGACCGTGTGGTCGGCGTAAGAGGCCACCGGCGAGACCAGGTCGTCGGTCAGCAGGCAGATCTTCACGTTTCTTTCCTGCGCCATCTTGCAGACCTCGATATCCATCTTATAGTAGCGGGCAAACGACAGCAGGACCAGCACGTCCTTTTCGCCGATGCCTTGCAGCAGTCCGAAAGTATCCACGTCCGCCGAGGAGGCTTCGACCACGCCGTTGATCACGTACCGCAGCGTGCGGGCGAAAAAGTGGGCTACCCCGCTGCAACCCCGGAAGCCGACGATGTATTTGTGGTCGGCGGCGCTCAGTTGTTCGACGATCCGGTCGAAAACAGCCAGATTGTTCTGCCGGAACGCTTTCTCGATGCTCTCGTGCATCATCTGCAAAAAGGCGTCGGCCAGGCTCCGGTCGGCCGGCAGGACCGCCCGCCGGTCGAAGCGGGAACTGAGCGACATCCACGACATCCCTGCCGTTACATGTTCCGAAATGATCGAGTGCAGGTCGTTTTTGAGCGCGTTGTAGCCGTCATAGCCGATTTCCCTCACGAACCGCAGAACCGAAGCGTCGCTCACGCCGATTTCGTCCGCTACCTGGCGCAGCGATTTCTGGCTCAACAACAGCTGATTTGCCAAAAAATACGCGGCGATCTTCTTCTGCGCCTTGGTAAACTGTTTTTTCTTCAGTTTTTCCGCAAAGATATTCCCCATAAATCACCAGCTCCCCCCATATATTCCGAGGTCGGCGCGGCTAAATCGCCGGGTGCTGCGGAGAATTCCCCTCCAGAACGCTGATCGTCTCCCTGACAACTTCCAGCCCGGTCCGGTAAAGGGCTTCCTCCGTGCTGCCCCCGATATGGGGCGTCGCGCAGAAACCGGGCAGGGAAAGGAGCTTGTTATCCCTGGCCGGCGGCTCGAGCTGGAACACGTCGCAGGCGGCCGCCCTGATCTTCTTGTTCACGAGCGCGTCGTACAGGTCGTCTTCGTTCACGATGCCGCCGCGCGCGGTATTGATGAGAATCGCCGAAGGCTTGAAGCTGTCGAAAACCGGGCCGGCAAGCAGGTTCTTCGTCCCTTCCGTCAGCGGGACGCTGATCGTAACGATATCGGCATCGCCGATCGCCTCTTGCAGGGTGGCGCATTTTTTCATACCCAACCGTTCGGCCTGTTCGCCGGCGAGGTACGGGTCGAAGGCGTTGAGCCTGACGCCGAAACCGTTCTGCAGGATGCTTGCCAGCTTCCTGTTGATGTTGCCGATGCCGATGAGGGCGACCGTTTTTCCCGCGATCTCGTTGCCGATCAGCGCCGGGGGGGCGATCGTCTTGTACTCGTCGTTTCTGACCCCGGCGTTGGCTACGCTGATATGCCTGTAAAGGTTGAGGATAAGGCCGACGACCATTTCCGCGACAGAGTTGATATTGGTGGTCGGCGTGTAAAGCACCGTCTTGCCCAGCTCTTTGGCCGCCGCCAGATCGATGGTATTGCAGCCGACACCGTGTTTGGCGATGACCTTGAGCTTCTTCGCCTGCTGCATCATCTCTCTGGTGACGGTGATATTGCGGAGAATGATCGCGTCGACCGCTTCGATCTGATCGAAAGTGGAAACGACGGTGCAATGCTCTTTTAACAGCGCAACCGCTTCCGGGTGAATATACTCGCTTAAATAGACCGTTTTGTTCATCGGTTCGACCTCCGGATAAATGTTGCGATTGCAATATTTTTTAAAAAAATATATTGCATTTGCCACATTCAGTCTATATCAAAGTGGTTATACTTGTCAATGAATTTGGATAATTCATCCGGCATAATAAAAGAAGACCCTGAAACAGCGAAATTCCGCCGTTCCAGGGCCTGCATGCGAGCAAATACTACACCCTGACATAGTCGGTATAAACCGGCTGGAGCCCCCGGGAGAGGATCATCCGGTGGACCTCGGCCACGCTGCGCGGGTCGGCAATCTCGAACTGCTCGTCGCCCTTCTCCGCGGCTTTGTGGCCGCCGACCCCGACGCAGACCCCGGCGGAGATTTTCGTGGCCGCCATGCCGATGACATGGTCGCGGAACCCGGCCCGCTCCCTGGTGGAGATCGTGATCCCCGCGAACGGCATCAACAGGCGGAAGGCCAGCATGACCTGCAGCAGCTGCCGCTCGTGGACGTCGTTGGCGTTATTGGCGGCGTTGTTGATATACGGCCGCAGCCGGGGCACCGAGAAGGAAATCTCGGCGGGCGGATATTTCTGTTGCAGGAAAAAGGCGTGCAAGCCAACGGCGAAGGCATCTTTGCGGAAGTCGCCCAGCCCCAGCAGCGCGCCGAAGGCCACGCCGCGCATCCCGCCCCGCAGGGCGCGCTCCTGGGCATAGAAACGGTAGGGGAAAACGCGTTTCGGCCCCCGCCGGTGCACCTGCTCGTATTTGTCCGGATCGTACGTCTCCTGATACACGCAGACATAGTCGGCCCCGCAGGCGTGCAGGTACGCGTACTCATCGGTATTCAGGGGATAAATTTCGATGCTGACGGTCGCGAAGTACTTGGCCGCCAGTTTGACGGCCTCGCCGATGTATTCGACGCCGGACTGCCGGCGGGATTCGCCGGTCAGGAGGAGGATTTCCCGCAGCCCTGATGCCGCTATCGCCTTTAGCTCCTCTTCGATTTCCGCCGGCGACAGTTTTCCGCGGTGGATGCGGTTCCGGCAATTAAACCCGCAATAAACGCATTCATTTTCGCAGTAATTGGCGATATACAGCGGCGTAAACAGCTGCACGGCGTTGCCGAAATGCTTGCGGGTCTCAGCCGTGGCTTTAGCCGCCATTTCCTCCAGAAAATCCGCCGCCGCCGGCGACAGGATGGCGCCATAATCTTCGACGGCCAGCCGTTCCTGCCGCAGCGCCCTTTTAACATCATCGCCCGTATAGCGCCGGTAATCGTACCCGGCCAGCAACGCGCCGACCTTTTCCAGCACAGCGGATTCAATGGCTTCCATACCGTCGGCATACGCCATATGGTTGTCCCGCTCTTTCATAATCCTCACTCCTCCAGGAAGCCGGTCAGAGGACTGGACGCTTCCGCCCGGCCGTCGAGAACGCGCCCCAATCCGGACAGGTAGGCCGCCCGGCCGGCCTCGACCGCCAGCTTGAACGCTCTCGCCATCTTGGCGACATCGCCAGCGGTGGCGATGGCCGTATTGCACATCACCGCCGCGACGCCCATTTCCATCGCCTCGCAGGCTTGCGACGGCCGGCCGATGCCCGCGTCGACGATGATCGGCAGGTCGATTTCCTCCACCAGGATGCGGATGAACTCCTTGGTGCATAATCCCTTGTTGCTGCCGATCGGCGCGCCCAGAGGCATGACCGAGGCAGCCCCGGCCGCCGCCAAGGCCCGGGCGACGTTCAGATCGGGATACATATAGGGCATCACGATGAAGCCTTCCTTGGCCAGAATCTCGGTCGCCTTCACCGTTTCATAGTTGTCCGGCAGAAGGTATTTGGCGTCGCGGATGATTTCCAGCTTGATAAAATCCCCGCAGCCGATTTCCCGCGCCAGGCGGGCGATCCGCACGGCCTCGGCCGCGGTTCGCGCGCCGGAGGTATTCGGCAGGAGGGTGACGCCCGCGGGGATGTAGTCCAGAATGTTCTCCTGGCCGCCGACGTTGGCCCGCCGCAGGGCGAGGGTCACCATCTGTACCTCGCCGTGCTCTACGACTGCCCGCGTCAGCTCGAGGGAAAACTTGCCCGAGCCCAGGATCAGCCGCGATGTGAATTTATGGCTGCCGATTACGAGTTGATCGTTCACGAAAAACCACCTCTATATGTCTTCTAGTCCCAGCAAAAGCCGCAAAACCATATTCGCCTGATGGCCGGCGCAAATCTGCACCCTAGGGGCCATCAGCCCCGTTCCCACAGCCGCCCCTGTTTCGCGGTCGCCGCACACGTATAGCCGCCCCATTGGCCGCGACGTTCTGATCGCGTTGGCGCTCGCAAACCCGGCCATGCCGGAGGCGGCGACGACCTTGACGCCCGGCAGCTCCGCCAGGGCCGTATTCACCAGCATGGCCTTGGCGTCCGGCCTGTCGAAGGCCTCGCACAGGATGTCGCAGCCGGCGAACAGTGCGGCCACATTGGCGGCCTCCACCCGCACCGGGCGGGTCTCGACCCTGACGAACGGATTGATCTCCGTCAATTGGCCTTGCAGGGCAAGGGTTTTCGGCATTCCCAGATGGCGTATATAGTAACTTTGCCGATTCAGGTTGCTGGGCTCGACGATGTCGAAGTCGACGAGCAGCAGCTGGCCGACGCCGATCCTGGCCAGCATAATTGCGATGTTCGAACCCAGTCCGCCGAGCCCGGCGATGGCCACTTTCCCCTGTTTCAGCTTGCTATGTACCGCCGGGGTATGCCGCGCCATCATCATGCTCTCCAGTTCCTCCCGGCCCGGCATGGCGCCCTTGCGGATGATCGTCAGGGTGTCGTTTTCCGCCAGGAGGTGATCGCTGTCGATCTGAAAGCCGTTTAAAACGACGATATCGCTTTCGCCGCCCAGCCGCGCGCGCGCTTCGAAGGCGGTGCGGCAATCGAGGGTACGTTGCTTCCCGTTCACTTCAATTTTCATCTTTCAACCGCCACCTACAAAACGCACGATTTCCAGCGCATCCTCATCCGCGAGCATGGTGCTTTCATACTCTGCCTTGGGGACGATCACCCCGTTGCGTTCGACGGCAATCGTTCTGCTATCGTACCGCCCGGCCGTCAAGAACGCCAGTAAGGTCTGTTCCTGCTCCAGGGGGACCGTCTTGCCGTTTACCCTCATCTTTTCACCTCCTGTGCGGCCCAAAACAAAAAACACAAAATGGGCCTGACACCCTTTTGGTGGTGCCCCCCATTTTGTGCTTCTTCTTTATAAACCATTATAATACGCCGGCCGCGCCAAAGCAAGTAGGGCCTGCCGCAGGCGACGATTGCGCCGTTTACGCCAAGCCTTAGACGCTCTCTACAAGAGCCTCGCCGGCATGATACGAGCTTCTGACCAGCGGCGAGGAGGCCACGTAGCGGAAGCCCATCCCCTCGGCCTGTCGCTTGTAGGCGGCAAAAGCCTCCGGAGTTATATATTCTATTACCGGATGATGATTTTTCGACGGTGCCAGGTACTGGCCGATCGTTACGATGTCGCAGTCCGATTGGCGCAAATCCCCCAGCAGTCCCTCAACCTCTTCCGGCGCCTCTCCCAGACCTACCATGAAGCCCGATTTGGCGTAAATGCCGGCATCCATTGCTTTTATCCTTTTAATTAGCTCCAGGGAACGGTAATAATCCGCCAGCGGCCTGACCGCCGGGTAAAGCCGCCGTATTGTTTCGACATTGTGGTTGATTACTCTGGGCCCGGCCTTGACCACCTTCGCCAAAGCACTCCCGCTGCCCTGGAAATCCGGGATAAGCACCTCTATGGTCGTAGCGGGCGAGACATTTTTCACCGCTTCGATAACCGCGGCAAAATGCCCGGCGCCGCCGTCAGGAAGATCATCTCTGGTCACCGATGTGATTACCACGTGCTTTAACGCCAGTTCCTTCACGGCCTGGGCGACATGATAAGGCTCCTGGGCGTCGATAGCCGTGGGGACGCCTTTGCTTACTTTACAAAAAGTGCAATTCCTCGTGCACTCCCTGCCCAGAATCATAAAGGTGGCTGTCAGCTTGCCGAAACATTCCATGAGGTTGGGGCAGTTGGCTTCCTCGCAGACGGTATGCAGGTTCAGCTTTCTTAACATCGCCGATACCTGTCGCAGCTCGGGGCCGCCGGCAATCCTTATTTTGAGCCAGTCCGGCTTTCTATTCTCCATCGGTTAACTCCTCGATGCTCCTTAGGAATTTTGCTTGGCCTACAATCTCGGGCTCCACCTGAAAAACCGCGGCAAAATGCTTGACAATGCGCTCCATCACCGTTTCCATATCCTGCGGCGCACCCAGCAGCCTTTGCAGGGAAGTCACTCCCTTATCCCTTATCCCGCAGGGCGTAATCCACCGGTAGTGCTCCAGGTCGGTATTCACGTTGAAGGCGAACCCATGCATCGTGACCCAGCGCCTTATCGCGCAGCCGATGGCCGTAATCTTCTCGTTTCCTACCCATACGCCCCTGTACGCGGCAATCCTGCCGGCATCGAGACCATACTCCGCCTGCAGCAGGCTAATAAAGGTCTCTTCCAGCCGGCCGACATAGTCTTTGGTAGCTTTCCCGTGATAATTCAGGTTCAAAATGGGATAGCCCACGATCTGTCCCGGGCCGTGATAGGTCACATCCCCGCCCCGGCGGCTATGGTAGACCTTGACGCCCATATTGCCGAGGAATTCTTCGCTCACCAGAATATTGTCCGTTTTTCCGTTTAGGCCCAAAGTAAGTACCGGCGGATGCTCCAACAACAGAAGAACGTCCCCGATCGCTTCCTGCTCCCTGAGTTTATGGATCTTCAGCTGCAACTCAAGAGCTGTTTGGTATTCAATCATCCCAAGTTTGGCGACCTTCAGCTTCACCAGAGCTACCCTCTTTTTATCCCGTATTCCACGGGGGATCGGCAGCGGCAACCGGGAAGAAACAAAAAGGCCACAGCATATGAAGCTCCGGCCTTCGGCGTTCCAATCGGCTACCGCCTTTTCATAAAGTCTATCCGACCCGAAAGCATCTGTCAAGATTTATTTCCTGTTTCCGTCGCGTTAACGAAACCACGAAACTCGCTTTGGCTGTGGGGCGATCATCGTCAGGTGACCGGTAATCGAGCGCCTAATTCGTCAGCCGAGGTGCCGGCGCCGGTTTCCGGTAAAAGGGCTATAAACGAAGATGCACCCGCAGGAACGGGCGGGCGCATCTTTTGTATGTGGGCTTCTTATTTGATTATCATCATCTCGGTGGCTTTCACCAGGGCGGTGACTTTATCGCCCGCTTTGATGCCCAGGTCGTCGACGGAATCGATCGTGATCGCCGCGACTAGCTCGGTGCCTTTGTGGTCCATGACCACCTTCGCCATAACATTGCCTTTCACGACTTCCTTGACCGTGGCTTCCAGCTTGTTACGTCCGCTGATTTTCATTGCCGGACCTCCTTTCCAAACAGACTCCGCAAGTAAATTATACCAACATCCTCTAATTTTGTAAAGCAATTTACTATTATCATCTAATAAAACACGTTATTATCAATAATAATATTAATAACATTAACAAACATGACTCTAGGCCAATCTGGCATTCTGTTGAGCGCCGTTATGTTATGTGTTGTCAAATATTACAAAAAAGGCCAAAAAAACTGTTGCCGAAACCAAAATATTTCTTAACCTAATCGCCGCCAGCTAAAGCCAGTATAACGATACCTGCGCCAACCATCAGCCCCGATATCCACACAAGCAACTGGACAAGCCTTTCCTGTTTCTCATTCAGCTCCGTGGCCATGGCGCAGAAACAGGATATGGTCAGCATCAGCCCTACCGGCAGGATGATCGCGGCCAAAAGAACCTGGACATTCATATAATCTCCATCCCCGGCCGGATTATCCGGCCCGTTTCCGCCCTTTCTCCGTCCGGCGGAGTCCTGCGCTTATACTCTTACCGACACTTTCCGCCCGTAGCCGATCAATTGCAGCATTCCGGCGCACTGGCTTATTCCCGCGAGGATGGCCTCTCTGTTCGCCGGCAGCCACCTCGTCCCCGAGAGGACGGTGACCCCGGTGCCGCGGAACGCGGCGGGATACATAGGCGTGCTGGCGCCGACCATGACCACGTCCCTTGCTCGGGAGCAATAGCCCAGCAGCTTGTCCAGCGTGCCGTTTATCAGCGACGTGCTGCTGACGAATACCACCTGGCACTCGGGCAGCAGCTCCGGCTCGGCCGCTTCCGGATGAACCTGGCCGGCCACCCCCTTGCCCCGTTCGAAGACAAGCAGGCGCCGGACCTTGCCTCTCAGCCCGGCGACGAGCGGGCCGATATGGCCGACGACCCCGACCGTGTCGCCGGCGCCGGTCGCCACGGCGAGCGCCGCGTCGCCGTCCGGGCCGTCATCCTGGCCAAGGGCGGCGAATTCGGCGGCGGCGTTCATCGCCGCCAGCCCCACGGCCACCGCGACGACATTTTTGCTCCGCGGCGCCCAGGCGGCGACCTCCTCCGCCGGCATGCCCGCAAGGCCGCTGGCGCGGGGAAGGGCCGTGCAGCCCGCGCCCACGTCTTCCCGCAGCACGTAGGCGACGCCGAGCGAACCGTCGTCAAGCTCGACGCCGACAAAGTTCAGCCCGACCCTGATCTCGCTTATCCTTTTCCCCGCCAGCCTCGGCCTGGCCTGGTCGTAGACGCGCTCCATAAACATCGTGTCGCCTCCTCGCATTATGACATCAACGGTATGCACACCGTCGCCGCATCGGGCCCGTCGCCGATCTTGACGATCTTGACCCCGGTGGAGTAAAGCTCGCTGAGGCTGCTGTCCGTGATGACCTCCTCGGGGCGGCCAATAGCGGTGATTAGGCCGTTTTTCATGATGAACACCTTATTGCACAACAGGAAAGCGTGGTTGGGGAAGTGCGATGTCATGATGATCGAATAACCCTGCCTGGCCAGGGAAGTAATGATTTTCAGGATCCGCACCTGGTTGCCGTAGTCGAGGTTCGAGGTCGGCTCGTCCATGACCAGGAGGCCGGCCTGCTGGGTCAGCGCGCGGGCGATCAGCGTCAGTTGCCGTTCGCCGCCGCTGATCTCGCTGAACAGGCTGTCCGCCAGGTGCTCGATGCCCAGCCTGGCCAGCGCCTCGGCGGCTAGCCGGTAATCCCCCTTTGTGGGCACGGCCGTGAAACCGATATGCGGGGTGCGCCCCATGACAACCATGTCCAGCACCCGGTGAGGGAACACGGTCGTCGTCGCCTGCGGCACGTAAGCCATGGCCGCGGCCAACTCCTTCGGCGACGCCGCGGCGATGTCGCGGCCGTCGACGCGGATGCCGCCCGCCCTGACTCTGCTGATGCCCAACAGGCAGCGCAGCAGGGTAGTTTTCCCGGCGCCGTTGGGACCGAGCAGGCAGACGACATCGCCATTTTCGATCGTGAAGGAAAGGCCGCGCAACAGGTCGTTTTTAGAATACCCGAAATAAATATCATCCACTGTCAGCAAAATATCGCCCCCCTGCCCTCCGGCCGTCCTCATTCCAGTTGGAACACCACCGGCACCGTGACCCATGCCGTGACAGGGCGGCCGGCGAGGTAAGCCGGGCTGAACCGCCAGCGGCGCAGGGTTTCGAGCGCCGCCCGGTCGAGCGTGCTCTGCCCTGAACTTGCGGCCACCCGGATATCCTGCACCGCCCCCGTCGCCGCCACCAGCACCCTGACACGGACCGTCCCTTCCCAGCGTTGGGTGCGCGCCTCGGACGGGTATGCGGGCGGCGGCCCGTACACCACGGAGGGCAGCCGGTCGACCTCCTGCCCCTTGCCTTGCGTTGCGGGGCCCGTTGCCTCCGGCCCCGCCGTCTTCGCGGCCGTCCCGGCGGTTACCCCGCCGCCGGCGAACCGCGCCTCCGCCGGCCTTTGTACGATCTCGTCCGGCGGCGCGGCGGCGGCCGGCCTGCGCTCAGGCCGCCTTTCGTCCGGCGGCGGGACGGCGGCGGCCGCCTCCGCCACCACCGGCTGTTTCTCCGGCTCCTGCCGGGCGGGCGGCTCCGACAGCTCGACCTCGATATACCGCGTTTCCGGCGGCGCATAAACGCCTGTTCCCCATACCACGGCCGCAAGTATCGCCAGATGGATGGCCACTGATATGCCGAAAGCCGTCGGCCACGATCGCGCCGCCATCGTTTTATCGCCCCTTGGGTTCGACGGCAATGGCCATCTTGGTCACGCCGGCTTTGCGGATCTCGTCCATGACCTCCACCACCCGCCCATGGCTGACGTCCTTGTCGGCCCGGATGGACACGGCCGCCCCGTCGGCACCCGCCGCCCTTACCGCCGCCGCCAGCTCCCCTTGGGCGACCTGGCGGCCGTCCACCGCGACCCGCCCGTCGCTGGCGATCATGACGACGATCTGCTCGGCGTGCCGGCTTTCGAGCGACGCCCGCGGCAGGTTGACCGCGAACCCGGGAAAGACGGTGACGAACGCCGTGGACATCATAAAAAATATCACCAGCAGCATCATAACGTCCACCATCGGCGTCATGTCGATGTTCACCCCGACCCGCCGGCCCTCCCGCCTACGCGGCACGGCTGTCACCCCCGCCGGTCAGCAGGGCGGCTATCTCCTTGGCCCGCGTCTCCAGCTGCCTGAGCAGCCGGTCCGCCCGGTTGCGGTGATGGTTGTGGCTGACGACGCAGAATATCGTGACGCACAGGCCGGCGGCCGTATTGTACAGCGCTTCCGCGATGCCCTCGGCCAGCAGGGCTGGGTTGCCGGCCCCGCTGGCTGCGGCGGCGTGAAAAGTCTTGATCATCCCGAAGACGGTGCCGAGCAGACCGAGCAGCGGCGCGATCGTGGCCACCGTCGCCAGGATATACAGATACCGCTCAAGGCGGAGATTTTCCGCGTCCAGGACAAGCTCGGCCGCGTCGCCGATTTCGGCCCCGCTGCCCGCGCGGCGGTCGTAGATCGCCGCCCACAGCCTCGCCAGCGGCCCGTCCCCCGCCGGGGACAGCCGGGCGGCGCCGTCCGCCGCCGCTTGCCTGAGCTGCGGCATCAACAGCATGTCCTCTTTTTCGATGCGCCGATAGTACGACCAGCGCTGGATGGCGACAGTCACGGCCAGCACGGAACAGGCGATGATTATGCCCATAACGAAGCCGCCTTTGGCGAAAATATCGTACATACGACTACCTCCCGAGATTATTAACCCCAACCCTTCCTGGTCTTCGCCAGTAGGAAGACGAAAAAGGGCGCGCCGATCAAAGCGGTGAAGATGCCGACCTGGATGTCGAGCGAAAACAGGCTCCGACTCAGGTTATCCATCAGCACGAGATAAGCGCCGCCGATAAGCAGCGAGGCGGGGAACAGGGCGGCGAAGTCGGCCCCGACGAGCATGCGGGCGATATGGGGCACGACCAGGCCCACCCACTGGATGACGCCGCCGACACTGACCGCGGCCGCCGTCATGAGCGTCGCGCCCACCAGCACGAGCGCCCGGGTGAGCTTGACATTGATCCCCATGGTGTGCGCCTCCTCCTCTCCGACGCCAAGCACGTTGATCTGCCAGCGGGCGGCGTACAGCGCGGCCAGCGCAACGGCAATGGGCGGCAGAGCCCACGCCACCTCGCTTAGGGTGGTCTTGGTGAAGCCCCCCATCAGCCAGAAGGTTATCGCCGGCAGCGTATCCATCGGGTCGGCCACATATTTGAGGGCAAAGATCAGGGCCTGATAAAAGGCTGACACCACCATACCGCCCAGCACCAGCGTGACCATCGATTTGTTGCCGAAGAACGAGCTTATGCAGACAGTGCAGAACACCGCGAACAGCCCGAAAAAGAAGGCCAACGCCTGAATCCACAGCCAGGGAAGATGCAGGATCATCCCCAGCACCGCTCCGAACCCCGCGCCCCAGGAGGCGCCCAGTATCGACGGCGAGGCCAGCGGGTTGCGGAACAGGTTCTGGAAGGCCGCCCCGGACACCGCCAGCGCCCCGCCGACCAGCATGCCGGCGGCGATGCGCGGCAGCCGGACCTTCATCACCACCGTGTCCATAGTCTCGGACCACGTCGGCTGCAGCGGGAACACCTTCGACAGCAGAATGGCCAGCACCGTATCCGGGGCCACAGGATAGCGGCCGATAAGGAAGGACCCCAGAAACGCGGCCAGCAGCACGAATAGCATGACCGCCAGCTTGGCCCCTTCGCCGCGCCGCCGGCCGACTTGTGAACTCACGGCTACCCCTCCCCCCGGCCCACGGCGACGAGGATCGCATAGATGTCGGGAAACCTCGTAACCACGATGTCTCCGAACCCGTGGCCGGACAGGAAAGACCGCCATTCGGCGACAGTGTAAAGCTCCCGGCCCCCGCAGGCCTGCCAGCGCAGCTTGGCCGCCGCATTTTCGAGGCTGTCGGCGCAGTCGGCCACCCGGCACCTGACGATTATCCGCCCCCCCGGCCGCAGGGCCCGGCGGACCTTCGGCAGGACGACGTCCCGCTTGTCGCTGTGGAGGACATTCGCGCACAGCACTGCATCGTAGTTGTCGCCGATGTCGTCGGTCAGGAAATTGCCGCCGACGAGGGATACCTGCCGCTCGACCCCGAAAGCCCGCATGAACTGCCCGGCCAGCGCGGCGATATGCGGCAGGTCGAAGACCGTCACCCGCAGGCCGGGGTATTTCTGCGCGAACGCGATGCTGTAGAAGCCGTGGCCGCCGCCCAGGTCGAGCAGCCGGCCGGCACCGCTCAGATCGCATATGCCCACCGTTTCCTGGATCGCCCCCATCAGGCCGAAGACGCCGATCTGCCTGAGCCGCTCCTGGCTCCACGCCGGCTCCGGCGGCTTGTCCGCCTGGCGGCTCTGCAGCCGCGCGGCCAGTTGGCCGCCGTACGAATCGGCTGCCGGCTGCAGGGCGAACTCGTGGCCCAGATACAGATAGCTGTCGTCGACCAGATACGCGTCCGCCAGCGGCGTGTTGACGAACCTGTCCTCTTTCTCCGCCAGGCACCCCAGGTGGGTCAGCACCTTCAGCAGGTAGAAAGTGGCAACTTTTTCGAGGGCCAGTTCGGCAGCCAAATCGTCCGCCGTCCTGGCGGTTCGCAGATGCTTGAACAAACCGAGCTTCACTGCTACGGCTACAGTCTCGTGCAGTTGCCGCTGCAGCGACAGGGCCGACAGCGGCAAGGGGTCAACTCTCAGCGGCAGACTCAGGGAGTGCGTGTCGTAACTGTTCGCTGTCATGCGGACCCCTAGCGCACGACGGCGATCGCGCAGCGGATGCAGGCGACCTTCCCTTCGCGCAGCCGCGTCCACGGCTCCATGACCTGTTCGCCGCAGAATTCGCAGCAGGGCGAATTGAAGATCATTTCCTTGCCCGGCAGCTCCGCCGCCACCTGTTCGACCGTCAGCAGTTCCGCGTCCGGCATTGTCAGTATCTCCCTGATGCGCGCCTCCCGCTCCGCCCTGTAACGCTGGTACTCGGCTTCCGACGCCTCGCCGGCCAGCACCTTCCTCGTCAGGGCGTCGTTTTCCGGCGTGTAGTTATACGGCCGCTGGATTACCCGCACGGCACGGCCGCTCTTCCGGCAGCCCACCGTGAAGGCTTGCTTGCCGGTATTGTTTATGTATAGCCTGCCTTTGCCGAGCGTGCAGCCGAGCACGATCTGGAACGGGTCGACGGTGCAGCGGTCGCTTTCGGCGATCGTCACCAGGTCGCCCTCGTCCGGGCTCTGGTATCCCAGAGCCGCCAGCGCCGCCTTCGCCAGCCGGTAGCCTATGGCTATGCCGGGGCAGACGTGCCCGTGAAACGCCACTACTTTCTGCAAATCGGCCGGAAACTCAATATGCATGAACATCCCTCCCGCGTCATTTGTCCTGTCGGTGGATAACTGCCATACAGCCCTGGTTGTAAAGGTTCCGGGCGAAACATTCGACAGCGATGTCCGCGCCCGGCACCGTATGCATGAACATGCTCCTGTTCCCCACCGCTATGCTGCGGCCGGCGAACCCCTGGCCGAGCGTGCCCGACGGCAGCGAGGTGAAATAGCCCGAAAAGGGATATTCCTTATTTTCGCCGTCTTCCCGGTATGACCTGTAGCCGGGCGGATACGAAAAAATCTGGTGGCTGCCGGTGCTGATGGTCAGATACTGGGCTTCGCCCGGCTCGTAGCTGTACCAGCCCCGCCCGTTGGCGCACGGCTCGTGGGGCAGGCGGAAGTCCTTCACCCCCACGCCTTCCAACAGGATGAGGGCTACCTTTCTGTCCGCCAGCAGTTTCCGGACCTGCCCGCTTATCTCCGTTATGGACTTGATGCCGGCCAGCGGCGCCGACACCGGGATGACTTCGTTTCCGGCCGGGACCATCAGTGGGCGCCGCAGCAGGGTCGACCGGAAGCAATACCCCTCCCGGGCCACCGCCAGGAAGTCGGGCAGTCGCTCGGCAGCCGCCGGGACATCCGCGAACAGGGACAGGAGCTCGTCTTTGCCGGCCACCCGCGCGACCAGGCCGGAAGCCGTCAGGCGCCGCAGCTCATCGCCGTCTTTCCCGCTCAGCCCGTACAGGCCGCAATACCGTGTCAGCCAGTGGCTGGTGACCGCCAGCCCGTCGAGGCCGCTCAAGTCGATATAGCCCGCCGTCGGGATCATATCCCCCGTGCCGACGACGACGGTGCAGAAGCCGGTTTCGTTCGCGAACCGCTCCGCTTCCGCGAAGGCGGCGTCGATCATCGCCGCCCTTTCGGCCGCCGGCGGGCAGGAAAACCGGAACAAGTAAAACTGCTGGGCGTAGATCAGGAAAACGAACTGCGGGTCGTACTCGCCGACCAGGTCCAGGGCCGTATCGGTTACCCAGCGGTTTCCCCTGGCGTCGGTGTCGCCGGGGAACGGATGCCTCGCCAGCACCCGCTTCGCCAGCCGGACGGCGGGGGAGTCGTCCGCGCGCTTGCGGCCCGTCCTGAGGTCCAGGACGGTCTGCCATTCCCTGGCATCGATGATCGCCAGGCTCATTCCGTCCCCTCCTTCGCGTTCCAGGCCACCCGTTGCCCGTGGATAGCGATCCTGTAGCCGCACTCCGGGCACGCGTCGCCCCGGCAATGGTACCGGTCCAGCCTGTCGCCGCCGCAGCCCAGGCTGAAGCGTTCGATGACGGTCGCGCCGCAATGGGGGCAGAGCGTGTTGACCCATTCGGAACCGACGAAGTTGTGGAAGTATATATACGGCAAGGTGCGGCGGTGTTTCTCCAGAGCCGCGTCGATCGCCGCGATATGTGGATATGCGGCGTACTTCATCCTGTACTCGGGCAGCAGCCGGAAAACGTGCCAGGGGATACCCTGGCCGACATCGGCGAGGAATTCCGCGATCGGGTCGATGTCGCCGTCGTTGACCGACTGTATGACCGGCGTCGTGACCTCCACGTGGGTCGTCGCCGCCAGCCTTTTGATGTTGCGCAGGACCGGCCCGGCGTTGGGGATGCCGAGATATTGGCGGCAAAAAGCCCGCGACAGGCCTTTAAGGCTGACGTTGACAAACGAAAAGACCTCCGCCAGCAGGTCGGTCGCTTCTTCGGTTGCATAGGCGTTCGTGAGGCAACCCAACGGCATGCCCGCCTTGCGGGACTCTGCGCCCAGCTCGAGCAGCGACGGTAGCGATACCGTGGGTTCGTTCACGGTGAACACTATGTTGTGGCAGCCCAGTTTCGCGGCCATCCGCACAAGCTGCGCGGGCGTGAAGTCGTACATCGCGTCCTGGACGGCGGCCGGGTCTTCCCGGGCGACGAACGCATTGGCGCAGTACCGGCATTCCAGGTTGCAGCCGGCCGTGCCGATCGTCATGCTCCTGCTCCCCGGATAGGCGTGGTAAAAAGGCAGCGACTCGATCCGGGACACGGCGTAGGTCGACCACCGGCGGGGAAAACGCTCTCGCACCGCACCGCCCTCCTCCCGATACATCCGGCACACGCCGTAATTGCCGTCCCCCAGCTCGCAGCGCCGCTCGCAGTAATTGCATTTCATCCCCAAGACCTCTTTTACCGTCCTTTTTCGATCTGCCAGGAGTCGATCAGGTCGCCGCCCAGCGTGAACACCGCCACCGACAGGCGGCTATCAGTCACCGTTGCGACTAGATAGTTCGGCTCGTTCCGCGGATTGTAATAGACTGCGTGCCAGTCGTTGGCGTGCATATCCCCGTGCGCTTTGGCGCCGCCGCGGCCGGTCGTCACATAGACCGTCCCCTCGGCCGGGCCGGTCGCCACGGCACCCTCGCGGAGGGGAAACGTGCGGGCATAGACATGCTCGTGGCCGTTGAAAACGATATCGGCACGATACCGGTCGATAATCGGCACGAACGCCGTACGCACGTCGTCGTTGCTGCGGGCCGTCTTGCTGTGGTACGGCGGCTTATGGAAAAACACTACCTTCCATAGTTTATCCGAAGCCGCCAGGTCCTTCTCCAGCCACGCCTTCTGCCGTTCCAGCATGTCCGGCACGAAGCGCGCCTCTTCCCGCGCCTGGCTGTCCAGCATCACGAAATGGACGTTTCCGTAGTCGAACGAATACACCTGGCCCTTTAGCCCGTCCGGACCATTGGCGGGCAATCTGAACTGGGCGGTGAACAGCGTCGGCATCGAACGCTCGCCCCACAGCGGCGTATAAGTCTCATGGTTGCCGGTCAGCGGCATTACGGGAATAACGGCGATGACCTCCCGGGCGGCGTCAAACCAGGCGTCCCATTGGTCGTAATCCTGCCCGGCCTCCACCAGATCGCCCACGACAGTCAGAAACGCTGCGTCGCGGTTGGCCGCGAACGCCTGGCGGAGGACTTCCCGCCATAGATCGTAACGGTCGCTCTGGGTATCGCCGAACACGAGAAACTTGAAACCGGTGATCCGGTCGGCGGCCGTCGTGAAGCTGCGCGGTTCGCTCCACCCGAAGCCGTCCCCCACGCGATATAAATAGTGCGTGCCCGGCTTGAGGCCGGTCAGCGTCGCCCAATGGACGACCATGCTCCCGCCGGCGGCGGGCAGAAGCTCCGCCCGGGCTTCGGCCGTGGCGGCGGTTTCCGGAAAAGCCCTCGCCAACGTGACCTCGGCGTATTGAACCCGGCCGCCCGTATCGGGGGCGGACGTCTGCCAGGCGATCGTCTGCGTCGTCCGCGGGTCGCCTTCCCAGGTCAGGACGACATGCTGCGGCGAGGCGGACGTTGCCGGCGGGGCCGCGCAGACCGTCGCCGGCACAATACCGGCCAGCAGCGTTATGATCAGTGCGGCTATCAGCCAGCCGCGAGTCAACCGCCTATTGCCGAACATTCGCTTTCCCTCCCGATCGCCTCCTGGTATAGCCCCAGCTTTTCGTATGCCGTCCCCTTGTTCAGATACGACGGCACGTAATGCGGGCTGAGCGCGAGCGCCGCCTCGCAGTCCGTGAGCGCGAGCTCCGGGCGGCCCGTTTTGTTATACATGAACGCCCGGTGGTCGTAAGTGACCACATAATACGGATCGCTGGCCACCGACCGGCTGTAATTTTCAACAAACGTAACGGCTGACTCAAACCGGATTCCTCCTCGCCAGTTCGTCTTCATCGCCCGGGCCGCGGCACACGCCGCGGCCCGGGTGAATGAAGCCCGCCGTGTTTAGAACTTGCAGTTGACGCCCGCCATGACCGAGCGTCCGGGAGCATCGTAGTACAGCTCGTCCTGATATTCCTTGTCGAAGATATTGTGGGCCTTGACATACCAGTCGTACTTCGCGTTGATCTTCCGCTTGACCATGAAATCAACGACATGGTAGCCGGGGAGCCGCGGATAGGCGGCGTCAGCGGTGTACCGTTTGCTGACCCAATGGCCGGCCAGGCGGAAATCATACCCTTTATCGGCATGAAAAACTACCCCGTAGTTGACCATGTCCCTGGGGTTGTTCTGCAACTCGGTGATCGCGCCCGTGTTGTCGCTGCTGGCGGTGCTCAGGTGGGTATAATTGACGAAGGCGTTCCACCGCGGCGAGAACTTCTTGTCCAGCTCCAGCTCCACACCCTGGACTTTGGCGTTGCTGACGTTGATATACCGCGTCGTGTCGAGCGGGTCCCTGAGGATTTTGTCGGTGATGTCATTTTTAAAAATGGCGATGTCGCCCGTCAGCGTCTTGTCGAACTTATGCTTCCACCCCAATTCGTAGTTCTTGGCCTTTTCCGGCTTCAAGTCGAGGTTGGTCGCGGTGGAAAAAATTTCGGAAATCCGCGGGAAGCTAAAGGTTTCGCCGTAGGACACCCGCAACGTATTGTTGTCGTCCATACTATAGACGACGTTGGCGGACGGAACGGTGGCCGACCCTTTCTGGTTCTGGCCGTTGCTGTACCGCAGCTCGTTCTTGTCGTGCCGCACGCCGAGGGTTACGGTGACCTTTTCGTCCATCTGGATGTTGTCCTGCAGGTAATAGCCGTAGCGCTTGTTGTTGTACAAATCCCACCGGTAGCTGTCCGGATTGTACGGGTCGCTGGCCGCCAGCGACGCCGACGACCGCCAGTCGAGGTCGGAATAGCTCATCCCGTAAGTCAGGGTGTTCGTGGCGCTAACCTTCCAGTTGCTCTGCAGCTCCACCCCGTTGATCGCGGCCCGCCAGTAGCTGGCGTTCCAGCGTAGCGTGCTGTAGCCCCGGGTCAGGTTCTGAAAAGCCCTGGTCACGGGATCAATCGCGACACCCGCCGTCGGTATATAGCCCCGCCCGTCGGCCCACAGGTCCTGGGTCTCCGAATGGCGGTACACCTTCAGCGTATAGTCCACCTTATCGTTGACCTTGCGGGCGTAATCGAGCGACAGGTCGATTTTCTCCCAGTCCTTGAACTGCCAGTTCGGCAGCCCGGGCCAGAAACCGGAGGTGTTGTTCCTGAACGCGCCGGTCACCGGGTCGCTGGCGTTCAGACAGCCTTTATTGGTGAGCGAGTAGCCGCCGATAAAGGTCAGGGATTCTTTGTCGCCCCGCTGCCAGTTCAGCTTCGTGCGGAAGTACGTGCTGTCGCGGAAAGCGTTGGTCGTAAAACCGTCGCTACTTCCCGAGCCGGCGTTGAAGTAGTAATTGAACTTGCTATCGCCGCCGCCGTAGCCGATCGACCCGTTGAGCGAGCCGTAAGACCCGCCGTACAGGGAAAGGGTGCCGCCTTTAAACTCGTTGCCGTTCTTGGTCGTTATGAGAATAATGCCGCCGATGGCATCCATCCCGTAAGCAACGGGCGCCGGGCCTTTGATCACTTCGATTTTGGCGATGCCGTCCGTCGGGAACATGTCCAAATCCACGGCATCCGAGCCGCTGGCCTTGGAGAAGGGATTGACGAAGACCCCGTCAATATAAACCTTCGCGTAGGTCAGCCCGCTGCCGCGAATCTCCACTTGGTTGGCGTTTTTCTTGCCCCGGTGCAAAAACATGCCGGGGACATCCTGGAGCGCTTCCGCCACGGTGTTCGCTCCTTTGGCCTCGATCTGCCTGGCGGTTATCACGCTGGTCGTGACCAGGTACTTGTCCAGCGGCACCGCCGTGACCACTACCTCTTTCAAGGTCGTGTCGGCAGCGGACGCGTCGCTCTCGTCCGCCCAGGCCAAGCTTGGCAGCAGCAACAACGACAACGAAAGGACCGCCGCCAGCATCCGGATACGGTTCTTGCCCATTTCTTCCCTCCTACTATAATTAGTTTTGGTTATAAGGCGTATATCGCCGGTCAATTGACCGTGAGATATAATAAGCTCGTATGGGGTGAGGATTCCTATCCCTCCTTGCGGCAAAGACTGCTTTACTAAGAGTGGAACCTCTCCC
>JARKPR010000061.1 GCA_029975165.1 Selenomonadales bacterium
AGTTCAACCGTATTAAAGTCCACTAGTTCATAGTTTTGATACTAGTCTGAACTATTTCCAATACAGATTTTCACGTGAAAAAATGTCCGTTGGTACACGGTGAGTCTCTATTCATGTCCGTTAGTGCACATAGAAGACACACCACACAGAACCCTACTCCTGCGCCACACACTCCACGTGCACGGAGCGGTTAATAAAGGTGCGAAAAGAAAACAAGAGTTATATTCGAGACTAAGCTTTGACCCCCATTCCCAGGACAGCCCGTTTTCTGAAATAAAAAAAAGAAGGTCAATAGAAAATCTACACCTATTGGCCTTCAATTATGTTTTAGGTCATCCGCACACTACAGTAGATTTCAGTTGTATCGTGCAGCATAATCGTATATCTTTTCAAAATCTCCTGCCTCGTCAAATTGGGCAGGAATAACCAGCTCTCCTGATAGGCTATAAACATTTTGGGCAATATCAATTTTTCTATTCGAACTTAAACAACCCTTAAAATAATTCGGAAGATGTTGTTGACATTTATGTATCAGATTCACAACATTTTGCGATTGGTCTTTCCACATCTTATCTTCGATCACGCATGCAGCTAAAATATGTATTGCCACTTTTGTAATTTCGTTAACATACAAATTTCCTAACCTATTTTTCTCTTCTGAGATAATTCGATCAAAGGTAGAAGTCAGAAGCTCCTTTGTAGCATCAATTGCAAATAATAAAATTTGTTGAAATCCTGAGCTATTCTTTAGTGTTGATAATTCCTTCTTAGAATAAAGCAATCTGTTTTCTGAGAAATAATGTTCAAGAAGTGCATATGTTATTTTAGACGACTCATTTTGATTATAATGAATTATTTCTACATCATTCGACTGCAACAAAAAGACAACCGGCGTCGCAAGGAATTTTGCTTCTTCTAATATTTTTTCTTTGTTATTTTGAATATAAAATACAGAGATAAATGAAGTAGTTAAATCTTGTATTTTTTCATCTGCATATACTACCATATCCGCTATTGATATGGCTTTATTTGTACTATGATATTTTAAGTTTCTTTTTATATTATTAGGGCTAAAACCACATTTATATAATTGATCCTGTAAAATGTCGAGCGAAGATCTTTCCGCATTCATAGATTAACTCCCCCTTTTTTAAGTTTTTCTGCCGGACCTATTTTTATCTTGGCGTCTAATATACTCATTATCATTAACATCTTTTGGAGAAAAGCATTTACCTGCTACTTTATACCTATCCTCTTTATTCTTCCCAGAAATTTTGGATGTGAAGGTAACACGTAAATTTTTAATCGTTTCGCTACTGATCCTATAGTCGAATCTCATAACTATATTCAATGCTTTCCATTCATAGTATTAGTACTTTAAATTCACCATGCCAAATTATTAAAGTCTTGCTTGTTGGGTATTAATTGCAAATAAATCATAGTTTTTTTTATATCTCGATTGCCCAAGAGCATATTAACCTCATTAATTGCTAGTCCATTCATTAAACAGTGAAGTGCATAACTATGTCTAAAGCTTGAAGGGTGGCTTCTATCATCGGTACAGTTAGCCTGCTGACAGGCTTTTTTGACGTAATTAAAAGCAGTTCTGCTGGTAAATGAGAATAGTGGCTGATTTATTGGAATAGCACGTGAATTGATGTAGATTGCTATTTCTTTGATAAAATCTTTTTGCAATGGAATTTCTCGATTATGACTCTTATCTTTCCGGCGTTTGTGGGTTTTAACATTAACTACGCCTTTAACATGATCAATATTTTTAGGGGTAACATCTAAAGCCTCAGAAACTCTTACCCCAGTTCTCCATAAAAACTTACAAAAAATGTATATTTCAGTGTCGGAATGAATAGCTAAAAGAATGCGATCAATTTCACTTTTCAAGAAATAGTGTGTATTTATTACTTTTGGGGTAACTGACATTTCTATCTATACCTTTCTTTAATAGAATTCTTTTTAAGAAAATTATACCATAATTTTCTTGCATTTACAACAAATGTTCTAAAATTTCCTTTATCCGTGGCAGACTCTCTTAGGGGGAGACGTTATGTCCTCACCGCTGAAAGCTCTTTTGAACCCCACGTTAGTGAAAAACACCCCCAAAGTATTTCAGTATACCATACTGTCTAACTTTGGGGGTCATTTCATAGGCGGCGGGGCAATAAACAGCGAAGGAAACCGGCAAAAAGCAATTACAGCCGCCAGGTACCTTTGGACGTTTAGGCGCCGGCTTGCCGCTGAGGGATGCAATTAACTTAGGCGTTTACGAAAAGGCAGTAGTTTTCAAATTTCAGTCGTGATATTCTTTAGCTGAAAACCAGATATTGGGAGGCTGCGAAGAATGAAAGTCAAGGTTGTTTTGGTGTTCCTCGCGATTTCTGGCCTGTGGTATGGCGCAATGCAACCCTGTGGTAAAAAGCTCGCTGCAAAGCCATTTGTGGTCTAAAACAAAACGTCAATGATAGAGGAGTTTTCATGTCTTCCTCACCGCTATAAGCTCTTTTGAACCTCTCCAAAAAAAATAACGCCGAACACGATATAGTGGTCGGCGTTTTCTGATTATGCCCCGATAACCTTCAGCAAAATGTCGACCACGCGCCGGTACAGCGTTTCCGCCTCCGCCATCCGACTGGTTGCTTCTAGCAGCCCCGCAAGGTTGTTGAGGCTCGTGGCGACGCACGGGTGGCTGTCCCCGTAGCTCGCCTCGTGATTCGCCAATACCCTCCGATACAGCGGGCTCCGCCTCCGCAGAATCTCGTCCCAGGCGTCCGGGCAGGTCTACTACATATTATGGTTCCGGCCCCTCTTATTTAATGGACTATAATTTGATTGTGACGAAACCACCTTCAATACCGGCTTTGGTCTTTACGGCCTTAGAAGGTAATCACTAAGCGGATCCACTCCGCACTTGGGTGGATGAGTCCTATCCAGTTTGAGGCTCAAAATTTTTTAAAATACTTATCTTTGTGTCCAGTTTTTCTTGACCGTTCCAGTCGCTTAACTAAAATTTTGTCTAACTTTTGGGGGTCACGTCAGGGCGCCGGGGTTTTCTCATACAAAAAAGCCACCGTCGATACGACGGTGGCTTTTTTGTGACCCTATTAATGTCCGCGAGTCAGAAGACCCTATTGATGTCCCACAGTACATTTTTTCCGTTCGGTCACACCCAATCACAACACGTGGGATTTGGATGGTGGAGGCGAGGGGAGTCGAACCCCTGTCCAAAGGCGTCACTACACAGGCTTCTCCGAGCGCAGTCTATGCTTTAGCTTTCGCCCCGGCGCCGCCCACAGACAGGCTGCCCCGGCGCTATCTCGATAAAAATTCCCAGTCGGCCCTCCGAGAATTGGGCCTCAGGTAGCCCGTTAAGTGACGCCCTGTCCTAGGCCACGGGCGAGCGTAGGCAGGACGTTAGCATTAAGCTGCTAAAGCGTATTCTTCGTTGGCAGTTAACTTTGTCCCACCGTATTGACGGGCAGATGGAACCCCGGCTCGCTACCCATGCCACAACCACCCCTGTCGAAACCAGTACGCCCCCGAATTAGCTCCGGGCGCTCGCGGTGCGGCGCCGTCCAACGAAATATATGCTTCTGTATAATCATTATAACATAAAAACCGTTCGCCGTCCAATCACTCCTTCTGACGGTCGCGGACCGCCCGGTCCATCTCCCGCTTCGCGTCCCGCGCGGCGATATCCTGGCGCTTGTCGTAAGTATGCTTGCCGGTCGCCAGTCCCAGCTCCACCTTTGCCCGGCCGCGGCTGAAATACAGCTTTAGCGGCACAAGAGTATACCCCTTCTCCCTCGTCTTGCCGACCAGCCGATTGATCTCGACGCGATGCATCAGCAGCTTGCGCGTCCTGAGCGGCTCGTGATTGAAGCGGTTGCCCTGGTCGTAAGGGCTGACATGCATATTGTGCAACATCAGCTCCCCGTCGTCCACCCGGGCGTAGCTGTCCTTCAGGTTCGCCCGCCCGGCCCGCAGCGACTTGACCTCGGTCCCCGTCAGCACCAGCCCGGCCTCGTACGTCTCGTGGATATGATAATCGTGCCGCGCCTTGCGGTTCTCCGCCACGATCTTGATATTCTCCGCCACCGAACCCCTCTCCCCGGCGCAGCCCGCGCCCACATCGTAGCACAACCATTATAGCACAACCGGAAGCAATTAGCACACCGGCGGCCAACCCCTGCCTTCCACGGGCAACGGCATCCGGCCTGCCGCGTCGCCGCCACAGAAAAACGGCCCGGGAATCCCCGGGCCGTTCTCTATTCCTTTCCTCCGGCCACAAAAGTATGGCAGCTCGTCTCGGCCGTATACCCCGCCTTATGGCCGCCGCCGTCCACATTCACCTCGATGCCGTCCGCCTTGCAACTGCGGTTATCCCAGAACTTACAGTTCTCCACCGTGCACATCACATCCCGCGCCATGCCCTCACCTCCTTTTGCTATCGATATTATCTCCCCGCCCGCGCCACTATAACCGCCCTCCTGCTAAAAACCCCCTTCGCCGCACAAACTAGCCGTGAGGTGAACACAACGTGCCAAATAAAAAAAACCCTTGCGGGCATCCCGACATCTGTCTCGCAGACGACTTCGCCGCCCGCGTCAAAACCGACAAACTCGCCCCCGCCCGCCGACCTCGTCCCCCGTCCGGTCGGCAAAGCGCCTGCAAAAAACGAAACGGAGGCCGCGGAATGAACGAAGTCCTGGCAGTCATCAAAAACCGCCGCAGCGTACGGAGCTTCAACCGCGAACAAATCAAAGACCACGAACTGCGGGCCGTCCTGGAAGCCGCCCAATACGCGCCTAACGCCGGCTCCCAGGCATGGCAGTTCATCGCCGTCCAAAGGAAAGAACTCATCGACGAACTCAGCCGCGCTTCCAAAGACGCCGCCCAAAACCACCCAATGCCCTTCCTCCGCGAACTGGCCGCCGACCCCGACTACCACGCCTTCTACCGCGCGCCCACCGTCATCCTCGCCTGCTCCCCGGAAAGCCCCTTTGCCCCCTACGACTGCGCCGCCGCCACCCAGAACATCCTCCTCGCCGCCGAATCGCTCGGCCTGGCGGCCTGCTGGATCTACTTCGGCCTCCTCGCCTTCGACGGCGCCGACGGGCCAAAACACGCCGACCGGCTCGGCATCCGCCAAGGCTACCGGCCCTACTGCTCGGTCGCCCTCGGCAGCCGCAGCGGCCCCATCCCCGCCCCCGCCCCCAGGAAGGGCGACACGGTAACCTATATAAAATAGCAACAGCCGCCGCCGGTATCCCGGCGGCGGCTCAGAGTGTAGACAAAGTCAGACTGGTGAGAAAGGTCCAGATGCAAGGCGCACCGGAAGAGCGCGCCGCGCCGCGTACTGTGGGATGTACGCAAGCAAGCGCTCTGAGGAGCAACGCCGCAGATGGGCCTTTATCGCCAGTCTGAAGCCGCCGCCGGTCTCCCGGCGGCGGCTTCGCTATTCCCTGCTTCCTATTATCCCTGCGTCTCGGCCGAAGCCTTGCCGCCCCTCAACAGGCGCCACAGCCACGGCGCCGCCAGCGCGGCCACCGCCAGCGCGTAGATCGCCCCGGCGATCGGCCGGAAAACCATCTGGCTCACGTCGCCCTGATACATCATCAGCGACTCCCTGAGAGCCGTCTCCATCATCGGCCCGATCACCAGCGCCAGCACCAGCGGCGCCGGCGAATAGCCCATCTCCCGCAGGAAGAAGCCCATAATTCCAAATAGCGCCAGCACGTACAGATCCACATAACTAGAATTCACGCTGTACACGCCCACCAGGCACGTCAGCACGATCAACGGCAGCAAAAGCTGCGTCGGCACCTTCAGGATCTGCACGAACACCTGCACCAGCGGCACATTCAGCACCAGCAGCATCACATTGCCGATATACATACTGGCGATCAGGCCCCAGAAAAGCTCCGGCCGCTCCACCATCACCATCGGCCCCGGCGTGATGCCGTGCAGCATCAACGCGCCCACCACCACCGCCATCGCCGGCGTGAACGGCACGCCCAAAGCCATCAGCGGCACATAAGCGCCCCCCACCGCGGCGTTGTTGGCCGACTCCGGCCCGGCCACCCCTTCGATGGCCCCCTCGCCGAACTCCTCGGGATGGCGCGACAACTTCTTCTCCGCCATATACGACACGAACGTCGAAATAACCGGCGACGGCCCCGGCAACAGGCCGATGAAGAACCCCAGCACCGAGCCGCGGAAAATCGGCCCGATCGAGCGCCGCCACTCATCCAGCCGCGGCAGCAGCTCCCGCATCTTCACCCGGATCACATCCCCCGGGCCGTCCGGCTTGGCCGCGGTCGCCATCACCTCGGCGATGCCGAACAGGCCCATGGCCACGGGGAGGAACTCCACCCCCTGGCCCAGCTCGTCGATGCCGAACGTGAACCGCGAAGTCCCCTGAAGATGGTCGGTGCCCACGCAGGCCACCGCCAGGCCGAGGATCAGCATCACCAGGTTCTTGAGCAGGCTGCCGCCGCTCAGCCGCACGAGGAAGACCAGGCCGACCAGCCCGATGGCGAAAAACTCCGGCGGCCCGAACTTCAAAGCCGCATCCGCCAAAGCGGCCGCCGCGAACATCAGGCCGATAATGCTCAGCGTCCCGGCCACGAACGACCCTACGGCGGCAATCGTCAGCGCCGCTCCGCCCCGTCCCTTGCGGGCCATCTTGTACCCGTCCAGGCACGTCACCACCGACGCCGCCTCGCCGGGGATGTTCAGCAGGATCGACGTCGTCGACCCCCCGTACATCGACCCGTAATAGATACCGGCGAAGAAAATCATCGCCGACGTCGCGTCCATATTCAGCGTGAACGACAGCAAAATCGCCATCGACCCCAGCGGGCCGATGCCCGGCAGCACGCCGACCACCGTGCCGATGAACGCGCCGGACAGCGCGTAGAAGAGGTTGATCGGGGTGGCCGCCGTCTGGAAACCGAACATCAAATGCTGCAGAACTTCCATAACGCCCCCCTACAGCCTCAGGATGAATTCTTCCAAAAATCCGCTCGGCAGCACCACGCCCAGCAGCTTGGCGAACAGCACGAACGACAGCAGCGTCACCGCCAAAGCGGTCGCCACCGCCACCGGCGCCGACCTGAACCGCATCACGATCAGCAGCGCCGCCACCACCGCGAAAGTAGCCGTCAGATAATCCAGCCACCGCAGCAGCACCGGATAAGCAAGCGTAGCCGCCGCGATCCCGACGGCCGCCGGCGTCAGCGACGGCCCGCCGTCTTCCGCCGGAGCGCGCAGCCGGGCCGCCAGATTGACCCCGGCCACCGCCAGCAAGGCGACGCCCACCGCCGCCGGCATGAACCCCGGCCCCGGCTCCAACAGCGTCCCCACGTCCAGCGCCACCGAAGCGGCCACGAACACCAGCGCGAATATTACGATCAGTAAAGCAACGACCCGTTCCTTCACTTTATCCCTTCACCTGCAGTTTACTTTTTCTTCAGACCCATATCCTCCACGACCTTGGACAGCTTCTCCTCCTGGCTCTTCAACCACGTCCGGTTGGCATCGCCCTTCTTGAAATCCACCAGCAGGTTGGTCGAAGCGCACACCTTCTTGTACTCCGGATCGTTGGCCACCTTCTCCAGCGCATCGGCCAGGATATCGATAATCTCCTTCGGCGTCCCCTTCGGCGCCAGATAGCCGCGGTACGAGCCTTCCACCAGATCGATGCCCAGCTCCTTCAGCGTCGGCACATCGGGATACTCCGGCAGGCGCTTCTCGGTGTACACCGCCAAAGGCTTCAGCTTGCCGGCCTTGATCAGCGGCACGGCCACGCTGATATTCGTCGTCGCCGCGTCCATATGGCCGCCGGCCGCCGCCTGGCACGCAGGTCCGTCGCCTTCGAACGGCACATCGTTGAACTGCACCTTCGCCAACCGCTCGATCATCACCGCGTTGAACCAGTCGTCGCCGCCCTTGCCCGAATTGGCCATCTTGACCTTGCCGGGGTTGGCCTTGGCGTCGTCGAGGAGGTCCTTCATCGTCTTATACTTGCTGTTCGGCCCCACCACCATGATGCCGGGGTCGAAAACCATGTTGGCGATCGGCTCGAAATCGGCCATCGCATAGCCGGCGTTATCGAGGACGAACGAATTGATCTGCGTCTTGGGCGTCAGCACCGTCGTCAGCGTATAGCCGTCCGGCTTGCTGTTCTTGCCCACCTCTTTCCAGGCGATCGCGCCGTCCGCCCCCGGCTTGTAAACATTGGCGAACTGCTGCTTCAGGATCTTCTCCAGGAACGGCTGGGTCAGCTGCGACAACTGGTCGCTGCCGCCGCCCGGCTTAAAGCCGTGGATGACGGTCACCGCCTTCGTCGGGTACTCGACCTTCTTGGCGGCCGGGGCCGCCTGCTGCTGCGAGCCGCCACAGCCCGCCAGCACGGCGGTCACAAACAGCACCAGCATCCAAACCAGGATCCGTTTACCTTTCACCTTTCATACCCCCTCATGATTTATATCTATATTCAGGGTTCCTCCCCTCAGGAAACTTCCCCGCCCCCGGCCAACGGCTGCGTCGCGGCACGGCAAAGCAGGCCGGCGCCACGATCCGCACCGCCCGCTCCACCATCTTCCGGTCGCCGATGACCATCGTTATCCCCGGTATCGGTTCCACGGTCCGCCTCCCCGTTATCGCTTCGCCGGCTAGACCAGCCCGCCCTGCGCGTCGAAAGGCCACTCGTACGCGGCGCCCATGCTCTCCAGGTACGGATTGGCCGCCACCTCCGCGAGCAGGTTCTCCGCAACCTCGATCTCGCCCAGAGCGACCGTATTCTTGATGCGGACCAGCCGCACCTTCGCCTTATCGAGGATATTGCACGTCTTGACCGCCGCCTGGATGGCCTGCCGGTCGTTCTTCAGCACCATCGGGATCTTCACGCTCGCCGGCACCGTCGACGTCAGCGCGTTCGGGTACGTCTGCTCGAAAATTACCTTCTCGTACGCCCGGCGGGTCGTGAAGTCCACTATCCCCAGGCCGTTGGCGTTGCCGTGCGACTTGTCGGTCACATCCAGCACCGCCACGCGGGTGATGCTCGGGCCACCGCTGATGAACGGCGTATGGTACCGGCCCACCACGCCGGTGTCGAACCCCGTGCCGCTGATATCCTTGCCGATCTCGTCGATGACCAGCACATCGAGACTATCGAAATAAATCCGCGGCGCCAGGCGCTTGGCCTCCTCCTGGAGCGCCGGTTCGCCGGCCTCGATCTCGCCGCTCGCCAGCACCTCGATGCGGCACGTCTCGTGGTACGCGTTCTCGATAATCCCCACGCCGCACAGCACCTTGGCCTTCGCCAGCGTAACCGCCGCGATCGCCGGAATATTCTCGGCCATCTTGCCGAAGCCCAACTCGTGGCAAATATCGGCGCCCTTCTGCTTCCCCAGGCCGATGGCGATCATCTTCATCAGCCCGCTCTCCACCTTGCCGCGAAAAGCGACATGTGGCTTGATGCGGTTGATGACCACGATGGCGTCGGCCCCGTGGGCGTACCTATCCAGGAACACCGGCAGACCGTTGGCCGACATGCCGATCTCGACCGTCTCCATCGTCGCCCTGATCGGCGCGCCGACATACTCCTCCGTTATCCCCATGCCGATCAGCATCGCCTTCTGGCCCTCGGCCGTCGCGCCGCCGTGGCTGCCCATCGCCGGGACGATGAACGGCTCGCCGCCGGCCTTCCTGATCTCCGCCGCCAGTACCTTCATCATCAGCGGCAGATTCGTAATCCCCCGGCTGCCCGCCGTTATCGCCACCGTCTGCCCCGGCTTCAGGCCGGCGAACGCCTTGGCGGCCGCCAGCCGCGCGCTCAGCTCCCCGGCCACGTCAGCGATCACCGGGCGCTCGAAGCGCTGCTTCACCCTCACCATCTTCGGCAGCGGTATACTGTCAAGCAAACTGTCGATCGTACTCATACGTCGTCTCCCCTGTTACGGTTTAATCGCCACCCGCAGGCTCTCGGCGCTCGTCGCCGCCAGCTCGAAACCCTGGTGCCAGTCGTCCAGCGAAAACACGTGCGTCACCAGCGGCTCGGTCACCACCTTGCCCGCGGCGATCAGCTTGATGGCCGTCGTCCAGTCGTAAGGAATCTGCGAAATCTCGCCGACAATCGTCAGCTCCTTCACGATCACCTTATAAGTATCCACCGGCGCGATGATGCCGCCGCGGATGCCGCCGCCGGCCCACATCACCTTGCCGCCCTTGCGCACGATATCCAGCGACTCGTCGATCGGCTCGACCGCGCCGGTATTCTCCAGCACCACATCCACGCCGATGCCGCCGGTCAGCTCGGCCACCCGCTTGCGGATATCCTCCCGGTCCACATTCACGATATAATCGGCGCCGTACTGCTTCGCCATCGCCAGCCGGAACGGCACATCGCGCTCGCGGCCCGACACGATCACCGGCCCCGCGCCGATCGCCTTGCACACCTGGGCCAGCAGCAGGCCGCGGGCCCCCGGGCCGAGGATGGCAACCGACTGGCCGGCCTTCACATCCACCCTCGTCACGATACTGTGCACCGACCCGGCCGTCGGCTCGCACAGCACCGCCGCCAGCGAACTCACGCTATCCGGCAGCTTGTGCAGCTGCCACTCCGGCCACACCGTATACTTGGCGAAGCCGCCGCCGGTCACGAAATGGGCCCGCCCCTCCATCGGCGGCAGCGTATTGCAAATATTGAAACGCCCCTCCAGGCAGGCCGGGCAATGGCCGCAATACATCGTCACGATCTCGTGCACCACGCGGTCGCCCGGCTTCACCGCCGTCACCTCCGGGCCCACCGCCTTCACCACGCTCACGATCTCGTGGCCGCTCACCACCTTGCGCGGCGGCGTCTTCACCCCCGTCTTGTCCTTGCCCCACATATGGATATCGCTGCCGCAAATGCCGCAGTACTCCACCTCCACCAGCACATCGTGCGGCGCGTAGCGGTTTTCCCCCAGCTTCGGCACCGGCACCTCCTCAAGCTTAAGCTCCGCGCTAGGATACGACACAAGTGCCTTCATCGTCTCCATTAATTACCACTCCTTATGTCTAAATACTACTTCCGCCATTGACACAATATTCTACCTAGTGTTAATGTTAAGACATGCCGACCTGTTCGTAAAGCGACTTATTTCGATTGCACATATCGCGAATCGCGATATGTCAGGAGGAGCACTATGTACGACACCGGCCTGGAAACCTTCCTGGCGGTCGCGCGGACGCTCAACATCAGCCGCGCTGCCGCCCAGCTCCACCTCGCGCAATCCACCGTCAGCAAACGGCTCCGCCTCCTCGAAGCCGAACTCGGCACCTCCCTCGTCGAACGCGGCCAAGGCGCCAAATCCCTCCGCCTCACCCCTGCCGGCGAAGAATTCGTCGACATCGCCCAGCGCCTCAACTCCCTCTGGAACGAATCGCAGCGCCTCAAAACCAAAAACCGCTCCCTCTCCTTGGCCATCGGCACGCTCGACAGCCTCAACTTCGCCCTCCTGCCGCCCGTCTACCAGTCCCTCAGCACCCACGAGCCCAAAATCAGCCTCCAGGTCATCACCACCCACTCCCCCAACCTCTACGACCTCATCGAGCGGCGCGAAGTCGACGTCGCCTTCACCCTTTTAGAGCGCACCCACCCCATGATCCGCGTCGAAAAATGCTACAGCGAGCCCATGGTCGTCCTCCGCACCGCCTCCCCCGACCGCACCGAGCACCAGCTCGTCCACCCTCAGGACCTCGACCCCGACCACGAGCTCTACCAGACCGGCGGCGCCAGCTACAAAATCTGGCACGATCAATGGTGGAACCCCCTCCACACCAGCCGCGTCCGCCTCGACACCGCCCAGCTCGTCCTCTCCTTCCTCTGCAACGAGCAGCAATGGGCCATCGTCCCCCTCTCCGTCGCCAAAATGGCCAAAAGCAAAGGCCACTTCCACATGTTCCCCCTCGCCGAAAACCCACCCGAACGCGCCGTCTACAAAATCACCCACAAATACCCCCGCGCCAACGCCATCGAAGGCCTAAAAGTCCTCAACCACTATTTTAAACTTCATCTTCGTGGGGACCGTTGATAAGGCCCAGGCAGTGCAAAGCTTTTAGGACGGAGTAAAGGATATACGTGCCGAATATAAAAGCTCCCGGATTATTTCCGGGAGCTTCAAGACCGCCCCCGCGGGGCGGTCTTCCTCATATTTCCCTGCCTTATGCCTGCCTCACCGTTACCTTATCCACGCCCGTAGGCGCCCCCCCATCTGCGTCGCCTTATTGCCTTACCCACGTGGCGGTGATGGGGACGTTTTGGCCCGTGCTGGTGCTTGGCGCGTTATAAAAGTTCACGCGCGCGTTCCAGACCCGCAGGCCGGTGCCGGCATTGGTCTTGGGAATGGGGTGGCTTCTGTCGTTATCGACAAAGTCTAAAATCAGCACATCGTCGATGTAAATCTTATGACGGCCGTTCTCGTACTTAATGGTGATCTTGTGCAGCGCGTTCAACTGGAAATTCTTGATGTAACTTTTGGCTATATCGTTAAAACTCACTCTGGCCGTGCCGTTGGCGCTGCTGTTATCCTGAAAGGCGTAGCGGTAATCCCTTGTTTCGTTGTCCGACGGATTCGCCGGCACCGTCGGGCTCTGAATCACCTTTTTCACGAAAAACGCGCCGCCGTCGTTGTTGAGCACCGCTCCGGGGTCGTACTGCAAAACATAGGCCGTCATATTGTCGGCCATGCCGGTCGCGAAATAGTAAATGCCGTACCCGGTTGCGCTGTTGGTCATTTGCGTGAGGGTCGCATAATAATCGATCGAAAAACCGTTCTGATCCAAAATGTCGTTGAACAGCACCTGGTTGAACCCGGAGTCGGGCGGATTGCCCACGCGGTTTCCCTCGCTGCCGGTCACGAGCCACCTCTTGGCGGCGGATGGATTTGCCGTGTTGGCATTGTCGTGGGAGTATGATGCCGTTGACGACGACAGCAGATCCAGCAGTCCGGGTTTCGTCGCCGGTTTGAAGCCGACATTGACGACGATCGTCCGGCTCGTGCCGCCGGTGTGGCCGGTCGCCGTTATCACCAGGTTGTTGGGATTAAAGGCGCTGTCCGGCGCCAAAGTGAGGTCGTAGTTATCGCTGCTGTCGTCCTGCACCTTCTGGTTGGCCCAGGAACCGGAATAAACCTTATCATGGAACACTAAATTCAGCCCCACCCTGGCGCCTGCTTCGGCTATATACTCGGCCCGCACCCTGTCCTCGTCCAGCCGGGAGATTTTTAGCTGGCCTGTCGCCATCGTCATGGCTCCCGCCAGCATCAGCCCGACGATAGCCAGGCAGAACAGGGATAACAACAGGGTTGATCCGCGCTGATCCTGCATTTTCGCCATTTTTGCCCCCCTCTGTCAGCTGGGGTTTAGCAGCCGCACCTTGCTTTGGGTTTGGAAGGGATTGCCCCCCTGCGCATCCTGAGCCCTGATGGTGATGGTTACCGTGTTGACATCGTCGGCCTCGGGATCAAACCGCAGGCCGGTGACGATCCCGGCCGTAATCGCCGCCGCCGCCGCGCTGCCACGTTTGAGATAAACCTTCCTGTCGCCTGAATTATAAGACAGCATGCAGTTGTTGCCCTCGCTGTCGACATAGGCGAGTGAAGTCGCTGCGGCGGCCGGCCGCGTGACGCTTTTCGCAAACCGGATCTCGTTCACCATCGTCGTCAGCGCTTGCCGGGCCTGCGCAATGTTGTTGTTCGCGCCCATTACATAGTTGTGGGCGTTCAAAGACGACACCAGGACGCTGAGAACCCCCGCCATGACCAGCGTCATGAGCGCCATGCCGATAATAAGCGTCATCAGGGTGAACCCGGCGTCATTGCGGAAAAGGTTGCACAGTTTCATATTCTTACCCTAATTCGTTTTCTGCTTCAAGTAATAAGTCGCCATTTGCACGCTCTTGCCTGTAGGCCAGGATACCGTCACCTTGACCGGGATAACATTGTTGTTGCTGGCGATTGCCGTTGTCGTCAAAGCAGTTATGACGCCGTAGCGGATAGTATAGGTCTGCCCGTTTACAGCCACCGTCTGGGCGGTCGGCGACGACCAGACCGCGTCGGTTCGCCCCCGCCCGGCCCAGTCGTATTTTTTCAGATTTTCCAGCGTTTGCATCGCCAAATCGGTGGCCACCGTCCGCTCCCGCGTCTCCACCGTTCCTACCGTCGCCTGGCGGTATGTCCCCAGGAAAGCGGCCAGCGCCACGACCAGGATTATCATCGCCAGGAGGGCATCGACAAAAATATAGCCATTCCGGTCGCCTACAGCCCTGAAATATGCAAATCGACTCATCTTCACACCTTCCATTCCCAGCAGCCTTCGGGCTTTGGAATACAAAATTATCTGTTGGCAATTTAATATTGAATAATATTTCTTTGTTTCAATTTGCTACTCCTTTTTTGTTCGACTACTTTTTACATTTTTGGCTAATTTAATCAAAAATTTACAATTAACCGGCAACATTTTCCTGCGCACCTCCAGGCTTAGAGCAATAAACAAGACCGCCCCCCAAAAAGGGCGGTCTTCGCATATTCGCGTCTCCTACGCCTTCTTCACCGTCACCTTGTCCACGTCCATGCGGCCCACGCCCAGCTCGGCGGCGATGCGGATGTAGTCAATGTCGGCCGGCTTCAGGCCGAACAGCGTCGCCCCGTAGGCGTCCACCGCCACCGGGTCGGTGCCCAGCACCAGCTGGCCCCATTCGCGGATCGGCCCCGGCCCCATCGGGCCGTTGTCGGTAATGCCGCGGATGGCGTCGAGGATGGTCAGGTGCGGTCTCTTGAACGCCGCCGCCTCGGCGATGCAGCGGTGCAGGTCGGTGCGGTGGAAATAGCCGCGGTCCCACACCAGCCCCATCAGGTTCTTCATTCCCAGCGTCAGCCGCGTCCCGTTGTGGTGCTTCAAGATGGGCATGTTGATGAACACGTCGGCGTCGAGCACGTCCTTGCTGTACTCGGCCGCCGCCAGCTCCCGCCCGCCGATCTGCACCGCGCGGAAATAACGGTCGCGGCCGCCGTTGAGCGTGTAGATCTGGCCGCCCGCCGCCGCCACCGCCGCCTTGATGCCCGACTTCTCCAGGCAGATGGCCGGGCTGGTGAACGGGTACTCGATCACCTTTACCGTCTTCGCTCCGGCGGCCAGGCATGTCCGGACCAGCGCCCCCACCAGGTGCGGGTTGGTCGTCGCCGCCTCCTCCGGCAGCCGCGGCACGCTGAAATTCGGCTTCAGCACCACTGTCGCCCCCGGTTTCACGAAGGCCCCCACGCCGCCCAGGGCCGCCAGGCCCCGCGCCAGCATCTCCGCCGGCTCGCGGCCCTCGGCCACCACCAGCTCGCCCGGCGCGGGCGCCCCGCCGGCGTCCGGCCGGCCCTGGCCCACGTCGGCGCGCGGCGCCTCCCTGGCCGGCGCCGCCATGCAGCCCGGCAGCAGCACGGCGCCCGCGCCGGCCAAGGCCGCCAGCCTGAGAAATTCCCTGCGATCCATCGTTTCTCTCCTGTCGGTTTCTCCCCTATTTCCGGGAAATACCGCGATTCTTCCTTGCCTGTCAGAGTATATGCCAGTGTTTTATGTCAGGTTTTTGTTAGACTTTGCCTGTCGTTTGCCAGAGCCCTGCCGCCTCTTGCCGCCACCCTTTTTCGTCGTGCCCGGGCCGGCGCCCTTGTCCTGGCCGCCCGCGGCCGTCTTCGTGGCCGCGGCCTCCTGCTTCGCGGCCGGCCGCGTCTTGCCGGCCTTCCCGCCGCTGTCCCTGGCCCTGCGGCCTTTCCCGTCGCCCGCGGCCTTGCCTTTGCCGCCTTTGGCCTTGCGGCCCGACACCTCGCCGTTGCCCATGCCGGCCAGCACGAAGTCGATCGTCCGCTCCGCCGGGTTGACCTTCACCAGCGTCACCGCCGCCGCGTCCCCCAGCCGGTAGACCTTGCCGGTCCGCTGGCCGATGAGCGCGTAACGGTCCTCGTCGTAGCGGTAGTAGTCGTCGTCCATGCTGGAGACGTGCACCAAACCCTCGATGCCGTTCTCCATCGCCACGAACAGCCCGAAGGCCGTCACGCCGCTGATCGTGCCGGCGAACTCCTCGCCGAGGAACCGGGCCATATACTCGACCTTCTTGAGGTCGGTCGTCTCCCGCTCGGCCTCGGCCGCCGCCCGCTCGCGCTGCGACGAGTGGAGGGCGATCTCCGGCAGCATGGCCGCCAGCTTTGCGCGCCGCTTGGCGGATATGGCGCCGGCGAACGTCTCGCGCAGGATGCGGTGGACGATTAAGTCGGGGTAGCGCCTGATCGGCGAGGTGAAATGGGTGTAATACGTCGCCGCCAGCCCGAAGTGGCCGAGGTTCGCCGCCTCGTAGCGGGCCTGCTTGAGCGAACGCAGCATCACCGTGCTTATCAGCCGCTCCTCCGGCCGGCCGGACACGCGGTCCAGCACGCGCTGCAGCGCCTTGGGCCGGATGTCGTCCGGCTTTCTGAGCGCCTGGCCGAAGTTGTGGAGGAGGTTGTTGAGCTTGGTCATCTTCTCGGGATCGGGCTCCTCGTGGACGCGGAACACGAACGGCACGCCCAGCTTGTCCATGTGCTCGGCGACCGTTTCGTTGGCGGCCAGCATGAACTCCTCGACGATCGATTCGGCGATGCTGCGGGTCCGCTTTTCCACCGCCGTCGGCCGGCCCTGCTCGTCCAGCTTCACCTTGAGCTCGGGGAAGTCGAAGTCGATGGCGCCGCGGCCCAGCCGCCGCTGG
>JARKPR010000027.1 GCA_029975165.1 Selenomonadales bacterium
GGGAGAGGTTCCACTCTTAGTAAAGCAGTCTTTGCCGCAAGGAGGGATAGGAATCCTCACCCCATACGAGCTTATTATATCTCACGGTCAATTGACCGGCGATATACGCCTTATAACCAAAACTAATTATAGTAGGAGGAATAACATGAGCGCCGCGAAAAAAATCGACAAGCGCAAACTGTTCACCGTCGCCGGCTGCATAGCGGTCGCTCTCGCCATCGCCGGCGGCTGGTGGTGGTACGCCGCCAGCGCCAAAGTATCCACCGACGACGCCCGGGTGAAAAGCGACATCATCAGCGTCAGCACCAAAGTCCCCGGCCAGATCGAAGAACTCGCCGTCAAGCAAGGCGACCGGGTCGAAGCCGGCCAGGTCATCGCCCGCATCGACAGCCAGGCCCTCAGCATCCAGGTCGAACAGGCCCAGGCCAACCTCGCCGCCGCCCAGGCCAAGCTCGCCTCGCTCGAGGCCGGCAACCGGCCCCAGCAGGTAGCCCAGGCCCGCTCCTCGGTCGACCAGGCCGCGGCCAACCTCGACAAAGCGCGCAAAGACTTCGAGCGCACCGACACCCTCTACCAGGACGGCGCCCTCTCCGCCCAGCAGCGCGACGCGGCCCAGACCGCCCTCAAAGTAGCCCGGGCCCAATACGACGCCGCCCGCCAGGGCTACAGCCTCGCGGCCGAAGGCGCCGCCGCCCAGGACGTCGACTACGCCCGGGCCCAGGTCGCCCAGGCCGCCGCCGCCCTCAAAAACGCCCAACTGCAGCTCGACAACTCCGCCATCGCCGCCCCCGCGGCCGGCATCGTCGCCAAGCTGCCCGTCAACAAAGGCGAGATGGTCGCGGTCGGCCAGACCATCTTCAGCATCACCGACCCCGCCGCCTCCTGGGTCGAGGCCAACATCGAAGAAACCGCCATCGGCCGCGTCAGGGACGGCGCCAGCGTCGACTTCACCGTCGACGCCTACCCGCGCCGCAAATTCAAGGGCGAAGTCGTCGACGTCGGCGCCGCCACCGGCTCGCAATTCGCCCTCCTGCCGGCCGACAACGCCTCCGGCAACTTCACCAAAGTCACCCAGCGCATCCCCGTCAAAATCCAGGTCGTCGACAGCGGTCAGGCCGTCCTCAAACCCGGCATGTCGGCCGTCGTCGCCATCCGCACAGGCAGGTGACGCGCCGTGGCAGCAGTCGTTGATCGTCCCGCTCCCAACAAATACTTCGTCCTCTTCATCGTCTCCCTCGGCACCGTCCTCAGCGGCTATGTCGCCAGCTCGCTCGACATCGCCCTCACCAACATCATGAACACCTTCGGCTTCACCATGGACACCGTCACCTGGGTCCTGCTCGCCTACTCCATCCCCTACGGGGCCACCCTGCCCATCATGGGCAAGCTCGGCGACCAGTTCGGCCGCAAAAAAATCTACGTCGCCGGCCTCGTCGTCTTCACCCTCGCCACCATGATGGTCGGCCTGTCGTGGAGCAGCGCCTCGGTCGTCGTCTTCCGCATCCTCCAGGGCGTGGGCGCGGCGATGTACTTCCCCAACGCCATGACCATCGTCGCCGACGCCTTCCCGCCCGAAGAACGCGGCCAGGCCATGGGCATGTGGGGCGCGTTCGCCGCCGCCGGCGCCGTCCTCGGCCCCACCATCGGCGGCTACATCGTCGAATACGTCGACTGGCGGATGCTGTTCGACAGTATCGTCCCCATCTCCGCCGCCGGCATCCTCCTCGCCGCCTTTGTCCTCCAGGAATCACCCCGGCCGGAGACCCCGCCGCGCATCGACTACTTCGGCGGCGTCACCCTCGCCGCCGGCCTCAGCTCGCTCATCGTCGCCCTCAGCCGCGGCGCGGACGAAGGCTGGACCTCGCCGTACATCGTCGGCCTCTTCGTCGTCATGGCCCTCAGCCTCGCGGCCTTCCTCTACATCGAAAACCATGTCGAGGACCCGCTCGTCGACCTCGGCCTCTTCAAAAACGCCACCTTCTCCGTCGCCAACCTCGTCGGCTTCCTCACCTTCCTGGCCCTCATGGGCGGCCTGTTCCTCATCCCCTTCTTCCTCCGCAACATCCTCGGCTACACCCCCATCCGCGCCGGCCTGTCGCTTTTCCCCCTCATCGGCGCCCTGATCTTCACCGCCCCCCTGGGCGGCAAGCTCGCCGACAGGGCGGGAGGCAAGACGCCGGCCTCCGTAGGCATGCTTGTCCTCGCCTTCGCCATGTACTCCTTCCGCACCATGACCGCCGACACCGCCTACCCCTTCATCGCCGTCCGCCTCGCCCTCATGGGCGTCGGCCTCGGCCTCACCATGTCGCCTCTCTCCAACGCTGCCATGGCCACCCTCCCCAAAGAAAAAATGGGCGTCGGCTCGGGCGTCTTCAACCTCTTCAAAAACGTCGGCGGCAGCGTCGGCATCGCCCTATTCGGCACGCTGCTCGACCAGCGCAACACCTTCCACACCGCCGTCCTCGCCGACTCCGTCCACATCGCCTCGCCGGCCGCCACCGGCCTGCTCGCCGCTCTCCAGGCCGGCTTCGCGCAAAGCGGCATGGCCGCCGCCCAGGCCCACGGCGCCGCCCTCGCCGTCCTCCAGGGCATGGTCGCCAAACAGGCCGCCGTAATGGCCTACGGCGACGTCTTCCAGGTCGTCGCCCTGCTCGCCGTCCTCGGCGCCCTCGCCGCCACCATGATTCGCGACGCCAAAAAAGCGCCGGCCCCGGACGAAAACGACCGCGCACCCGGCGCGGCCGGATCGCTGGCCGCCGATAACCCATAATAAGGGTTATCGGCTTTTTCCTTATGCGTCAGTGAACCCCTCCCGTCAGAAAATAGGAGCGGGAAGGGTAATCATGGCAGGTGAATGTTGGCAGATAGAGAAATAATATGTCGAGGATTCCGGCCCGGAAACGGGCTCCGCCTCAGAACTGGTATAAAGGCTGAGAGACATGTCTAATGACCTTGCCAACACTGGAATAGTATTGTCGCGGGTAGCGTCGCGGATAGTATCGCAGCAGGCCGGGGAGAGACTGAGACCGGGCCATTATTTAATGATCGTGTTATTGACGGTGATCATAACGGTATTATCCTCTGTCGTCGACTTTTCCACCCCGCCTCCGCCGTGGCGCCTTCCGGCGGCAGGCGCGTTATTCGGTGCCATCCTGGTAATGTGCGGCTTCAGAGTCGGCAAATTTTCCAAGCGGGCTTTGGCGATACTGTATTTTTGGCTAGGCTACGCCACGGCGGGCGTGGTCGCCGCGCTCATCAATCGCGACAATCTCGTCGGCGAGCTTTGGCAATTATGCGGCGTATCCTTGATAATTTTCGCCGTTATCCCCCATTATATCAAGAAAAACGGCGCTCTTATCGTAACCAAAGCCCTTGTTCTGGGGGTTGCCCCGTTCATGCTTGCTTCCCTGGCCTTGCACCCGATCCAGCCGGGTTATGCGGGCGTTTATGCCAACTCGAACGGGATGGGGCTGGTGGCGGTTACCTGGCTGGCGGGCTTGCTCGTTTTACTGCGGAAGTACCTGCTGAATGAAAACAAGGGCTTTTTCTGCTACCTTTACTCAAGCCTGTCCGGAGTAGCGGCTGCGGTTTCAATCGTCGTGATTGTCGCGTCAAATTCGCGGACCAGCCTTATTACCGCCGCCGTACTTATAATGATATTTGTTGTGTCGCTTCTGGATTTGTCCAGGAAGCGATCCTGGGCAATGGCGGTCCTGGCTGGACTGGGCCTCTTGGTTTTTATGACGCTGACGATCACCGGGGTCTACCAAACCGATGTATTAAGCGAGCAAATGAGTAAATTCAGTTCCGAGCTGGGGGTCGTTTCGGGCCGCGAGGTAATATGGCGAAACGTTATCGACAATGTCTCCGTTTTCGGCCACGGAGGCACCGGTTTGGTCAATCGCCTGGGCCAACCCGCCCATAACACATATTTGGAGGTGCTGGACGCAAGAGGGATACTTGGCCTGGCATTCCGGCTCCTTTTCGATATGGCGGCAGTCGCCTTGGCATACAAAATCGCTGTCCGGCGGTCAAAGGAAGATATCTGCGCGGTAGGCCCCTTGATGGTCATCATGAACTATATAGTTCTCGGGCTGGCCGAAAACGTCAACGGCACATTGGGCAGCGGCATTCATATGGCCTTCCTGCTGATGGTCGGCGTGGCGATGCACTACGAGCATTATCATTAGAAAGCTGGTTGGGCTATTATGCGCCGAGGCAACCGGGCCGTGGTTTCTCCCCAAAGAAGACTGATATTAATATTGAGAGTCGCCGGGATATGCCTGATAGCCGCGCTTATTGCGGGGCATGCGGCAGGGCTCGGGCTCGGCAGGCCCGCCATATACAACGCCCTTGACCACCTTTCCGTCCGTATTCCCCAGTCGGTCGCAGCCTTTTTGGGGATGCCCGGCGCTGCATCGGTGCCGGCCGGCAAGGGGCCGGCACCGGTCGCAACGGCGAATGGCATCGGCAATTATGAGGTGCAGGAGGACCCGGCCGCACTTAATGTAAAGGCTTTCGGCGCCAAAGGCGACGGGGTCGCGGACGATACCGCCGCTATCCAAAGGACGGTGAACGCCGTTCCGGCCGCCGGGGGGAAAGTGTTCATCCCCCCGGGGGTTTACATGGTAGAGGCAATGGAGTCGGTTAAGCTGAAAAGCCGCGTCACGTTGCTGATGGCCAAAGGAGCCGTTTTGAAGGCCATACCGAACGGCGCGGAGCATTACACCATTCTGGCCATCGACAAAGTCAGCGACGTTACGGTTGTCGGCGGCGTGATCCAGGGAGACCGGAAGCGGCATATCGGCGATAAAGGGCAATGGGGCGCCGGCGTTCAGATAGGGGGCTCGAAAAATGTCGCCGTTCTGGGCACCGCGGCCGTCGACTGCTGGGGCGACGGCTTTTACATCGGCAACGAAACGGCAAAAGGATATCTGACGGGGGAATTTTCCGCGGTACCGGAAAATATCCGCCTGATCGACGTGCAGGCCGATAACAACAGGCGGCAGGGCATATCGATAATCGCCGGGCGCAATGTCGAAATAATCCGCCCGGTGCTGACCAACACCAGCGGTGTGGCCCCCGCCGCCGGGGTGGACATCGAGCCTAATTCCAACCGGGATTTTCTCGAAAACATCGTGGTGGCCGATGCGGTGACGAAAGGCAATGCCGGCCCGGGAATCCTGATAAATCTCACCGAGCTGGGCGGGACAACCAGGCCGGTGAATATCAGGATAACCAACCATCGCGACGCGGGCAGCGAGCGGGGGATGTACTTAATCGACGCCAATACGGGCGATAACGTCACGCCGGGGACGGTGCTGATCGAGAACCCGGAATGGGTGAATGCGAAGAAGAACGGCGTGACCATTGCCAATCACGATTATCGCGCTTATGATCTGCTGATCAAAAATCCCCGGATAATAAACGCCAACAGCGCCGGTTCGCGCTCCGACGCCTGGAACGGTTCGGCGATCGCCATTTTCCACGACATCGGCAACACTCCCGCCAGGACCGGCATCATCGGCAATGTGACCATCCATAACCCGGTGATAACCAACAATGCCGCCCGGCTGGTAACTCCCGTTTTTGTCTGGGATTATGTGCCGGGCCGCACCATCCGGAAAGTGACGATCATCGATCCGGTCATCGACGGCGTGGCGGGAAACATGGCCGCTTTCGACGAAGTAAAGCAGTATATAAGATTTACGGCAAGGTGAGCGGCGGCTCGTTCGCGAAGGGATGGGGCGGATGAAGATAGCTTATTGTATAATGTGCCATAGGAACACCAATATCCTCAGGACGACCATCGCTTATTTATCGGTCGACAGCGATGTTTACGTGCATGTGGACAAAAAGGCGGATATCGCCGACTTTGCCGAATACACGAATAGCGTGTGTTTTATCGAACCGAGGATTAATGTTCGCTGGGCCGGATATTCGCAAATAGAATGCATGTTGGCGTTGCTGAACGAAACGCGGAAAAAGGATTACGATTATATATGTCTGCTGTCTGGCGACGATTTGCCGCTGAAAAGCAGGGACAAAATTAAAGAGTTCTTTGTACAAAACAACGGCAAGGAGTTTATCGGCGTACAAAAAGATTATGATCGCGCGTACATAGAGTTCAGGATAAAATATGAGCATTGCGAGCTGCAGTACAAGAAGGGCAAAACCGCCCTCGAACTGCTGCTGCTTAAACTGCGCTACCTGCTGCGACTGAACAAGCTCAATAAGTATTATAGAATGTTGCCGCCCCTGTATTACGGAGCATCATGGTTTTGTATCAGCAGGCAGTTAAATGACTACATATTTGCCTTTCTGGAAAAAAACAGCTGGTACAAAAGCGCCTTTGAAAAGTCGTACTGCGGGGATGAGGAATTTTTCCAAACAATTGTCATGAATTCCGCGTTTAAAGACAGAATATATAGCTATGACACCAAAACCAATACCGGCCGTATGGCGCTAAGGTACATCGACTGGGACAGCGGTCCGCAACACCCCAAAATATTAACCGAGGACGATCTGCCGAAGATAAAAAACACCGACTGCATTTTCGGCAGAAAGTTTGCCGATAATTTGGATATAGGGCGCTATAAAAGCGAGTTAGGCCTAAAATAGCATGAAACAAAGCGCCTGCCAGCGCATTTTCGAATACGCGGGCAGGCGCTTGTTTTGTTTTCTATGTAACTAAGATAGTTGACATTTCAACTATATCCCGGTAAAATAAAAGTAGTTGAAATACCAACTACTTCTTTGCGAGGAGGCGATAGCGATCGCCAGCCTGAAGAACGACGTGCTGCGCGAGGTCGGCGCCCTGGCCCGCTGCATCTGGTCGATCCATGACATAGTCTTCCGCGGCCTCGGCCTGCAGCGCGGCCAATTCGTTTTCCTCACCCGCGTCTGTGAGCACCCCGGCGTCAACCTCGCCGAGCTCTCCGCCCTCCTTAAGGTCGATAAGACCACCACAACCAAGGCTGTCCAGAAGCTCCTCGCCGAGGGCTACGTCGAGCGGCGGCGCGACGATGTCGACGGCCGCATGTGGCGACTGGTGCCGACTGCCAGGGCCCTCGGGCTTTATCCGCGCCTCATCGCCGAGGAGAACCGCTGTCTCGACATCTGTCTTGCCGGCTTTGTGGGCGGCGAGCGGGCCGCCGCCGAGAGCCTGTTGCGGCGCATGCGCGGCAACATCGAACAGGAATGGCAGGCCATGAAAACCGGCAGGGGGGAAGAAGATGTCCGCGATCACCGTTGAAACCTACACCTCGCCTTATAAGGAACAAGTCATCGACCATATCCTCGCCATCCAGCGCGGCGAATTCGCCATCCCCATCACCCGCGCCGACCAGCCCGACCTCGACGCCATCGAAACCTTCTACCAGACCGGGGCCGGGAACTTCTGGCTCGCCCTCGCCGCCGGTCGCGTCGTCGGCACCGTCGCCCTCGCCGACATCGGCGACCGCCAAGGCGCCCTGCGCAAAATGTTCGTCCACGCCGACTACCGCGGCGGCGGGCATGGCGTTGCCGGGCAGCTGCTGGCCGCGCTGTCCGCCTGGGCCCGCGAGCAGGACCTGCGCGCCATCTACCTCGGCACGACCGCCAAATTCCTCGCCGCCCACCGTTTCTACGCAAAGAACGGCTTCGTCGAGATAAAAAAAGCCGACCTGCCGGCGTCGTTTCCGGTGATGAAAGTCGACAGCAAATTCTATCGCTACGATTTGTAAGCCCGGCGGCGTTAATTGCCAGATAAGCTGTCAGGATGAAATGTTCGCATTTGCTAGGGTAAACGCTAGAAAACGTCAGAGAATTTTTGTGTTTATGTAAAATGTTTATGGAGCATAAAAAAGGGTATCGCCCTAGGCGATACCCTTTTTATGTCAAATCGTACTTGCCGCCAGGAGGGCGCGGAACTCGTCGCCGCCGATCGTCTCCCGGTCGAGAAGGACGGCCACCGTCCGGTCGAGCGCGGCGCGGCGGGCGGCGAGGAGGGCGTGCGTCTCGGCCTCGATGCCCTGCAGGATGGCGGCCACGGCCATGTGGAGCGTGCTCTGCGGCAGGTCGTCGGCGGAGATTATGCCGAGGTCGGACATGCCGCCGTGGACGATCTGGCGGGCCAGGCCGGACGCCTGCTGGAAGTCGCTGCCCGCGCCCGTGCTGCGGCTGCCGAGGATGACGTCCTCGGCGACGGCGCCGGCAAGGGCGACGGCGATCCGGTCCTTGAGCTGGTCGACGGTGTAAAGGTAGAGGTCTTCCTCCTGGGTAGTGCGGACATAGCCGAGGGCCTTGCCGCGGGCGGCGACATTGATGCTGGCTACCGAGCCGGGGCGGCGGACCTCGCCAGCGATGGCGTGGCCGGCCTCGTGGACGGCGATGCGCCGTTTTTCGTCCGCGCCCGGCAGGCGGTCGAGCCGCTCGCCGAGGATGACCTTGTCGATCGCTCCTTTGAGGTGGCGGGCGGCGACCTCGTCGGCGCCGTCGCGGCGGGCGGCGATGGCCGCCTCGTTGACGAGGCTTTCGAGGTGGGCGCCGGAAAACCCGAATGTATCGGCGGCCACGACCGCCAGGTCTACGTCGGCGGCCAGGGGCTTGTTGCGGGTATGGAGGGTGAGGATCTGCAGGCGGCCGGCCTTGTCGGGCAGGTCGACCTGCACCTGGCGGTCGAAGCGGCCGGGGCGCAGCAGCGCCGGGTCGAGCATGTCGGCGCGGTTGGTGGCGGCGATGAGCAGCACGCGGACGGCGTCGTCGGTCGACAGGCCGTCCATCTGGACGAGCAGCTCGTTGAGCGTCTGGTCGTATTCGAGGTGGCCGGCGTTCTGGCCGCGCTTGCCGCCGAGGACCTCGATCTCGTCGATGAAAATGACGGCCGCGGCTTTGCCCTGCCCGGCGGCGAGGGTGCGGGCCTGCTTGAAGAGCTGGCGGACGCGCTGGGCGCCGACGCCTACGTACATCTCGACGAACTCCGAACCGCTGGCGGCCACGAACGCCGCGTCGGTGAAGCGGGCCGCGGCTTTGGCGAGCAGCGTCTTGCCTGTGCCCGGTGGGCCGGCGAGCAGGATGCCCTTGATAGGACGGATGCCGAGGCGGCGGATGCCGTCGAGGTCGCGGACGAATTCTAAAGCCTCGCGCAGCTCGTTCTTGGCCACCTCCTGGCCGCCGATGTCGTCGAAGACCACGGACGGCTGGCGCCCGCCGTCGCCGCCCATGACGGCGAACGACGTCTTGCTGCCGTACCTGGCGTTGCCGAAGTAGAAGAGGGCGGCGATTATGCCGGCGAAGAAGAAGATCGGCAGGACATCGGCGCCCCGCCAGGCGAGGTAGGCGACGATGCCGGTCCCGACGCCGGCGGCGATCTGCGCGTACCGCATCATTTCACCTCCCGCGGGATGACGGCGTACAGGGCGGCGCCTTCGCGGGCCAACTGCACATAGACGTTGGCGGCGTCGACGTATACCCCGGCGTCCGCGCCGGCGGCGCGGGCTTTGGCGTCGACGCGCTCGGCCATGGCCGCGAAGTTGCCGGTGAAGATGGCCTCCTGGATGTACAGGTGGATGCCGTAATATAAGGCTTCAAGTTCGGGGGTGCGGCTATCGGCGAGATTGATGCGGGCCGGGGGCCGGCCGAGGATGGTTTTGGCGGTGGCGCCGATCTGGCCGTAGGTCTTGGCGAGGTTGTCGACGCTGCCGAGGGTGACGTTTATCGTCAGGTCGCCGTTCTTGCCCTCTTCCCAACTGGCGGCGGCAACGCCGGGGATGCCTTGCAGGCCGGCGTCCAGCGGCCTGGCGACCGCGTATTTCTGCCACAGCAGCTGGCCGGCCACCAGGACTGCAACCGTAACCGCCAGGGCGGCGACGTAGGTCAGAAAGGCGCTGCGTTTGAAGTTCATGGCGGGCCTCCTTTAGCAGGTGTGTAGCTTATCGCCGGCGTATAGCTTAACAGGCGTTTTGATTACATAACATTATAACATTATTTTATAGCTTCCGGTACATGTACTAATTGGCACAACGCCCGGATATACTAGTTCTGCGGCTTTTCCCGCACTAAAGGAGGCTGTGTTTTGGACAGGATTGCGCTGCTTCTCATCATCGCCGGGGCGCTGAATTGGCTGCTTGTCGGCCTGCTGCAGTTCGATGTCGTCGCCGCCATGTTCGGCGGCCAGGGCTCGTTCATGAGCCGGATAGTTTACACCGTCGTCGGTCTCGCGGGCCTGTGGGCGGTCACACTCCTGTTCCGCGAACGGGGGAGAGGCTGATCGAGACGATATAACGCGGGCCGATAAAAAATGAGCCGGACATATTTGTCCGGCTCATTTTATGTAAAATTCATATGTAAATAACTACCAAAGGGTATTGTGTTACCGGATGAAGGTGACGAGGTCGGCGAGGGGCTTGCGGGGCGGGGCGGCGGGCTGCTCGTCCGGCCAACCTACCGGCACGAGGGCGACGATGTCCTCGTCCTGGCCGGTGCCGAGAAGCTTTTCGATGGCTTCCTTGGCCTGGGTGGGGCCGGCCATGTAGACGGCACCGAGGCCGAGGACGTGGAGGGACAGCAGCAGGTGGTCGACGAAGGCGCCGACCGTCTGGATGCGGGAGGCGGCGATGTTGCGGTTGCGGTTGATCGCGGCGACGCGGGGGTCGGCGATGTTGCGGGCCTGGAGCTTGTCGGCGATCGACTGGTAGACGCCGGCGCTGACGGCGATGAGGGCGGGGGCGTTGGTGAAGAAGGCGGAGCTCTTCTGCCAGCGCTCGACCGCCGGCCGGTCGGCCGGGTCGACGTCGAGGGAAGCGAGGTAGTCGGTGACTTCCTGCACGGCGCGGCCGATGGCGTCGATGGTGGCGCGGCTGGTTATCGCGTAGACGCGGTAGGTTTGCTTGCCGCCGCTGTTGGGCGACCAGCCGGCCGCCTCGATGGCCTTGGTGAGCAGTTCCTCGGGAACGGGGTCGCTTTTCCATTTGCGGATCGACCGCCGGGCTTTGAAGAGTTCGACCAGAGAAGCGAAATCCATGGCATTACCTCCTGTTGCTTGCGCTGTTGTCTGTGGCTAATTTTCCCTGCCGCCGCGGCCGATTCCTGCTTTTTGGCAGGCGAAAAAAACGGCGGGAAGGCAAAAATAGCCTTCCCGCCGTCGGTGCCGATTATTTACTGTAGGTGAGCAAATAATGCGAGCCGAGCCGTTCGTACTGCTGCAGGTGCCTCAGGACCCGCGAGCCCTGGGCGGGGCCGAGGTCGTCGATGCTGTCGCGGCCGATGGCCTCGCGGATGATGCTGCCGATTTCAAAGCCGGTATATCCCAGCCAGGCTAGACGCCGGACGAGATCTTTAATGCGCAACTCCATTTTTTCTTCCTCCGTAATCAAGTGATGGTAATCATAGCGCCGGGCGCTATCAGCCGCAAATTACCTCCGACTATTACCAACCGCCAACTAGAACGAAGAAAACCTGGGGAGGCAGATTTCTTGGCCTTTCGTAGTTTATGCCGGGGAATAATCTATATAAATATAGCATATTCGCCGGGCGATGTCAAGGGACAACGGGAAAAATTGCCTTTTACCGCTGCCACATGGCCGGTTTCGGGCCAATTATTTCCAGGAAATGGTTGTAGATGCGCGGCGCGTTGTCGCGGCGGAGGATGCAGACCTTGATGCTGTGGGGGGCGGTGCCGTGGAGGCACGAGTGGGCGATGCTGCCGGTGACGATGGCGTCGCACATGATGTAGCCGTAGAGGTAGGCTTCGGGGGCGGTCTCCTTCGTGCCGCCGGCGGCCACGTCCCAGAGCGGGTTGGCCACGTCGGCGACATATACCTGGGCAATCTCGGGGCTGTTCCACTGCCGGCGCACGGTCACAAGGTCGTTGTCAGTGACGGGCTTGACGCCTTTCGGTTTGGGCTTTTTCTTCACGGGCTTCCCCTCCTTGCAAAATGGACCCATGATTATGATTCATTGTCCGGGGGGAATAATTCCTGCCGGAAAAAAACGCGGCCGGCAGGGTTAAGGCCGGCCGGCCGAGCGGGGTTATCGCTTACGCTTGTTTTTGGCGTAGTGCATGGCCTGCTTCATCTCTCCCAGGCCGCCGAACATCCTTTTGATCTTTTCCTGCTCAAGCTGACGGGAGTTGAGGCCTTCGTAGCCGAGCTCCTTCCGGAGCTTGGCGAAATTCGCGAAACGCTCCGGGGAGAGCAGGCCCGCTTGGATGGCGCTCAGGACTTCGCAGCCCGGCTCGCCGGTATGGGAGCAGTCCTTGTACCGGCACTTGGCGGCCAGTTCCTCGATGTCTTCGAAGGAGCCGGCCAGGTCGCCGCGGTCGAGCTGCAGCTCGCGCATGCCGGGCGTGTCGATTACGATCCCCCCGCCGGGCAGCAGCAGCAGCTGGCGGTGCGTCGTGGTGTGGCGCCCCTTGTCGTCGCCGCGGGTTTCGTTCGTGGCCAGGAGTTCCCGCCCCAGCAGGCGGTTGATCAGCGTCGATTTGCCGACGCCGGACGACCCGATGAAGGCGATCGTCTTGCCTGCCCCGAGGTAAGGGAGGAGTTCCCGGCAGCCGCTTTCGTCTTTGCCGGAGCAGACGACGACAGCGGCGCCCGCGCCGACGGCGGCGACCTCGGCGAGGCGCGCGGCCGGATCGGGGCACAGGTCGGCTTTGGTGAGCACGATGACCGCCGCCGCCATGCTGTCCAGCGCCACGGTCAGATACCTTTCCAGGCGGCGCAGGTTGAAGTCGGCGTTGAGCGCCATGCAGATGAACACGGTGTCGATGTTGGCGGCGACGATCTGGGTCGCATTGGCCGTGCCTGCGGCCCGGCGCGCGAATACGCTCCTGCGCCGCAATATGTGGCTGATGATCGCGTTCCCGGCGCGGTCGTCCGCCCGGTCGGTCATTACCCAGTCGCCGACCGCCGGGAAGTCGGCGCTGTCGGCCGCGTTGTAAGCCAGCTTGCCGGAAACGGTGGCCCAATACTCGCCGTGCTCGCCGATAACTTTGTACAGATCGCGGTGCTGTTCGCAGACCCGCGCGAGAAAGAAGCCCTCGTGCATGGTCGCTTCCTGCCGGAAGCGCGGGCTCAGTCCGTACTTTTCCAAGTCTATTTTCATTTCCGTCCTCCAAAAATTAAAAATCGTTTTTGGAGGGATACAGGCTTTAGTTCGCTTCCGTTCCCTCCGCGAAGGATACGGTGGCGACAATGGGCTGGGTAAACATGTTGCATTACTCCCTTCTGTAGGTATAGTAGTCGGTGCGGGGGATGCTGTCAACCTTTTACGGCGCATAAGCGAAAAAAAGCCGGGCATAAGCCCGGCCGGGTTGAGGAGGAGGTTCTGCGGCGTCACCTGGTGATTGGCGGTTACCGTTCGGAGGCGATGATGCCTACCGCGGCGACGCGGATGCGGGGGACGGTTTTCCTGTTGGCGAAGAATACGTGGTCGAGGCTGTATTTCCCGCCGCCGAAGAAGATGAGCAGGAGCATGAACAGCGAGTCCTCGATCGACGGGGCGGCGGCGAACAGGCCGGTGGTGAAATACATCGTCGGGGCGGCGACGGCGAGCGTGGCCAGGATCATGGCGGCGCCCAGCCGGGTAAACAGGCCGAGGGCGATCATGATGCCGCCGGCAAACTCGCAGACCGCGGCGATTAAGCCGAGGGCTACGGGGCTAAAGGTGATGCCCAGGACGCCGACCATGGTGCCGAGCTTCAGCCAGGCAGCCGCGCCGCCGGCGATCTTCGGCCAGCCGTGCACGAAGATGAACATCAGCCCAAGCAGCACGCGCACCACGAGCAGCGCGCCGTCCCTGTTATCGTCCAGCCAAGCGGTAAGCTTTGACATATGTAACATCTCCTATCAATTAATAATTATTATTAATTTTATAGTACAACAAGATTGGTAAAATGTACAGACTTATTTTTGGAAAAGAATGATTATTGAAACCGTCGTTACAACTGGCCCATAAAAAACAAACCCGCACAAAAAAGTGCGGGTTTGTTTCGAAGCATCTTAAATTCTACGACCGCTTTTCCATCCGGGAATAAACGATTTTTCAACATTGGCGATAATATCGTCAAAAGCGTCCTGCTGATTTTCGGGATACGTTAAAGTGAATCCGTTATGAGCAGCATCGCAGAAAAACTCTTTCCGATAGTAAATTGTGCCGTCTGTTTTCCACGAAATTACAAACCAGTCATCGCCTTTTGCCGTATAGCCCAACTCTCCTGATGCGTCTTTAAGAGACATTTGATAGTACTGATCAATTGTCCACCCGATATTATGTCCGCCATAGACCGATAATTCCACTAGGCCGTCAGGCGATGCAAACTTTGCCCCATCACCATTTGCCGGTAAGAAGGCTAAGTTAAAGGTTTGCGGAAAATCGACGGAAAAGCCGTATCTGCCGTTTATATATTTATAGTAGCCGGGAATTGATGATTCATATACAGTAACGGTACCGCCAGGCATCTTGCCGTTAGTATTCGACAGTACAACGGCGGAATAGGCGGTACTTAATGAACCGGTCAACAATACGATTGCCGCCATTACTGCGAGGATAGTTTTCTTCATAGCGCGCCTACCTTTCATAGTCCGTAGATGCGCTTGAGGTCGGCGGCGATGTCGGGGATGCGGGTGGAGAGCTGGGGGATAGCGTAGCCGACGTAGATGGGGGAGGTGACGAAGCGGGGCATGACTTTGGCGGTTATCCGGCCGCCGATATGGTAGAAGAAGATGTTGTAGCTGTTGCAGTGGCGGTGGAAATGGTGGAGGAGGTAGTGGGCGCAGATCTGCAGGCAGTCGGCCAGGCGGTCGAGGTGCCCGAGGCCGGCGAGCTTGAGGTTGAATTCGACGAAACCGACGAGCGGCTTGTCGGCGATGGCGAGTTCGACGCCGCCGCCCTGGCTGATGACGAGGCCTTCGAGGCTGGCCGGGGGGATGCCGGCGGTGTAGTCGAGGTGGCGGAGGCCGACGATCTGCATGTGGGGGTGGCGGATGGTGCCGCCCGAGCAGGGGCCGTGGTTTTTGAAGAACAGGACGGAGGCGAATTCGCCGCCGGCGATCATGTCCAGCCATTTCTCGGTGCCGAAGCGGATGACGCGGTGGAGGTGGTCCTTGGGATAGAGCGACAGTTCGGCGGCGCAGTCGTCGGTTTCGATGAGGACGGTCTGGAAGGTGTCGCGGAGCACCGGGTATTTATTGGCGAGGAGGAGGATCGGCCCGTCTTCGGCGATGATGCCTTCCAGTTCGCCGCGGCAGCAGAAGGGGCATTTATGGCCGTTATCGACGACGGTGACCGGTTTGGTGCCGCCGAGCGCGGTGTCGAAAACGAGGTGGGTCGGTTTTGCGGTCATGGCTTGGTCTCCCTTGGGCGCGAGTGTTTTGCTGTTCTTATTATACCATACAAATGGCGAAAGCCCGTGCAGTTGCACGGGTTTTCGCATGGCAAGCGGCGATGGTCGTTTACTGGGTGTGCCGGTTTTTATTCCCAGGCGCCGTCGATGATTTCGCAGCCGCGTTTGCGGAAGGCTTCGTCGGAGTAGGGGGAGCGGTCCACGGTGCCGTCGTCGATGGCCCGGAAGGTGGCCTGTTCTTTCTGGGACTTGATTTTGGCTTTTTCGGCGATGACCACCGCGTCTTTGGGGCTGATGACGACGATGCCGTCGCCGTCGCCGACGAGGATGTCGCCGGGGTAGACGGTGACGCCGCCGCAGCTTACCGGGACGTTTATTTCTCCCGGGCCGTCCTTGTAGGGGCCCTGGGGGGTGATGCCGGCGGCGTAGATGGCCAGGTCCATGGTGCGCAGGGCGTCGGCGTCGCGCACCGCGCCGTCGACGACCACGCCGGCCAGGCTTTTTTTGCGGGCCTGCCGCATCATGATTTCGCCGGTGAGGGAATTGGCCAGGTCGCCGCGGCCGTCGACGACGATTATGTCGCCCGGCTGGGCCAGGTCGAGGGCTTTGTGGAACATGAGGTTGTCGCCGATGCGGGCTTTGACGGTGAAGGCGACGCCGAGGAGGGGCGCGTCGTTCAGGGGCTTGATGCGGGCGTCCATGCAGCCCAGCCGGTTCATTTCGTCGGCGATGTTGGCGACCGGCAGGCCGCGGAATTTTTCCACGAGGTCGCGGGCGGGGCGGTTGATTTTGGTGTAGATGCGAAAGCCTGCGTTGGACATTGGGCATATCTCCTTCGTTTAGTCGGTGGGGAAGTCGCCGTATTGGCGCATGTAGGCTACGAGGCCGCCGCCGGCGATGATGGCCCGGACGGACGGCGGCAGGGGCGGGGCCTGGCAGTAGGGGCGGCCATTGACGGCGACGGTGGTGCCGCCGTCAACGGCGCTGACTTCGAGGAGGTCGTCCTGCTTTATGCCGTCCGTGTCGCAGACAACGAGCAGTATGCCGCTGTTGATGCCGTTGCGGTAGAAGGTGCGGGCGAAGGATTTGGCGAGGATGACGGGGATACCTGCGCCGCGGACGACGAGGGCGGCGATTTCCATGGCTGAGCCGCAGCCGAAGTTGCGGCCGGCGACGAGGATGTCGCCGGGGGCGACGCGGGCCGCAAAGGCCGGATCGAGGTCTTCCAGCAGGTATTTGCTGAGGGCGGTTTCGTCGAGGGTGTCGCGCTTGCGGCGCGAGGAGATGATGTAGTCGGTGTTGATGTCGTCGCCCAGCAGGTGGGCTTTGCCGCGATAGTTCATGTTGCCAGCCTCCCCGGTGAGGTCATTCGGCCGGTTACGGCGCAGGCGGCCACGGAGGCCGGCGAGGCGAGGTAGATATTGGCTTTGACGTTGCCCATGCGGCCGATGAAGTTGCGGTTGGCGGTGGAGACGACGTTTTCGCCGGCGCTGGGGATGCCGGGGCTCGAGCCGCAGCACGGCCCGCAGCCCGGCGGCAGGATGACCGCGCCTTTGCGCAGCAGCCGCTCGATGAAGCCTTCTTTGACGGCGGCGAGGAAAACGGCGCGCGACGCGGGCACGACCAGGAGCTCGAAGCCGGCGGCCAGCGGGGCGTCGCCCATGACGTCGAGGGCGAGGGCGAGGTCGCTCAGCCGGCCGTTGGTGCAGGTGCCGAGCACGCCCATGTGGACGGGCAGGCCCTCGTGCGCGGCCACGGGAGCGACGGTGTCGACGTGGTGGGGGAGGGCGAGCATGGGTTCGAGCGCGCCGAGGTCGGCGGCGACGGTGGCCTCGTAAACGGCGTCCGCGTCAGCGGCGACGAAGGGTGCGCCGTCGCCGCAAAAGACTCTGGTGACGCTGTCGCCCGGCATCAGGGCGCATTTGGCGCCTGTTTCCACCATCATGTTGCACAGGGTCATGCGGTCGTCCATGGTCAGTCCGCCCACGGCCGGGCCGGCGAATTCGACGGCTTTGTAGGCGGCGCCGTCGGCCCCCAGCCTGCCGACGAGGAAAAGGGCCAGGTCCTTGGCGGTCACGCGGGGCCGGAGGCTGCCGGTGAGGAATACTCTGACGGTTTCCGGCACCCGGAACCAGAGTTTGCCGGTTATCATCGCCGCCGCCAGGTCGGAGGAGCCGATACCTGTGCCGAGGGCGTTGAAGGCGCCGTAGGTGGTGGAGTGGGAGTCGCCGCCGACGATGAGCTGGCCGGGACGGACATAGCCTTTTTCCGGCAGCAGTTGGTGGCAAATGCCTTCGCCCAGTTCGAGCAGGCGGCACTGGCCGGCGGCGGCGAAGGCGCGCATGCTGTCGTGGAGGGCGGCGACCTTGTCGTTGGGGCAGGGGACGTAGTGGTCGAGGACCATGACGATTTTCGCCGGGTCGAAGACGCTTTTGCCGGCCATTTTGGCGAACAGGTCGAGGGTGAGCGGTCCCGAGCCGTCGGTGGCCATGGCCAGGTCGACGGCGGCGATTATGTTGTCGCCGGCCTGGACGGCCCGGCCGGCATGGGCGGAGAATATTTTTTCGGCAATGGTTTGCCCGGCCATAGGAGAGCCTCCTCAGTCGTAGTTTTTCGCGTAGGCCGCCTGGACGGTTTCGGCCGGCAGCTGGCCTTCCCAGCGGGCGACGACCAGTGAGGCGACGGCGTTGCCGATGACGTTGGTGGAGGTACGCCCCATGTCGAGCAGGCGGTCGATGCCCATGATCATGAACAGGCCTTCCATAGGGAGGTTGAAGGCGGTGACGCCGAAGGAGAGCCCCATGAAGGCGGCGCCGGGGACGCCGGCCGAACCCTTCTGGATGATGGCCATGGTGACGAGCATCATTATCTGGGTCTGGATGTCGAGGGGGATGTTGAACATTTGGGCGATGAAGACGAGGGCCATGCATTTATAGAGGATGGAGCCGTCGAGGTTGAAGGAGTAGCCGGTGGGCAGGACAAAGCTGACGATGTGCTTGGGGACGCCGAACTTTTGCAGGTTTTCGAGCATGAGCGGCAGGGCGGCCTCGCTGGAGCAGGTGGTGAAGGCGAGGATGAGCGGCTGCTTTATGGCCCGCAGTACTTGGAGGAAGCTGATTTTCATGACCAGGCAGGCCACCCACAGCACCGAGACGATGAAGATGACGAGGCCGAAATAAAGGGTGAAGATGAGTTTGCCCAGGGGGATGATGAGGGTCAGGCCGTATTTGCCGACCGTCCAGCCCATGAAGGCGAATACGCCGATCGGGGTGACTTTCATGACGTAGTTGGTGACGACGAACATGGCGTCGGTGACGGCGGCGAAGAAGTCGAGGATGGGTTTGCCGCGCTCTTTGAGGGAGGCGGTGGCGACGCCGAAGAAGCAGGAGAAGAAGACGACCTGCAGCATGTTGGCGGTGCTCAGGGCTTCGAAGATGTTGCTGGGAATGATGCCGAGAAGAAGGTCCATGTTGCTTTTGAACTTGGCGGCCGTGCCGGCGCCGGCGGGGGCGGCGACTTTCATGAGCGGCACGCCTGAGCCGGGCTCGATGATGTTGGCGAGTATCAGGCCGAGGATGAGGGCGATGGTCGAGGCGAAGGTGAACCAGATCATGGTTTTGCCGCCCATCCGGCCCATCTGCTTGAAGTCGCCGGTGCCGGCGACGCCGGTGACGAGGGTGGCGAACACTAGGGGCACGATGATCATCTTGATCATTTTGATGAAGGCGTCGCCGATCGGCCGCAGCGAGTCGGCCATGCCGGGGAAGAAGTAGCCGAAGATGATGCCGCCGACCAGGCCGCCCATGATGTAATAGGGCTGTTTGTTCTTCTTTTTCTTGACGGGGGCTTGGACTACCGTTTCTGACATTGCGTTCCCTCTTTCCTAATTTAATTCCGCGAGTGAAGTTTCCAGGCCCGAACCGCCGTCTATTCTTTGCCGGTTAGTTCGCGGATGCAGGCCGACACTCCTTGTCCCAAATTGTGGATATGGCCGTGTTTGTAGAGGCAGGCCTCGATGGCGGCGACCACGGTGAGGGCGTCCTTGGGGTAGACTTGGCCCATGTGGCCGATGCGGATGACGCTATCTTTGTAAGCTTTGCCGAGGCCGCCGGCCACGGCGATGCCGAAGCCTGCCCTGAGCTCGGCGCGCAGGGCGGCGCTTATTTCCGCACCCGCCGCGACGGCGGTGAGCGCCGGCGACCGCCAGGCCGCGTCGGCCGGGAAAAGCGACAGACCAAGGGCCTGCACGCCGGCCCTGATGGCGGCGGCGACCTTTTCGTGGCGGGCGTAACAGTTTTCCTTGCCTTCCTGCAGAATCATCGTCAGCGCTTCTTCGACACCGGCGACGATCGACATCGGCGTGGTGCCCGGGGTTTCGGGACGCTTGCCGTGGAAGTTTTTCCGGATGTCGCGGAACTGGATGTAAAACTTGGGGCATTTGGCGGCGTCGACAGCCTGCCAGGCGGCCTGGCTCAAAACGACGAGGCTGAGGCCGGGGGGCGACATCAGGCCTTTCTGGGAGGCGGTGACAAGCACGTCGAGCTGCCAGGCGTCGAATTCGATCGGCAGGCAGCCGGCCGAGCTTACGGCATCGACGATCGTTAGCACGCCGTGTTTTTTGCCCAGGGCGGCGACCGCTTTGATATCGTTGACGCTGGCGGTGGTCGTTTCGTTGTGGCAGACGGTGATGGCCTTGACGCCGGGGTGGTCGGCGATGGCGCGGGCGATTTCATCGAGGCTGAGGGGGCGTAGCCAGTCGGTGCAGACGCGGTGGACGACGATGCCGTGGGTGGCGGCGATCTCGGCGTACATCTCGCCGAATTTGCCGTTGCACGCCGCGATTATCTCGTCGCCGGGCGAGAGCAGGTTGACGATCGTGCCCTCCATCGCCCCCCGCCCGGTGGTGTGCACGAGGAGCACGTCTTCTTTCGTGCCCAGCAGCGTCTGGGCTTTTTCCACCAGCCCGGCAATAAGGACGGCCGCCTCGGCGGTGCGGTGATGGAGCATCGGCCGGGCGCCTGCGGCCAATACGCGCGCCGGCACGTTCACCGGTCCGGGGGTGAAAAGGGACACGTCTTCGTAGGTTTTCATCGGAACCTCTCCCATTAATAATTTCCGGATGAATGATAGTATTATTTACTACATTCACTACGGATGTTGTAAAAAATAATTCTCTTGCTTTATTCTAACTCTTCCTTTATGGCCTGTAAAGGCGGTTGTTGTAAAAAATTCTTGTATATGGTACAGTGAAAATAATATTACGATGACGGCGGTGAAAGCATGAAATCGACCCTGCTCAAGCGTTTGCGGCAGGAGACTACGCACCTGACGCCGGCGCAACGCCGGGTGGCCGACTATATATTGAAAAATCCAGTGGATACGTCCTTTATGACCCTGGATCAATTGTCGGGGATAGTGGGGACAAGCACGGCCACGGTCATGCGCCTGTCCTTCCGGCTCGGGTACACGGGGTACAGCGATTTTCAGCGCGATCTGCAGGAGCTGCTGCGGGACCGGGTCGCCCCGACCACCCGCCTGGAGATCAACAAGAAGAAGCTGGAGCAGAGCAGCATCCTGGCGAACTGCGCCGATAACCACATCAATAACTTGAAGGCGATGATGGGGTTTCTCACGAAAGAGACGATCGACAGGTGTCTCGAGCTTATCGTGAACGCCGATAAGATTTATATCGTCGGCCTGCGCTCGAGCTTTGCGATCGCCTATTATCTTCATCAAGCCCTCAATCAGATAATGGGGAACTGCAGGCTGCTCAAGGCCGGCTCCGGCGATAATGTCGACGACATATTGAATATCTGCCCTGACGACCTGGTCATCGGCATCACGATGCCGCGCTATTCGCGGCCGACGGTGGAAACACTGAGAGTAATAAAGGGGTTCGGTCCGAAGATCATCGCGATAACCGATGGCTACAGTTCGCCGCTGGCGCCGCTCGCTGACGTGGTGCTGCCTTGCTCGGTCCGCAGCCTGGCTTTCCATAATTCGATCGCCGGCCCGATCTTTCTCGCCGATTTTTTGATTACGTCGCTGGCCATGAGCGAGCCGCTGAAGACGAAGAACCGCCTGGAGGCCGCGGAGCCCATCCTCAAGCATTTGAATCTCATCATCGATGTCTGAGCGACAGCTGCCCGTGCCGGACCGGAAACGAAAACCCTCTTCGCGTGAAGCGGCGAAGAGGGTTTTAACTTGCGGGTTTGCGGCCGTGGCGGGTTAGCCGGAGCGGGCGCAGCTTTGGCCGTCGCCGGCGCACAGCAGCCCTGCGGCGTCGGCGCGGCAGCGGCGGCAATGGTAGATCTGCGGGAGGTGGGCGACGGTCAGCTTGCGGAGGCGGGCCATGTCGGCGTCGGTAGGCGGCGCGAGGTTGGCGAACGGGGTGCCGCGGACGGGGATGAGGGGCATGCAGTTCATGGTGTCGGCGCCCCAGGCGGCCGCCCGGGCGGCGATGGCGGGGATGTGGCCGGCGTTGACGCCGGGCAGGACGACGGTGTTGATTTTGATCGTCAGCCCCCGCCGCTTGAGGGCAGCGATGCCTTCTTCCTGCCTGCTCAGGAGGAGCACGGCGGCGTCGCGGCCGCGGTAGGTGCGGCCGTCCAGCGTGACCGCGGCGTAGATGTGTTCGCCGATCAGGGGGTCGACGGCGTTGACGGTGACGGTGACGTGGGTGACGCCGGCGTCGGCCAGGGCGTCGGCATGGCCGGGCAGGCCCAGGCCGTTGGTGGATACGCAGATCAGGAGGTCGGGATGGTGGGCGTGCACGGCGCGCAGCGTGGCCAGCGTGCGGGGGGCATCGCAGAGGGCGTCGCCGGGGCCGGCGATGCCGACGACGGCGATGTCGGCCCGCCGCTTCAGGAGGCTGGCGAGGTCGGCGAGGGCTTCGGCAGGGGTGAGGACGCGCCCGGTGACGCCGGGGCGGCTTTCGTTGACGCAGTCGTAGAGGCGGTTGCAGAAGTTGCACTGGATGTTGCAGCCGGGAGCCACCGGCAGATGGACCCGGCCCCAGCGGGCGCTGGCGCCGGCGTTGAAGCAGGGGTGGTTTTCGAGGGGCTTGCGGGGGTTATTCATCGGTTTTCCGTCTTTCGTCCGAATTTAATGGCGTCCACGGGACAGGAGTGCAGACAGTCGCCGCAGTTGGTGCAGTTGGTTTCGTCGGGGCGGGCGCCCATCTCGCAGACCCGCCGGCAGGCGTCGCAGTTGGTACAGGCATCGGTCTTGAAAACGCGGAAGAAGGCCGCGCCTTTGAACAGCTCCAACAGGCCGCCGGTGGGACAGGCGAACCGGCACCACAGGTTGGCGACGAGCAGGCCGGCCGCCACCAGGCCGAGGACGACGAAGGTGCGGACCAGCCAGGCCAGGGAGGCGTGCTCGAAGGACAGGCGGATGGAGTTCCAGAATTCGCCGACGCGGATGGGGACCATGGCCCGCGGGTTTTGCAGGCCGATCCAGAGAAAGGCGGCGACGAGGAGGCCGATAGCCAGCCCGTACGGCGCCAGCCGCACAAACCGGTTGTCGACGCGCAGCTTGGCGAACGACAGCTTGCCGAGCATCTGGTTGACGAAGCCGCCGGGACAGAGCCAGCCGCAGAACGCCCGGCCGGCGAACATGACGGATAAGGGCAGGGCGAGCCAGAAAGTCCAGAAGTAGGCGGTGATCCGGCCCCAGCAGGTGATGACCGGGCAGACCCGGCAGCCCACGAAGGGGACAAGGAAGGGACAGCGGAAGATGCCGTAGAAGGCCCATTGCCCGAGGACGGCCAGCATGACTAATTGAATTATTCTGCGGATGGGCGGCAGGCTGAGGCTGCCTGTTTTGGCGGTGGCTGTTTGCTGCTCAGACATCTTTTACCCCCAGTTTCTCGATCAGGGTGCGGCCCTTTTCGGAGTTGGCCGGGATAAAGCCGTGCTTTTCAAAGATGGCCTGGGATTCGTCGGCACAGATGAAGTTCACGTAGTCGTCGGCCAGGGCGCGGTCCTTGGCGTATTTCATGACGCCGATGGTGAAGGTGAGCGGGCCGGGCGGGAAGAGGGCCGCGGGGATGGGGATGGCTTCGACCTTCCCGGCGGTGTCGGCCCGGCGGGTGAGGCGCCGTTCGACGATGGAGGCGTCGCCTTCGCCGTTTATGATGCGCGGCATCATTTTGACGACGCAGGTTTCCTTTTCGGGTTTGTTGGCGAGAACGGCTTTATCGAGTTTCGCTTTGGTGAGGATGCCCATGATGGCGCCGCCGCCGGGCGGAGAGGCGCCGAGGGGAAGGATGACCCGCACGCCCGGCTTGGCGAGGTCCTCGAGGGATTTGATGCCGGCGGGATTGCCGGGCGGGGTGACGAGGACGTATTCCGTGAAGCAGAGAGGCCGGAAGTAGAGCATGAGGTTGGCGGCCCGCAGGTCTTTGGCCAGTTGCAGCACCCGGCCGCCGAAGACTTCGGTGACGGCGCCGCCGAGGAGCGATTTGCCGAGCGCGGCCGCGAACGCCCCGGTATAGTCGATGCTGACGCCGTTGCGCTGCTCGTATAGGCTGTTGGCTTCGGTGAAGGCTTCGGCCAGGCCGCCGCAGGACCAGACCTGCAGCGCGTCGACCTGGAAGCGGCCGCCCAGCAGGACGGGCGAGAGGACGGCGGCCGCGGTCGAAGCCACGGCGGATTTGAGAAACGTCCGTCTGCTTACGCCGCTTGTTTTGTTTTCCATAGCTGGCTCCTTTCGTAACGAAGATTGTTCGCGTTTTCACTGCCAAAATTAATTATAGCAAAATTCTATAGAATATCATAATAAAATCTATAACAGTCAAAAATAAAAACCCGCGTATTTGAACGCGGGTTTGCTGCTATAGAGGCGCCTTATTTCGTCATGTCGACGATGAGCGGCTTGAGGTCGATCTTTTTGGTGAGCAGGCCGTTCTGGACGAGGAAGTCCTGGGTTTTCTCCAGGTCGGCGAGGTCGGCGGCGGTGACGGCCGGCGAGAAGTCGTACCAGCCGTACATTTTCTTGACGTCATCGATTGAAATGCCGGTTTCCTCGGCCGCCAGGCGATAGACTTCGTCGGGGTGCTCCCGCATGTAGCGCAGGGCTTCGTTGTGGACGCTAAGGTAGCGCGTGACGAGGTCGGGGTGGGCTTTGACGAAGGCGCCGGCGGCGGCGATGACAATGGTGGCGTCGAGCAGCCCTTCGCCGGTGGCGATAATGCGGGCGCCGTTTTCGAGGGCTTTGGGCACGGCGGGGCCGGCGACGAGGGCGGCGTCGACGCTGCCGGCGAACAGGGCGGCCGTAGCCTGGGGGATGCCCATGTTGACGAAGTCGGTGTCGGCGGCGGTCAGGCTGTTTTTCGCCAAAGCGGCGAGCAGCAGCTGATGGAGGATGGTGCCTTTCGGCCCGGCGATTTTTTTGCCTCTGAGGTCGGCAACGGTTTTGATTTGCGGGTCTTTGGCGATGACGACGAAGGCCTTGGGCGCCCGGCTGTAGATGCCGACGATCTTGAGGTCGACGCCGTTGGCGGCGGCGAGGATGGCCGAGGTGCCGCCGAGGGCGTTGCAGAAGTCGAGCGAGCCGGCGGCGAGGGCCTCGGTCATTTTGGGGCCTTCGAGGATTTCGGGGAAGACGACCTTGATGTTGTCCCTGGCGAATTCCTTCTCGAACAGGCCGAGCTTCTTTTCGACGATGGAGGGGACGTTGAGGGGCAGCTTGACGTAGGAGATCCTGACAGTGTCGACGGGTTTCGGCTTGCCGGGCGCGCCGCAGCCGGCCAAAGCGACGGCGAGGGCGGCGACGAGCAGGCAGGCGAGCAGTTTCTTCATGTTAAACACCTCTCTGGGCGGGCGGGCTTGTCAGCGAAGCCAGCAGGCCGGCCCGCAGTTTGTAGAACGGTTCGCCGGCGGCGTCGCGCGGGTAGGGGAAGGGCACGGCGACCTCCGCCGTTATCCTGCCGTCGGCCATGACCAGGACGCGCTGGCCGAGGATGAGGGCTTCGTCGATGTCGTGGGTGACGAACAGGATGGTTTTGTTGTGCTTGAGGAAGATGGCGACAAGCTCTTCCTGGAGGTTGCGCCGGGTGAAGGCGTCGAGGGCGCCGAGCGGCTCGTCCATGAGGATGATGTCGGCGTTGTAGCACAGCGCCCGGCCGAGGGCGGCGCGCTGGGCCATGCCGCCCGACAGCTGGGAGGGGTAGGCGGCCTTGAAGCCGCCGAGGCCGAGCATGTCGAGGTAGCGGCCGACGGTTCGCTTGATCTCGTCCGGCGGCTGGTCCCGCATGACGAGGGCCAGGTTCTGCTCGACGGTCAGCCAGGGCATGAGCCGTGGCTCCTGGAAGACCATGGCGATCCGGGCGCCGGGCGGGTCGAAGGCGACTTCGCCGGCCGACTGCTTTTCCAGCCCGCCGATGATCCGCAGCAGGGTGGTTTTGCCGCAGCCGCTGCGGCCTACGATGGTGACGAGGCTGCCTGCGGCCACGGCGAGGTCGACGCCGGCCAGGGCCGCGACCTGCCGACCCGGCAGGCGGTATTCCTTATAGAGCCCCTTTAGAGCTAAAGCTGTCATCGGTTTCGTTCTCCCCTGTCCATGGCAGGATGCGCGCGGCGAGCTTGAGGAAGGCGTAGTCGATTATGTAGCCGAACAGGCCGATGGCGAGGATGCCGACGATGACGACGTCGGGGCGGGAGAGCTGTTCGGCTTCGATGATCATGTAGCCGATGCCGGCCGAGGCGGCGATGAGCTCGGCGCCGATAAGGGCCCGCCAGCTGTAGCCGAGACCGAGCCGCATGCCGAGGACGACGGACGGGAGGGAGGCCGGGAGGATGATGCGCAGGAAGCGCTGCCGGGGGGTGAAGCCGAAGACCTGGCCGACTTCGATGAGCCTGGCGTCGCATTGCGCGATGCCGGCCAGGGTGTTGAGGAAGAGGGGGAAGAAGGCGGCGAGGATGATGATGGCCAGCTTGGAGGCTTCGCCGATGCCCAGCCAGAGGATGAGGAGGGGGATGCAGGCGATGGGCGGGATGTGGCGGAGGAAGTGGAGGGTGGCGTCGAAGTAGGGGATGAGCCGCCGGTTCATGCCGAGGAGCACGGCCAGCGGAAAGGCGGCGAGGAAGGTGAGGCCGAAGCCGGCGAAGACGCGCCCCAGGCTGGTGGCCATGTGGCCGGCGAGGATGCCTTTTTGCCACAGCGCGGCGGCCGTCGCGGCGACGCCGGCAGGCGACGGGACGAGGTAGCTGTTGGCGAGGCCAAAGGCGGCGGCCGCCTGCCACCAGGCGAGGACAACGGCCGGGATGAGGAGGGCTTTGAGGATTTTCATCGGTCATTCCTGCTTCACGATTAAGATAACGGCAAAAACAAAAACCTTCCCAAGGAAGGTTTGCGGAAAATCAGCCGGCCGCTTCGTCCCTAGGAGCAGAGGAATCCTCTTTTCCGCAGGCGTGTCGTGTCCCGAACCTCCCTTCCGGCCAGGCGCACCCCGCCGGTCAGGACAAATATGCTCTTACCAATAATTTTAGACGCAATCGTTGCCGCCGTCAACCGGTTTGTTTCCGGGCGGGCGGCAGGGGCGCAGGGTCCGTAAAACCGACAGAAAATACGCTTTATTGCAGAGGAAAAACCGCCGGCGGCGTTGTATAGTCTTTACAAGCGGACAGCAATTATCGCGGAGGGGGCGACGCGGCGTGGAGCTTGGCAGGAGCAGGGCTTTGCTGGATAATATGTATGATGGTATTTATATCGTCGACAGGGACAGGAAGATCGTTTACTGGAACAGCGCGGCGGAAAAGCTGACAGGCTATCGGGCCGCCGCGATGGTCGGCAAGCGGTGCAACGACGACCTGATGATGCATGTGGACGAGAATGGCGAGAACCTCTGCAACGCCAAGTGCCCGCTGATCGGTACGCTGCAGGACGGCGAGGTGCGGGAGACGACCGTTTATCTGCGCCATGCGCAGGGGCACCGGATACCGGTCGATGTCCGCGCCGTGCCGCTGCGCGACGACGCCGGCGGGATCGAGGCGACGATGGAGGTTTTCACCCGCAACGGCAGTGTGGCGAGCAGCGAGCAGATGAAGGAGCTGGCGTTGAAGGCGTACATCGATTCGCTGACCGGCGTGCCCAACAAGGAGTATATCGACGGCAAGCTGCGGAGCCTGCTGGCAAGCCAGCTCCCCGGCGAGGGCCGGACGTTCGGCCTGGCGTTCGTGGAGCTGGCCAACCTGCGGCAGATAAACGACGAGTTCAGCATGTGGACGGCGAACGCGGCGCTGAAGGTGACGGCCAGGACGATCGTGGAGAACCTCAAGGAAGGGGACCTGGCCGGCCGGTGGTACGGCGGTCTCTTCCTTATTATTTCGCGTATGGACAGGAAGGCTGTCCTGCTCAACTGGGCGAACAAGATCAAGGCGCTCATCCAGCAGTCGAAGGTGGAGGACGATGAGGAGGTGCCCCTGCAGGTGTGTATCGGCGGCGTTTTCGCCCAGGTGGGCGAGAATGTCAATTTAACCTACCAAGCATTGGAGGGCGCGCTGAAGACCAGCCGCGCGGCCAGCGCCTGCATCAGCATAAAGGGGTGACGAAAGCAAGCCGAGACCCGCGCTTGGGGCGCGGGCCTTTTTTTGGGAGGGTGCGGGTTGTTGCTAGTCGGCGATGCGTTTTTCGCCGCTTATGGCCTGGAGGGGCTTGATGTCCTGGGTGACTTCGAGGACGCCGGCGAACGCCCCGGCTTGGTCGCGGACGGCGAAGTAGCGAATGTAGACGTACTTGCCGCCAAGCTCGAGCCAGAAGTCCTCCTGCTCCTTGCGGCCGCTCCGGAGGTCGGCGACGATTTTTTCGACGATGTGGACGCTGGCCGGCGGGTGGCAGTTTTCGACCCGGCGGCCGATGATGGTCCTGGCGCGGGGGAATATCCGGTCTTGGCCGGCGGAGAAGAATTTGACGGTGCCGTCCTTGTCGACGAAGGTGACGTCGACAGGCAGGTGGCTGAAGATGAGCTCGATCTCTTGGGGCGACAGGGTGCCGGTGGCGAATCTGATGTAGCCGCGCGCGCCGGCGTCGGCGAGCTTGTCGCGGCCGGCGGCCGTGTCGACGTTGACCGGCCGCCAGCCGCCGCGGGGCTCGACGAGGCAGTAGCCGATCTCGTCGCCGGCCTGGTGGATCTGGTGCCATTCGTCCTCGGACAGCGTTTCCATGGCCATGGGGAAGAGGATTTTTTCTTCTTTGAAGATCATCTCGCCGAGCTGGGCGAGCGCTTCGTCGAGCTTGGCCGCCAGTTGGTGTTTGTCGCCGGGCCGGTAGCCGGCGACGAGTTTTTTGGCGTCCTTGAGGAGGTCCCTGATTTTGTCGTCGACGCCCCACATGACCTTGGGCGGGCCGGTGATTTCGTATTTCTCCAGGAAGGGGAAGAGGAGGTCTTCCTTGCGGCGGTAGTGCTTGTCGATGTCCCATAACAAGTTGAGCTTGGCGGCCAGTTCGAGGACGGCCGCCTGTTCGGCGTCGCCCCCGGCGGCGGACAGTTTTTCGAGGCTGGACCGCACCTCCCCGGCCAGCTTTTCGAGGGCCCGGTTTTCGTGGAGGAAGGCGTCCACGGGGTGGCCGGGAGGGACGTCGGGCGCGGGGTGTTTTTCCAGGGCGTCGCGGAAGACGGCGGCGTGGACGTCGCACAGGCGCTGGACTTCTTTGACCTCCAGGCCTTCGTTTATAAGGCTTTGCTCGATGAGCGACAGCTCGGCGGGGTCGAGGTCGCCGGCGATGGCGTCGAACTTGGCTTTGACTTCTTCGACGGGTTTGCCGTCGTGGAGTTCGCGGATGATTTCTTTGACCGCTTTCTGCCTGTATTCCCGGTTTTTGATGAGTTCACTCATGGTTGTGCCTCCCCGTTACACATAATTGCGGTGCTGCGCTTCTGCTCCTATTGTCCGCGGGATGAGGCGATATGATACGGGGGGCGGTGGGACGGCATGAGGCGAAGAAACCCCGCGTGCTGGCCGCGCGGGTTTACCGTGGCTTTTGCTGGCTGGAGCGGTTATTCGGCCAACAACCGCGACAGTTGTTCGTTCCAGGCTGGCAGCGCTTGCTGCGGCGCCCAGCGGTTATGAACTATTTTTTCGCCGTCGCCGATGGGGAAGACGAACACCGGCTTGTCCAGTCCGTTGAGCGGGTCGACGAAGACCTGGAGGGAAGCGGCCGTCTGCACGACGAGCAGCCAGTTGTCGGGTGACGATACCGCGTCGACGGCTTCGGGGATGAGCCGTTTTATTGCCGCGAACGGCAGGCACAGTTCGTTGTGGCCGACGAGCGCCGGCGGCAGCGGAATGTCGATGGGGTGGAACGAGACGAAATAGTTGTGGGAGTATTTCCAGTTACTGAATTGCAGCGGCACCATGAGCTGCCAGCGGCCGTCCCGACGGCGCAGGGTGAGGTCGGCCGCCGCGATGTACTGCTTGTCGCCGGCGGATTCCACTTTGACCGTCTTGTCGAATTCGTATTTGTACGCTTGAGTCTGATCGTCGATGGCGGCGGCCGCTTCCGGGGCGACGAGGTCTTTGAAGGCGATCAGGCCTCCTTTGTCGGCGTCTTTTTCCAACGCGGCCGGAACGCTGGAGCCGAGCTCGCAGAACGTTATGCTGGGATGGTATTGGTAGCCTCCTGCACCGGTCGTATAAACCCATATTTTCATGACGGCCATGTAGTTGCCGCCGACAAAGTCGAGATGAAAGCCTTCGGAGGAATAGAAGGGCCGTTCGTAATCCCGGACGGGAACCTCGGTTTGGTGTTCTTGGCCTATCTTATAGGAAACCGTTTTGTTTATCTCGATGAGCTGATATGGTTTTTCATTTTGCCGTTTACCGCGGATTTGTTCGAGCATGTAGAAGCCGTCAGGCGCGGCGGCGACGGCGATGCCCTTTTTCGCGGCGCAGTCGACGGCGTAGCCGTCGGCCGTGAGCCAGACGGTCCGGTATTCGTCGGTGCGGGCGCGGGGCGCGTAGTAATTTTCGCTGTCGTATGTGCCGCCCGCCTGTGCGAGGACGAGCAGCAGACCGTCGCTTTTCTCCACGCCGGCGGCGTTCTCGGCGGCACGGGCGCCGTTCGCGATCGGGACCAGCAGCGCAGCCGCCAGGACGGCGGCGAGGGCAATGCGGGCGAGAATGCCGGGCATAGCGGTCACCTCTTGTTATCTCTGTCGTTACGGCCGGGTTACGGTGATGACTTCTTTATTCGGGAAGCGCGAGCGCCAGTGCTCGATGGTCTGCGGCAGGCCGGCGAAGCGGGCGGAGTTGGTGTAGTGGCATACGTTGTCGAGGACTACGAGCGCGGCCCACATTTCGCCTTCGGGGGTGTGCATGATGATGCCTTCCATGGAGGTGAACAGGCCCTTACGCCGCCCCGGTATACGGTGGCGCCGATCTGATCGAGGTCTTTTTCTTTATAAACGATATGAAAATATTTCAGGAATTCGCCGTAGGCACCGCCGACCAGGGCTTTGAAGGCCTCTTCGGCGGCGGGGTCTGTAAAAACGCCGTGATGGGTGAGGGTGGGCGGGGTCAGTTCGACTTTGCCCCGCCGGTATTCGCCGTTGTAGCTGACGCCAAGGGCGGCGCCCAGGTCGCCTTTTTGCGCGATAATCAATTCGTCCCCCTGCAGGCGGAAGGTCAGGGTTTCTCCCTGCTTAGATTGGTATACGGCCGCGTCGCCGGCGAACAGCGCCCGTTCCGGTCCCCACCCAGCTGGCGTGGGCGCCGCTGGAGGCGTATACCTTGAAATCGAAGCCCTCGGCGTTGACGTTCCAAATCTTGAGATGCGCGGGGCTGAAGTAATATTTGATCCGGCTCCAGCGTCCCGTCCAGGGGGCGGGGGCGCGAATTCCTCGAGGATGAAGTCCCGGTCGCCGGTCATTTCGCCCCGTAGCTTAAGCCAGGACTGCTGCGCGGCGTAGCGGTATTCGCCGCTGAGCTTGGCGCCGCTCTTGTCGAGGGTCATGGCGATGCGGAGGTCACCGATGGTGCCGGCGTATTCCCGGAAGTCGCCGCCGGCCGGGCCGCCGGGGGCGGCGCAGACGGGGCCGGCGAGGATGAGGAGCAGGGCGAGGAGGAGCAGGGCGGACAGGCGCATGGGGCAGGCCTCCTGACGGCGGGTATTGTCGAAAGGACGCTAATGGTACATTCGCGGCGGTGGCCGGTTTACCTGCCAGATAATTACATCGATGGCAAAAAGCACAAAAAATAGCCGCTGTGGCGGCAGGAATCTATTTTTTTTGCGGCGAAATCATCGGGAATAATCGGAAAGGTATGGAGAGTTATCGTGGGGAGGCTGCCGATGCTTGTTCATGAGCTTGTAAACAGGGGACAGAGCGATAAAACGGTTTTCGGGGGGAAGCACGGGGTAACGTACGGGGAGCTGCAGGCGAAGGTGCGGCAGTACCGAGATTTCCTTTACGGCCAGGGGGTCCGCCCCGGCGACAGGATGGGCCTGTTTGCCAAGAATTCGCCCGAGTTCGTGTATACTTACCTGGCGGTCGCCAGCCTGCGGGCGGTGGTGGTGCCGTTGAATTTCCTGCTGGCCGCCCCGGAGATCGCTTTCATCGTCCAGGACGCCGGCATGCGGACGCTGGTGACGATGGGCCGGCTCGACCTGGACGAGGCGCTGGCGGCCTACGGCTATAGGGAGCGGCTGGAGCAGCTGATCATCGGCGAGTTCGCTCCGCGCCTGCCGGCGGCGACTGAGGAGCTGCGGGAGATCGGCGCGGCGGACGAGGACGAGGTGTGCGCGATAATATATACTTCCGGGACGACGGGCCGGCCGAAGGGGGCGATGCTCAGCCACCGCAACCTGATCAGCAATGTGCTGTCGTTCACGGCCAAGCTGCCGGTGGGCGCGGCGGATACGGTGTTGTGCGTGCTGCCGATGTACCACGGCTTTGCGTGGACCTGCCCGGTGCTGGGGTCGCTGCTGCAGGGGGCGACGATCGTGATCGCCGATACGTTTACGAAGGAGATCGTGGCGACGGTGCGGGACAATGCCGTGACGATCGTGTACGCCATCCCGGCGATGTATGCGGTGCTGATAAACTGGGCCGAGCCGGCGGATTTCCGGACGGTGACGCTGTTCGCGTCCGGCGGGGCGTCGCTGCCGGAGGCGCTGCTGGCGCGGTTCAAGGCGAAATTCGGCTGCAACATCTACGAGGGCTACGGCCTGTCGGAGGCGTCGCCGGCGGTGTGCTTCAACCCGCCGGCCAAGACTAAGCCGGGGTCGATCGGCCAGGCGCTGCCGGGCAACGAGGTGCGGGTGGCGGACGAGCAGGGGAACGATGTGCCGGTGGGGGTGTGCGGCGAGCTGCTGGTCCGCGGGCCGAACGTGATGAAGGGGTACTACAACCGGCCGGCGGAGACGGCGGCAGCAATCGTGGACGGCTGGCTGCACACCGGCGATGTCGCCTGCCGGGACGAGGAAGGGTACTTTTTCATCAAGGACCGCTTGAAGGATATGATCGTCATCAGCGGCGAGAATGTGTACCCCCGCGAGGTGGAGGAGGTGCTGGGCGCTTACCCGGCGATCGCCGAGGCGGCGGTCATCGGCATCGACGACCGGGTGCGGGGCCAGACAGTGGCGGCCGCGCTCGTGCTGCGGGAAGGGGCGGCGCTGGACGAGAAGGATTTGCGGAAGTTCCTGCTGAAAAATCTGGCGGCCTATAAGGTGCCGCGGGTGTTCGCGGCGGTGGCGGCACTGCCGAAGAATGCGCTGGGCAAGGTGCTGAAGCCGGCGCTGCGGCAGCAGGCCGGGGAGATCTTCGCCAGAGGCGGCGCGAAGGGGTAGGGGGGATGGCGGGTGGCAGGACCGGCAAAGGCGGCGGACGCCGGGTTCAGGACTGAGCAGGATTATGTGTATGCTGTTGTCCGCGAGGCGATCGTGACCGGCGAGCTGAAGCCGGACGAGCGGCTGACCGTTGCCGGCCTGGCGTCCGCGCTGGGCGCCGGCGAGGCGGCCGTGGGGGCGGCGTTGCAGCGGCTGCAGGCCGACGGGCTGGTCACCGGCGACGGGCCGGACGTGGCTGTGGCTACGGTGGTCAGGGAGTTCCTCGACTTTGTCGACTACGGGTATTGATAAGGAAGCTGGCCCGCGCAACGAAGGCGCGGGTTTTCGTTTATGCAGGGGGCGGAAGGCGCGAAGGAAGTAGCTGGGGAAGAAGGTGCGGTCCGGCAGGAATTTTTTGGAAGACGGCGAAGGGTATGGTATCGCGCGAGAAGAGGAAAGGGGTGGTTTGTATGGCGAAGAAGATTCTGCTGCTGACCGGGGATTGCGCCGAGGATTACGAGGTCAAGGTTCCCCAGCAGGCCCTGATGATGCTGGGCTACGGGGTGGATGTGGCCGCGCCGGCCAAGAAGTCCGGGGATATGCTGCAGCTGGTGGTGCACGATTTCACGACGCTGGCCACGTATATCGAGCTGCCGGGCCACCGCATCGCGGTGGACGTCGCCGCCGCCGACGCGCGGGAGGCGGATTATGCCGGGCTGGTCATCCCCGGCGGCCGGGCGCCGGAGTATATCCGGATGTACGACGAGGTGCTGGCGCTGGTGAAGGCGTTCTTCGCCGCCGGCAAGCCGGTGGCGTCGATCTGCCACGGCAACCAGCTGCTGGCGGCGGCCGGCGTGCTGGCCGAGCGGACGGTGACGAGTTATCCGGCCTGCGCGGCCGAGTGCCGCTTGTGCGGGGCGGCGTGGCAGGACGCGCCGGTGGTGGTGCACGGCAACCTGGTCACGGCCCAGGCGTGGCCGAATCACCCCGAGTGGCTGCGGGCCTTCGTGACGCTGCTGGGGGCGAAGATTGAGATTTGAGAGATAAGACAAGGACGAAAAAACCGCGTAGGGGACTACGCGGTTTTTTGTGTCCGGGGAGGGGGCGGCGGTTTGAACATTTATTAGCCGTAGATTTCGGTGAAGAGGCGATATTCGTGGTCGGATTTTTGCTCTTCTTGGAGACGTTTGCCGTTGATCTCGTGATAATTTTTCCGCAGGATGGCTGTTATTTCCGGGTCGATGCCGCCGTTATCGGCGTTTTTCTGAAGAATGGCCAGCACTTCGTGGGTGGGCATGGCTTTGCGGTAAGGCCGGTCTTCGCTGATGGCGGCAAAGATGTCGGCCACCGCCATGACGCGCGAGCCTAAGGCAAGCTCGTCGCCGCGGATATGGAAGGGGTAGCCCCGGCCGTCCAGCCGTTCGTGATGGAGGGAGCCCCAGAGGTTGATGGTCCGAAAGTCGTGGAGCGGCTGCAGGACATGGTAGCCGTAATATGTGTGCCGCCGCATGATGTTCCATTCCTGCGGCGTGAGTTTGTCCTGTTTTTCCAGGATTTCGACCGGGACGGCCAGTTTGCCCAGATCGTGAAGGTAGCCGGCGACGCGTATCATGACGAGCTCGGCTTGCGAAAAGGGGAGATAGCTGGCCAGGGTTTCGGCGATTATCGCCACGCTGGAGGAATGGTTGGCTGTAAAGGGGCTGCGGAAGTCGATGACTTTCGCGAACAGGCGGGCCAAGGCCAAGGTTTCGTTGGGATCGAGCATCAGGGTGTCCGACGGAATAATGGTCTGCAAATACGGCGCCGTCAAGTCGGAGGCGATGTCCAGCCAAAAGAATTCCTTCTCGCCCACCTGCTTGAAAGCCTCGACAAGCTCGGGCGCAAACATGGTTCCTGTTCGCGCGGCGATGGTTTCCACGATCGGGGCGGCCTGGGAGAAGATTTCTTTTTTCGGGTCGATGAGCACCGCTATCCGGTCGGCAAGATGGATGATGTGGCTTTCCGGCGGCACCTCTTTATTGTTATATTCCCGGCCCGCGCCGCTGGCCCACGGGACGTGATGGAAGCGGACTATGCCGGCGATTTGGCTGAACGGTTCGAACATGCGCAGCAAACGATAGCCTGCTTCCGCATGCTTATGGGGGTTTTGGATTTCGAATTCGAGGCTGCTCAGCCTTTCCTGGAACGACAGGGCGCCGATGTCGTGCAAAGCGCCGGAGAGAATGAGGTTTTTCCTGCGCTGCATGGGCAGGCCGAGCTCGCTGGCGATCTGATAGGCGATATAGGCCACTTGTTTGTGATGGTTCGCCACCATGGGGCTGATGAGGTCCATGGCGGAAGAGAGTGAAGTGGCTAAATCGAAAAGGGGGATTTGCAGTTCTTTGATCATTACGAAACCACCTTTTTGCTTGATGGGACACAGCCGTTCCCCGGGGTGTAGTAAATCATTCGGATAATCGCCGGCCAATTCCTCCATTGATCGGCAATATTCGACATATTTAGTTGTCGGATATTTTATAAAAAAACGACAATTTTTTTGTGAAGTTTGCAGGGTTTTCGCAAAATTAGCGAAATATATAATACATGATATATAATATATGATATATGATTTACGAAAGAGGGATGACTGTGACGGGATTGTCCAAGGTGATGAGCACCGGATTCAAGACGAAGCAGGATTACGCTTACGATATCATCCGCGAGGGGATCGTGACCGGCGAACTGGAGCCGGACGAACGGCTGATCATTTCCAGCCTGGCGGCCGATCTGGGCATCAGCGAGATTCCCGTGCGGGAGGCGCTGAAGCGGCTGCAGTCCGAGGGACTGATTATCAATAACGGGCCGGGGCTGTTCGTGGCGCCGGTGTCGGTGCAGGAGTTCATCGATCTGCTCGGGGTGCGGCTGGAGCTGGAAGGGATGGCGGTGCGGCGGGCGGCCGAGAACATCGACGAGTGCGGCCTGAAGGACGCGGAGAAGCTCATGGCCTGCATGGAGGAGGCCAACAGGCAGAAGGACTGGGCCACGTACAGCAAGTTGGACAAGGAGCTCCATTCGCTCATCCATTCCTATTGCCGGGTGGACGTGCTGATCAAGGCGATCAACGATGCCTGGAGCCTGAGCGAACGGGGCCGGGCGATCTTCCGCATCATGCCGTGGCGGGCGGAGACTTCGATCAAGGAGCACCGGGAGATTCTGGCGGCGCTCAGGGACCGCCAGGGCGCGGTGGCCGAGAAGCTGCTTATCAGCCATAAGAAGCAGGCGTTCGATCTGTTCACGGAGACGCTGACGGCGCAGCTGCCGCCGGCGGAGGAGGCGAGCCGGCAGGCCTGAGGCGTCGCGCGGGGCATATGAGATAGGAGACAGAGCAGTCGACTAGTCGAAAACGGGCGGAACAGGTGCGCCGGCCGGGCGACAACGTCCAGCCGGGGATTTTTTTTCGCCTTTTACGCAGAAGGGAGCTTTTAGCATGGACAAGGTTCTGATCACTACCCCGACGTTTGCGAAGTACGGCACCGAGGCGCCGGCGATTCTGGCCGCAGCCGGTTTGGAGGCAGTGCGGGCCGCGCAGCCGGTGAAGGCCGACCGCGACCTGCTGGGCTATTTGGACGGGGTAACGGCGATCATCACGGGGCTAGAGCCGATTACGGCCGCGGTGATCGACGCGGCCAAGGAGCTGAAGGTGATCGCCAAGCATGGCATCGGCGTGGACAACATTGATCTCGAGGCCGCCAGGCGGCGGGGGATAAGGGTGGTTAACGCGCCGGGGACGAACAAGGACGCGGTGGCTGATCTGGTTTTCGGGCTGATGTTCGCGCTGACGCGGCGGATTCTGGCCGCCGACGCGAGCGTCCGCCAGGGGCAGTGGCCGCGGATGTTCGGCCAGGCGGTGTGGGGCAGGAAAATCGGCATCGTGGGCATGGGGGCGATCGGCAGGGCCGTGGCCATGAGGGCCAAGGGGTTCCAGATGCCGGTATACGGCTGCGATACGTTTTGGGACGAGCAGTTCGCGGCCCAGTACGGCGTGCAGCGGGTCAGCCTCGAAGCCCTGCTGGGGGAGGCGGATTTCGTGACGCTGCATGTGCCGCTGATGGCGGAGACGCACAATCTCATCGGCGAGGCCGAGCTGCGGCGGATGAAGCCGACGGCGTATCTCATCAACGCGGCCCGGGGGGGCATCGTGGACGAAGAGGCGCTGTACCGCGCGCTGACGGCGGGGACGATCGCCGGCGCCGGGCTGGACGCGTTCGGCGCCGAGCCGCCGCTGGCTTCGCCGCTGCTGACGCTGGACAACGTGGTGCTGACGCCGCATATGGGCGGCTACACCGAGGAGGCCCTCGGGCTGACGAGCGTGGTGGCGGCGCAGTCGGCGGTCGATGTGCTCGCCGGCCGCCAGCCGCTGTCGGTGATCGTGTAAGCAAAAACGGAATATGCGAGGCTGGCTAGAAAGCTCCAGATGCAAGGCGCACCGGAGGATGATACCGGAAGCGTACATGGAACGTACGCTGAGGATGTCAGCCGAGGAGCAACGCCGCAGATGGACTTTATAGACAGCCTCCCATGAAATATGCAGCAGAATTATAAGACCGGCTATAAAAAGTCAAGTGGGAAGGAACGTTACATGGCCGGGAGATAAGGAGCGTTGTCCCGAAGAACAGCAAAAATGATGGAAGTCATTTTGCGGCAGACATGACCGACAGCGGTCATGTGGGACTTTCCA
>JARKPR010000029.1 GCA_029975165.1 Selenomonadales bacterium
TCAAAATCATCCACAAGGCAGCCGCGGTCAAGTACGCCAAAAAAGCCGAGGAGGCGGGAGCCGATATCGTGACAATCGTCGGCTTCGAGTGCGGCGGCCTGCCGGGGCCGGACGAAGTCGGCTCGCTGGTCCTCGGCAACAAAGCGGCCAGAGAGCTTAAGGTCCCGGTGCTTATGGCCGGCGGCATCGCCGACGGCCGGGGCCTCGCGGCGGCCCTGGCCCTCGGCGCCGAAGGCGTCGTAATGGGAACCCGCTTCATCGCCACCAAGGAATGTATAATCCACCCGCACTTTAAGGACTGGATCGTACAGGCCGCCGAGACCGACACGCGCCTGGTCTTCAAATCGCAGCGGGCCATGTCCCGGGTCATAGGCAACAAGGCGGCCGAAACCTGCCTGGCGATGGAGAAACAGGGGGCATCCCTGGAAGAACTGAAAAAGCTCAGCGCCACCGACAGGTGGCAAAGCTGCCAAGCCAGCGGCGACGCCGACGGAGTTATCCTGGCCGCCGGCCAGGCAATCGGGCTGATCGACGCGATCAAATCCGTCGCCGAAGTGATGGCTGATATCGTCGAGGATGCAGCCGCGGTTTTGGCTAGGCTGAAGACGATGAAGCCGGTATCGGTCTGAAACAGAAACATAGAGCGATCAAGCGAAAAAGGAGAAATGCTGCATGAATATGTTTGACGGTATCCGGGTTGTGGACTTTACGACCAACGCGGCCGGCCCCCTCGCCACAGCCTTTATGGCCGATTTCGGCGCCGAAGTCATCAAAATCGAAAAGCCGGGCGGCGACGATATGCGGACATACCCGCCGTTCGTTGACGGAGTAGGCTACTGCTTCCTGTGGCTCAACCGGGGAAAAAAGTCGATCGTCCTCGACCTTAACGACCAGATGGGGCGGGACATCGCCCTGAAATTCGTCGCCACCGCCGACGTGGTCGTAGAAAGCTTCAAACCGGGGACGATGGCCCACTTCGGGATGGGTTACGAAGACCTGAAAAAAATCAACCCCCAGATAATCATGTGCTCGGTATCGGCGTTCGGACAAACCGGCCCTTACAGCATGAAACCGGGCTACGACATCGTCGCCCAGGCGCTCAGCGGCGTCATGGACCTGACCGGCGAAAAAGATGGACCGCCGACCAGAGTCGGAATAACGATCGCCGACTATAACGCCGGGATACAAGCTTACGCGGCGATCGCCACGGCGCTGTACCACCGCAAATGCACCGGCATCGGCCAATACCTGGACATTGCCCTGCTGGACTGCCTGGCGTCGCTGAACAGCTACATCGACGTGGCCGGCCTGGGGAAAAAGACGGGCCGCTCGGGCAACCACAATGCCGTGCTGGCGCCGTTCGGCGTGTTCAACGGCAGCGACGGCAGCATAATCATCGGTGCGCCCAACCCCAAGATGTGGTCGGCGCTCTGCAAGGTGATGGACAAGACGCAATTTATCGAAGATCCGGCATTCAGCACTGTTGCCGCCCGGATCCAGAATCTCGACCGGGTTATCAAGGAAATCGAAGAATGGCTGAAGAGTTTCCCCTCCGTCGATGAACCGTTGGCGCTGATCGACAAGGCGGGCGTTCCCTGCGCCAAAGTCAATACATCCGCGCAGGCGCTGAACAACGAGCACCTCATAGCCAGAGGGATGATCCGGGAAATGGAGCTGCCTGAGGGGATGCCTACCCGGAAGTTCACGACCCGCGGCACGCCGTGGAAGTTCTCGGCGGTCGATGTGCAGTTGCAGAGCCCGCCGCTGCTGGGGCAACATCAGGATGAAGTGCTGAAGGCCGCCGGCTGCGATGCAGCGATTATAGCCGCATTGAAAAGCAAGTGG
>JARKPR010000082.1 GCA_029975165.1 Selenomonadales bacterium
CGCCCTACACTGCCCGCTGTTCCCGAGCACCGAAGGCATCATCAACAAGCAGAACATCGCCAAAATGAAAACCGGCGTCATGATAATCAACAACTCCCGCGGCCAGCTCGTGGTCGAAGAAGACCTGGCCGCGGCCCTGAATAGCGGCAAAGTGGGCGGCGCGGCCCTGGACGTGGTGTCGTCGGAGCCGATCAAGGCCGACAACCCGCTGCTCAAGGCCAAAAACTGCATCATCACGCCGCATATGTCGTGGGCGCCGGTCGAGTCGCGGCAGCGGCTGATGGATATCGCGGCCGAGAATCTGCGCCGCTTTATCGACGGCAAGCCCGTCAACGTCGTTAACGGCTGAGCACCGGTGGGCCGGTGCGATAACGACACCCCGGCCGGTTCACTCCCGGCTTTTGGCGAATGCGACCTTGCGCGGCAAGGCCCCATTCGCTTTTTTTGCCCGGCGATGGGTCAGCCCCAGAGGTAGAGGTCGCTGGGGATGCTGGCGAAGTGCTGGCGGATCTGGGCCTGGGCTTTCTGGCACTCGCCGCGGGCGATATGGGCGAGCAGCCGCTGATGGTGCCTGAAGGCGCGCTGTTTCATACCGTGGACGAAGCAGATGCGCTTCATCTGCTCGCTGAGGGCCGGGCTGGTGACCGACCAGCACTGCTGGAGGACAGTATTTTTCGTCATCGCCATCAAGGCGTGATGGAAGTCGATGTCGAGCTGGGCGAAGGCCTGGTTGTTGTCGATATTCTCTTCCTGCGTTTCGAGGATGCGGGCCAGATTGTCGAGGTCTTCGGTGGTCGCCCGTTCGATCACGAGAGGGATGGCCATGTATTCCAGCAGTTCCCGGACTTCGATGTACTGGCTGATGGAGATGTTGTTGAGGGCCAGCGCCAGGCTGATCTTCTGCGATATTTCCGGCGGGTTGAGGTAGGTGCCGTCGCCCTGGCGGATGGTGAGCTTGCCGAGCTGCTCGAGCTTCTGGAACGCTTCGCGCAGCGCGGTGCGGCTGACGCCGAATTCTTTCGTCAGGGCCCGCTCGGTGGGGATCTTTTTCCCGGGGACGAACCGCCCGTCGTCGATGGCTTTCAGCATCGCGTCGACGACCGTGGCAACGACGCTGGATTTTTTCTTATTTTCCACGGCCATACCTCCGTGATTTTTATAGCTATATAAAGGATGCAAATATGTGATATGCCAAGATGCAAATACATGCTTATTTTAGCAGGCAAATCCTCAGTTTGCAATTAGTTGTCATATTAATGTGAAAATACTAACTTAGTTGACAACTTTTTTTCCACCGGATTACAATGAAGACGAAAACATCATACCAATTTTATAATCGTCGTACCAATGGTTTTTTATCAGACAGGGTCGACAAAAGAGGGGGGTAGTGTTTTGGATGGCGTGACCGTGAAGAAAGTCACCGCTCAAGAAGAACTCCAGGAGGTTTTCCGCCAGGCCCAGGCGGCCCAAACCCCGGTGTCCGCTTACCGCAAGCCCGTTCCGGGGGGGATTTCCCTGGATTTCGGCGCGTGGCAGGACATCGAGGTTTTCGACACCGATAATCTGATGGCCATCGTGCCGCCGGGAACCATCCTCAAGGATCTCAACGCCGTGGCGGCCGCCAAAGGGCTGCGGTTCATGCCCGCCGATACGCCGCTGGCGGCAAGCCTGAGCGTCGGCGAATGGGCTTACCGGGGCTGCCCGAATCTTGCGGCGTGGAAGTATGGCGCCGGCAAGCATTTCTTGCTCGGGGCGACATATGTGTTCCCGAACGGCGATCTGGCGCCGGTGGGCGGCAAGTGCATCAAGAACGTGACCGGCTACGATTTTACCCGCTTTTTCACCGGCGCATACGCCGACCTGGCCGTGGGGGCCCGGTATATAATCAAGCTCATGCCCCAGCCCGAATACCGCTACCGCTACGACGTGACTTTCGCCACGCTCGGGCAGGCCGCGGCCTTCGTCGGCCAGCTGCAAAGCCGCTCCGTGCCGCCGGCGTGGCTTTATTGGTTCGACGAGGCCGCCGGCAGCCGCCTGTTCGGCGGGCAGCAGCGCGGCCAACGGGTGCTGTTCGAGCTGGACGGCAACGAGGCTGAGGTGCGCGGCCATGTGGCGGCGATCGACAGGCTGCTGGCCGGCGCCGACTGCCAAAAGGCGGCCGCGCCCGGCGACCTGCCGGATCTGTCGTATGTCGAAAGCCGGGACGACAGCTTCTGGCTGCTGGACGAGTTCAAGCTGCCCTGTCAGGAGATAGGTGCGTTCGCGGACCGCTTCGCCGCGCAGCTGGCGGACCGGCAGGCGGGCGGCGGCCTGTTCGGCCAGCTGGCCGACGGCAAGGTCCATGTTTATTTGGACCGGCCGCTGTCAGCGGCGACCGGGCCGCTTATCGGGGCGCTGCAGGCCGACGCCAGGGCGCTCGGCGGCGCGGCCGGCGGCAAGTTCGCCCGGCTGTACGGCAGCGCGGCCGCCGGCCCGCTGGCCGGCCTGGAGGCTGCCGTCCGGAAAAGCGTCGATCCAGGATTGATTTTCAACCGCCGGGAGGGACTGCAATGAACGACCGGGAATGTAGCCGGATTTTCGAAAACGAGCTTGTGAAATGCAGCCGCTGCGGCAGCTGCCGCTCCATCTGCCCGGTGTCGCTGGCCGAGAACGCGGAAAATGCCACGCCCCGCAGCAAGGTCCGCATGATCGAGGCGGTGCTGGAGGGCGAACTGGCATTGACGCCGGGCGTGCAGGCCCGGTTCGACAAGTGCCTTTTATGCAAGGCGTGCAAGGCGAATTGCGGCGGCGGGGTGGCGACCGACGAGCTAATCCTCGGCAGCCGCATAAACCTGGTGAAGCGCAACGGCCTCAACCCTGTGAAGCGGCTGGCCTTCACCAGCCTGCGCTATCGCAAGCTGTTCGACCTGGGCCTGAAGCTGGGGGCGGCCTTCCAGGGCCTTATCTTCAAGGACCTGCCGGACGGCAGCGGCAAGGTGGCCCGCATCCCGCTGCCGGCCGCCGGGCTCAACCTGCGCCGGGTCGTGCCCAACCTGACCACTTCGCCGCTGCGTACGCGCCTGCCGGCGGTGAACAAGGCGAAAACGCCGGAGACCAAGGGACGGGTGGTTTTCTTCACCGGCTGTACGCTCAATTATATGTACCCGCAGGCCGGCGAGGCGGTGGTGAACATCCTCACCGGCAACGGCTACGAGGTCATTATCCCCCCGGAGCAGTGCTGCTGCGGCACGCCGGCGTTCACGTCCGGCGACGCGGCGACGGGCCGGGTGCTGGCCGAGCAGAACGTCAGGGCCATCGGCGCCTATAAGTACGACCATGTGGTGACCGCCTGCTCGTCGTGCGGCGCGGCGCTGCTGGCCGAGTACGGCCGCCTGCTGGAAGGCTCGCCGCTTTTGGAGGACTGGCGGCAGCTGTCTGGGAAGGTGCTCGACATCGCCCAGTTCGTGGTGAGGCATTGCGATATGACGAAGTTCGGCAGCCTGCCGCTGAAGATAACCTACCACGACGCCTGCCACCTGGTACGCGGCATGAAGGTGTCGGCCGAGCCGCGCGAGATATTCCGCGCCATCCCGGGCCTGGAGTACGCGGAGATGAAGGACGCCGACCGCTGCTGCGGCGCTGGCGGCACATTCAGCGCCGTGTATTACGAGCTGTCGCGCAAGATCAACGACTGGAAGCTCGACAACGCGGAGGCGACCGGCATGGATTACGTCGTCGCCGGCTGTTCGGCCTGCCGCATGCATATCACCGACGGCCTCAGCCAGCGCAGCAGCAAGATGAAGGTGCTTCATACCGCGGAGGTTGTCGCCATGGCGTACGAAGCCGGAAGGAAGGGGTGAGGCCGTGTTAACGAGCAGCGTCATCAGCGAGCTTAAAGCCATCGTCGGCAGCGGCTACGTGTTGACCGACCAGGAAGACCTGATCATTTATTCCAACGACGCGACGGTGTTCAACCACCTGCCGGCCGCCGTGGTGCAGCCGGCGAATCGCGACGAGGTGGCCGCCGTCGTGAAGGTGGCCGCCGCCCGCAACATCCCCGTGACCCCCCGCGGCGCCGGCACCTGCCTGTCCGGCGGCGCCGTGCCCCTGAAAGGCGGCATCGTGCTCGACCTGGCGCGGCTGAACAAGATCCGCACGCTCGACGCCGCCAGGAAGATCGTTGTCGCCGAAGCCGGCGTGGTGACGTTCGAGATAACGAGCCAGGCCGCGAAGCTGGGCCTGCTTTATCCGCCCGACCCGTCGAGCCTCAAGGAGTCGACGATCGGCGGCAATGTGGCCGAGTGCGCCGGCGGCCCCAAGGGCGTGAAGTACGGCATCACCCGCAACTTCGTGCTGGGGCTGGAGGCGGTGCTGCCGGACGGCACGATCGTGGAGACGGGCAACGCTGTGGACGGCGATATGTGCGGCCCGGACTGGACGATGCTGATCACCGGCTCGGAAGGGACGATGGCGATCGTCACCGCCGTCACCCTGCGGCTCGTGCCCATGCCGGAGACGAAGAAGACGATGCTGGCGACGTTCGACCGCCTGGAGAACGCCGCCAAGACGGTAAGCGTGACCATGGGGGCGGGCATCATCCCTACGACGCTGGAGCTGATGGATAATCTCAGCATCGTGGCGGTGGAGAAGGCGGTGCGGATCGGCCTGCCGGTCGAGGCCGCCGGCCTGCTGCTGATCGAGGTGGACGGCGTGCCGTCGACGGTGGAGGAGAACGCCAGGCGGGTGAGCGAGATCTGCCGGGAGTGCGGGGCGATGGAGGTGAAGATCGCCCAGTCCGCGGCCGAGGCCGAGGATCTGTGGGTCGCCCGCCGGGCGGTGGCGAAGGCTTTCGGCCAGATAGCACCCTGTAAGTTCGCCGAAGACTCGACCGTGCCGCGCAGCCTCATCCCGCTGCTGGTCGACAAGTGCCTGGAGATCCAGAAGAAGTACGATCTGCCGATGGTGATCGTCGGCCATGCCGGCGACGGCAGTATGCACCCGACCATCATGTTCGACAAGCGCGACAAGGACGCGGTGGCCAGGGCGGAGAAGGCCCTGGACGAGGTGCATATCGTGACCCTGGAGCTGGGCGGCACGCTGAGCGGCGAGCATGGCATCGGCTCGGCCAAGGCCCCCTACCTGCGCGCCGAGATGGGCCCGGTCGGCTACAAGCTGGGCCAGGACGTGAAGGCGGCGCTCGACCCCCAGGGGATCATGAACCCCGGCAAGATGTTCAATTATGAAGGGGCGCTTCATTAATATTAGCGGACCAAATAAATAGAGGGGGAAAAGACATGCGGGAACAAAAGGCGGGGTTTGAGTTTCTGTTCATCTCGTTCTCGATCGCGGCAGTCTGGTTTTCCACCCACTGTGGCGGCGGCTTCGCCACCGGCAATCAGGAAGTCAACTTCTACGTGAAATATGGCTGGCTGAGCGCCGTGCTGCCGTTCATCGCCATGTTTTTCGTGGCCTGGACTTACCGGAACGCCCTGATCCTCGCCAAGGATCACAATGTCCACGATTACAAGAGCTTCGCCAATGTGCTGTATCATCCGTACGAAAAGGTCTTTTCGGTCATCTTCGAGATCTGTTTCATGTCGAACATTCTCATTGCCGTGAGCACGTCGATCGCCGGCGCCGGCTCGCTGCTGCAGAACGCTCTCGGCGTCCCGTATTTCCTGGGCATCGCCGGCATCGGCCTCGTCCTGCTGGTGCTGACCATCTTCGGCGCCGAGCTCATCATCCGCGTCCTCAGATACAAGGCGTATTTCCTGATCGTCACTCTCGTGCTGCTCGCTTACCTGGGCCTCCAGGCCGGGGCCGTCAAGTGGCAGTCCTTCATCGCCACGCGGGAGACGTTCGGCAGCGACCAGTGGGAGGCGGTGTGGAAGGCGATGCTGTATGTCGGCTTCCAGTCGTTCGGCCTGGTGCCGGCGGTTTCGGTGTCGCACAGGATCACGACGACCAAGGAGTGCAACATGTTCGGGGTGTTCGGCGTCCTGCTGAACGGCACGTTCCTGGCGGTCATGTGCATCATGCTGCTGGGCTTCGCCCCCGCGGTGCTCAAAGAGACCCTGCCGGTCTATTACGTCACCAACCAACTGGGGATTCCCTGGCTGAAGATCGTATACAGCATCATCCTGTTCGTCGCCCTGATCGGCACCGCCATCTCGTTCGTGTACACCTCGGTGGCCCGCTTCGAGAAGGCCTGGAAGGGTACGGGCGTGTTCGAGAGCCTGCGGCTGCGCCGGATCATCATTTCGGTCACCACCATGATCCTGTGCACCGGCGCGTCGGTGTTCGGCCTGACGGCGCTGGTCGTCAAGGGCTACGGCTCGATCGGCTATGTCGGTCTGGCGTTCGTCGTGCTGCCGCTGCTGACGGTCGGCACGGTGAAGATCGCCAGGAACGCCGCGCTGCGCAAACAGCAGGGGATAATCGAAGGCTAACCAAGCGGAAATACGACGAGCGGCTCGGCCAGGGCTGTTGCATAAGTCCTGGTCGGCCGCTCGGCTTATTGGCGCGTGGCTGGGTTCATTTTTCGCGGAGATATTTGTAGATGGTATGGCGGGAGATGTTGAGCTTGTCGGCGATGATCGGGATGCCGCGCTGGAAGTTGAAGGCCCCTTTGGCGCTCAGGAGCTCGAACAGCTTGTAGCGGTCCTCCTTGGTGAACATGGCGACCGGCTTGCCGATGGCCTTCAGGCATTCGGCGAAGATGTTCTCGAGCAGGTCGGTGGTGGAGCTGGCGATCGCTTCCTCGATATTCTGGCCGACGGCGGTCAGCTCTTCGAGGGAGGCTTTGGCGAGCGCCAGGTGGGTGTAGTCGTAGTTGATGCCGAGGGCGTAGTGGTAGTCCTCGCCCTTGAAGTGGATGGTCGAGGCCTTGAGCAGCCGGCCGTCCTTGGTCTTGCCCTCGCAGTTGACGAGGTCGTTGCCGAGAAAGAAGTCGTCCATCTCGTGGTGGCCGAGGATGAGCAGGCTGTCGCCGACCTTGCGTTTGGTCACGTGGCCGTTGTTGATGGCGACCAGGCTGTGGTTCCGGTCGTCGAGGTCGTGGATGACCGTCTCGCAAGAGCTGCCGAACATCTGGGAAATCCCGCCCGCCAGCCGCTGGAGAAATTCGAGCGCCGCCGCTTTGTCCAATCCGCTTCACACCTTTGCGTATGTCGTCCCTGTATATAAGTTACCACGACCGGCGCTGCGAAACAATACGGCGGGGCCTTTTCACGCTTATTTTTTAAACAAATTGTTGAATACGTAAATAAATTGTTGACAGTCCCCGGCCGGCTTATTTATGATAAAAGCAACGGTAAATCTTACATTTCAGCAGGGGAGCGTGGAGGATGCAGAAGATATTGGCGATCAACCCCGGCGCCACGTCGACGAAGATCGCCGTCTTCGAGGACGAGAAGGCGGTATTCAGGAAGACGGTCGAGCATCAGGGGCCGGTCTTCGAGCAGTTCCAGCAGGTGTACGATCAGCGGCAGTACCGGGCGGAGCTGATCGCGACGGCGCTGAGGGAGGCTGGCATCGCGCCCGATTCTTTAGCCGCGGTCGTCGGCCGCGGAGGCCTGCTCAAGCCGCTGGCCGGCGGCACTTACGCCGTTAACGAGGCGCTGACCGAGGACCTCAGGCGGGCCGAGCGCGGCGAACACGCCTCGAATCTCGGCGGCGTGCTCGCCAGGCAGTTGGCCGATCCGCTGGGCATCCCGGCGTTCATCGTCGATCCGGTGTCGGTGGACGAGATGGAGCCGGTCGCCCGCATCTCGGGGCTGCCGGACGTGCCGCGCTACAGCCTGTCGCACGCCCTGAACAGCAAGGCCGTGGCCCGCAAGGTGGCCAGGGATATGGGCAAGCGCTACGAGGACGTGAACCTGGTCGTGGCCCATCTGGGCACAGGGGTTTCGGTTTCGCCCCACAGGCAGGGGCGGATGATCGATGTGAACAACGCCCAGGAGGAAGGGCCGTTCTCGCCCGACCGCTGCGGCGGGCTGCCGGCATGGTCGCTGACCAAGCTGTGCTTTTCCGGGAAATACACGGAGAAGGAGCTGCTGGCGAAGATGCTCGGCACGGGCGGCATGTTCGCCTACTTGGGGACACGGGATGTCCGCAAGGCCGAGCAGCGGGCCGCCGCCGGCGACGATACGGCCTCGGTCGTGCTCGACGCCCTGGCCTACCAGGTGGCCAAGCAGATCGGTGCCATGGCGACCGTGCTGGCCGGCAAGGTAGACCGGATCATCCTTACGGGCGGTATCGCCTATTCGCAGCGGATCGTGAGCGACATAACCACCAGGACGGAGTTCATCGCCCCGGTCGTGGTCGTGCCGGGGGAAGAGGAGATGGATTCGCTGGCCGCCGGGGCGCTGCGCGTCCTGCGGGGCGAGGAAGCCGCGAAAATATATCGGTAACACGGAGGTGCGCGGAATGTTGCGCAGTATGGACGATGTAATGGCGCGGGCCCGGAAGCTCGGCCGGGTGACGGTGAGCGTGGCCGCCGCCCAGGACAGGGACGTGCTCGCCGCCGTAAAGGAGGCGGCCGCGGAGGGGATAGTGGACGCCATCCTGGTCGGCGACGCCGCTCTCATCAAGCCGATGGCAAGCGAGATCGGCCTGCCGGCCGCTATGCGGATAATCCACGAGCCCGACCTCGACAAGGCGGCGCTGATTGCCGTGTCCTTGGTCTCGGCAGGCAAGGCCCAGATTTTGATGAAGGGCCTCATCAACAGCAGCAATTTCCTGCGGGCGGCCCTCAACCCGGAGCACGGCCTGCGCTCCGGCCGGATACTGTGCCACTTCGCCGCGTTCGAGATCCCGGGCGAGCAGAAGCTGGCCTTCCACACCGACGGCGGCATGAATATCGCCCCCGGCCTGGCGGAGAAGAAGGAGATTCTGATCAACGCCCTGGCGACGCTTAAGGCGATGGGCATCGAGAAGCCCAATGTCGCCGTGCTGGCGGCCAACGAGCAGGTCAACCCCAAGATGCCGGCCACGCTGGATGCGCAGGCCCTGGCGAAAATGGGCGAGGGCGGCGAGCTGCCGCCGTGCGTCCTCGAGGGGCCGATCGCCATGGACGTGGCGGCCAGCGCCGAGGCGGCGAGGCATAAGGGGATAAGCAGCAGGATCGCCGGCCAGGTCGACCTTTTCCTGGTGCCGAACATCGAGGCCGGGAACATGGTGGGGAAAACGCTGGTCAATTACGCTAAGGCCAAGATCGCCGGCATGATCCTGGGGGCGACCCACCCGATCGTGATGGTGTCGCGGTCCGATTCGGCCGAGGCCAAGGTCCATTCCATCGCCCTGGCCAGCCTGACCGTGCCGCGGACGGTTTAGCGCGGCAATGCTTATCTTGAAGCAAGCGGAGGTATGCATTTGAATAAGGGAGATTTTGTCTGGCTGGCGGTGCTCTGCGGGGTGACGGCGCTGCTGATCGTCCCGGCCACGCACGCGGTCTTCATCGGCGCCACGCTGGCCCACCCCTACCTGATGGGCTTCGTGAAGTTCTTCATCCTGGCGACGCTGGGCGAGCTGCTGGCCATCCGCATCGTGGGCGGCGAGTGGAGCAGGCCGCATGGCATGGTTTACAAGTCGGCCATCTGGGGCGTCGTCGGCATGCTGATCGTGCTGATGTTCGAGATTTACCTCAGCGGCATCGACGGCGCGGTCAAAAAGGGCCTGCTGGTCGTAGGCGGCGGCACGACGGGCGCCGTCCTCACGGCGTTCTTCATCAGCGCGGCGATGAACCTGACCTTCGCCCCGGTATTCATGGCGGCGCACCGCATGACCGACACTTTTATCGACATGCGGGCCGAGGGCCTGTCGCCGAGCTGGCCGCAGGTCATCGCCAGGATCGACTGGCACGGTTTCATAACGTTCGTGGTCGCCAAGACCATCCCGTTCTTCTGGATACCGGCCCACACCGTCACCTTTTTGCTGCCGCCCGAGTACCGCGTGCTGTCGGCAGCCTATCTTTCGATCGCGCTGGGGGCCATCCTGTCTTACGCCCGGCGGCGGAAAAGCCGTATTGCCGCCGGCTGAGGCAGAAACGGAATAGAGGAGGATTTACGATGATCAAATTGCTTACCGGCAACGAGGCGGTGGCCCAGGGGGCCTACGAGGCCGGCGTATCCTACGCAGCCGCTTATCCCGGCACGCCGAGCACGGAGATCCTGGAGAATATCGCCGAGTACAAGGGCGACATCGTCGCCGAATGGGCGCCGAACGAGAAGGTGGCCCTGGAGTGCGTGATCGGCGCGTCGATCGCCGGCGCGCGGACGCTGGCGGCCATGAAGATGGTCGGCGTGAATGTCGCCGCCGACCCGCTGTTCAGCTTCGCCTATTCGGGCGTGAACGGCGGCATGATGCTGGTGTCGGCCGACGACCCCGGCCTGCACTCGTCGCAGAACGAGCAGGACAACCGCTATTACGCCAAGTTCGCCAAAATCGCCATGGTCGAGCCGAGCGACAGCCAGGAAGCGAAGGACATGGTCAAGGCGGCGATGGAGATCAGCGAGAGGTTCGACACGCCGGTCCTGTTCCGCGTGACGACCCGCATCTGCCACAGCAAGAGCCTGGTGAAGACTAGCGAGCGCCAGGGGGCGGTGAAGAAGCCGTATGTGAGGAATGTCCAGAAATACGACCTCGTGCCGGCGACCTCCCGCAAGCTGCACGTCGCAGTGGAAGCCCGCCTCAAGGCCCTCGAGGCGTTCGCCAACGAGACCGAGCTGAACTTCACCGAATGGCACGACAAGAAGATCGGCATTATCGCCGCCGGAGTGGCCTACCAGTACGCGAAGGAGGTCTTCGGCGACAAGGCGTCCTACCTGAAGCTCGGCTTCACCTTCCCGCTGCCGATGGCCAAGATCAGGGCGTTCGCCAAGGAAGTGGGCACCCTGTACGTCGTCGAGGAGCTCGAACCGTTCATGGAGGAGCAGATCAAGGCCGCCGGCATCGCCTGCATCGGCAAGGAAAAGATTCCTAACATTTGGGAGTTGAACCCCGACATCATCGCCAAGGCGCTGCTGGGCGAAGCCAGGCCGGTGATCGACTACGACCCGTCCGTCGTCGCCAACCGCCCGCCGACGCTGTGCGCCGGCTGTCCGCATCGCGGCTTCTTCTACGAGCTGGCCAAGCTCAAGAACGTGATGAGCACCAGCGACATCGGCTGTTATTCGCTCGGCGGCGCCGAGCCGCTGAACGCCAAGGATACGACCATCTGCATGGGCGCCAGCATTAGCATGGGCCACGGCGCGCAGAAGATGTACGACAAGTTCGGCGAGCCGCTGCGGGCCATCGCCACGATCGGCGACTCGACCTTCCTTCACACCGGCGTCAACAGCCTGATGAACGCGGTTTACAACCGCAGCAACCTGATAACCTGCATCATGGACAACCGCATCACCGGCATGACCGGCCACCAGGAGAATCCGGGGTCCGGCTTCACCCTCCAGGGCATGCCGACCAAGGCGGTGGACATCCCGGCGCTGGTGAAGGCGATCGGCATCGACCATGTCCGGACGGTCAACCCGCTCGATTTGAAAGAAGTCAGGGAGGCGTTCGCCTGGGCGCTCGCGCTCGAAGAGCCGTCGGTCATCATCAGCCGGTGGCCGTGCGTGCTGAAGAAGCATTCGGCCGCCGACCGGGAGGAGTTCGGCGACTACCGGGGCACGTGCGTGGTGGACGAGGCGAAGTGCATCGGCTGCAAGGCGTGCGTGCGCACGGGCTGCCCGGCGCTGCGCTTCAACAAGGACACGAAAAAGGTGAAGATCGACGCCGTGCAGTGCACGGGCTGCAAGGTGTGCGCCCAGGTCTGTCCGAAGAAGGCAATCGCGAAGGTGGGTGAATAACATGGCGGATGTCAGGAACATATTGCTGGTCGGCGTCGGCGGGCAGGGGACCATCCTCGTCGGCAAGATACTATCGAGCGGGCTGGTGAAGGCCGGCTACGACGTGAAGATGTCGGAAGTCCACGGCATGGCCCAGCGGGGCGGCAGCGTGAGCAATCAGGTCCGGTTCGGCAAAAAGGTCTACTCGCCGATAATCGGCAAGGGGCAGGCCGACATCCTCGTTTCCTTCGAGACGATGGAGGCGCTCCGCTGGCTGGAATACCTCAATCCCCAGGGGAAGGCGGTCGTGAACGACTACCGGATTCCGTCCGCGCCCATCCTCATGGGCAAGTGCGACTACCCCGAGGGCGTGCTGGAGACGATCAAGGGCAAGGCGAGCACCACCGTCATCAATGCCGGCGAGATCGCCGAAAAGCTTGGCAACCCGAAGGCGATGAATATCGTGCTGTTCGGCGCCCTGGTGAAAAGCATGGGGCTGACCGATATCGACTGGGAGGCCGTGATCCGCGAGAACGTGAAGGCGAACACCGCCGAGACGAATATCCAGGCCTTCCGGGCCGGAATGGAAGCAAGTATCTGATGATTAAACGCCCCGGCACCGAAGTGTCGGGGCGTTCGCCTGCCCGAGGAAAAGTATTCCAGGGCGGGCGGCGGCAGGATATTGGGGCCGGGCCCGCGAAGATTGCCGGGGTTGCGTATTGCGGCCGAAGAGAAATTGCCCGGCGAATAGGCCGCCGGGGTTAGGTGGGGAGTATGATAAAGATCTGGTTTATGGCGATGCGTCCCTGGTCGTTCACGGCGTCGTTCGTGCCGGTCGCGCTCGGGGCGGCGCTCGCCTGGACGGAGGGCTCGTTCGCCCCCGGCCTGTTTGTGCTGACGGTGGCGGGCGGGACGCTCGTCCACGCGGGGACGAATCTGATCAATACGTATGGGGATTACATGAGCGGCGTCGACACCGTCGAGTCGGCGGCGACCAACCCGCAGCTCGTGACCGGGGTGTTGAAGCCAGCGAGCGTGAAGCGGGCAGGTATCGGGGCGTTCGCGGCGGCGGCCGTTATCGGGGTGGCGCTGGCGTATCTTTGCGGCTGGCCGGTGCTCGCCGTCGGCGGCCTGGGCGTGCTCGCCGGCTATGGGTACACGGCGGGGATTTGGCCCTATAAGTACAAGGGATTAGGTTCGATAGGCGTATTTTTCCTTATGGGGCCGCTGATGGTCTGGCCCGCGTACTACATCCAGACGGGGCAATACAGCCTCGTCCCGGTGCTGGTTTCCCTGCCGGTGGCGATGCTGGTGGCTGCCATCCTGCATGCCAACGATATCCGCGACGTCGTGTGCGACCGGGCGGCCGACATCAGGACGCTGGCGCTGAACATCGGCACCGGGGCGAGCCTGCTCCTTTATTACGGGCTGCTGGCCGGGGCGTATTTCTGCCTCGTCGTGCTCGTCGCCGCCGGCGTGCTGCCGGCTACGGCCCTTATGGCTCTGCTGACGGCGCCGGTGGCTGCCGGCCTGCTGCGCAGCGCCCGCGAGGGCGTGGCCGGCTGCCGGGATAAGATGCAGTGGCTGGAGGCCAATACGGCCGGCTGCCACTTCAAGTTCGGCCTGCTCATGATCCTGGGCCTGCTCGTCCATCCTTATTTCGGCAGGTGGCTGGGGCAATGAGGGGCAAAGCGCAAGACTGGCAGGTCGTCGTTACCATCGCGCTCGCGGTCGTGTTCTGGTACCTTACCTTTAGCGTGAAGCTGCTCAATTTCTGGCTGTCGATGAGTATCGCCGCCACCGCGCTGACGGTGCTGTCGTCCATCTTCGCCGGGTTTCAGCTGAAAAAGGCGGACGTCACGCCGGGGAACTTTGTCCGCGGCGTCCTGTCGGCCGCCGTGCTGTACGGCGTTTTCTACGCCGGCAATTACCTGTCGCAGGTTATGTTCCACTTCGCCAGGACCGAGGTCATGTCGATCTACGACATCCGCCACGAAGGCCAGGCGGCGGCTATCGCCCTCATCCTCTTCTTCGTCACCAGCCCGGGGGAGGAGCTGTTCTGGCGGGGCTTCCTGCAGCGCTGGGCAATGGCGCGGCTGGGCGGGGCGAAGGGGTGGCTGGCGGCGGCGTTCGTGTACGCGGCCGTGCATATCGCCTCCGGCAATTTCATGCTGGTCATGGCGGCGCTGGTCGCCGGCCTGTTCTGGGGCTTCGTCTACTGGCGGACCGGCAGCGTGTTCACCTGTATCGTCTCCCACGCCTTCTGGACGGTGGGTATCTTCGTGCTCTGGCCGATATTGTGATACGACAGGCTGGCGATAAAGGCCCATCTGCGGCGTTGCTCCTCAGTGCGCCTTGCATCTGGACCTTTCTCGCCAGCCTGCAATAATTACTAGTTAAAACCCGGAATTATTTTTTATGGCGCAGGAGAATAGCGGGCGCGGCGGCGAATAAGCAGTAGGGAACGACGAGAGACAAGGGAGGAATGGACTGATGAATCACGGGAAGTGCGCCGCCTGCATGGTGGCCAAGAAGATATGCTTTGAGCCCGACGGGAAGGGGCCGGCGTTCTGCTCGACCGCTCTGTACGGGGCGGCGCTGGCGAAAGCGGCGGCGGAGTACGAGAAGCCCGACATCCGCGAGTTCGCCCGCCAGGCGGGGGTGCAGGAAGCGGAGTGCTATGTGGACCGGGAGGCCGAGCCGCACTACATGTTCCCGGTCAAGCCGCGCATCCAGGAGATGATCGATTTTTCGCGGAAGATGGGCTACCGCCGGCTGGGGCTGGCGTTCTGCGGCGGACTGCACCGCGAGGCGGCGATCGTCAGCAGGATACTGGAGGATCACGGCTTCGAGGTGGTGTCGGCCGTCTGCAAGGTCGGCGGCGTGGGCAAGGAAGCGCTCGGCATCAAGCCGGAGGAGAAGATCAGGATCGGCTGCCACGAGTCGATGTGCAACCCGGTCGCCCAGGCCGAGATCATGAACGAGGCCGGCACGGATTTTAACATCCTGCTGGGGCTGTGCGTCGGCCACGATTCGCTGTTCATCAAGTATTCGCGGGCGATGGTCAGCGTGTTCGCCGTCAAGGACAGGGTGCTGGGGCATAATCCGCTGGCCGCGATATACACGTACGATTCGTATTATCAGCGGTTCAAGGGTGACCGGCTGAAAGAGCTGACGATCAAGGAATGATGAAAAAGGGCTTCCGGGGCGAAAAGACCGGAAGCCTTTGCTTATTCCACGATTTTGGCCAGGGCGGCGGGGTCGGCGATTTTGACGCTGGCGCGGAAGAAGTCGATCAGGCCTTCGTCGCGCATCCGCCCCATCTCGCGCGACAGGGCGGTGCGGGAGACGTTGAGGAAATCGGCCAGGTCGTTGCGCTTGAGCGGCAGGACGAAGGTTTTTTTGCCCATGATCTTGTGCTGCTCGAGGAGGTAGGTGGCGATTTTGGCGCGCATGCTTTTGATGGTGAGGTATTCGACCTTGCGGTTGAGCATCAGGGCTTTTTCGGACACGATCAGCAGCATGTTCCTGACCAGTTGTTGGTGGCCGGCACAGGCGTGGGGGCAGGTGCCGGTGATCTTCTGCGGCGGCAGGAAGGCGACCGTGCAGCCGCTCTGGGCGAAAACGGACGCCGGCCAAGTCTTGCGGGCCGAGAAGGCGATCATTTCGCCGAACATGTCGCCGGCGGCCAGCGTGGTGAGCACGGAGCGGGTGCCGGCGACGTTTTCCTTGACGACCGCGGCTTCGCCGTCGAGGAGGATGCCGAGGCCGGTGAACGGCTCGCCTTCGATGGTGATGAAGCTGTTTTTGGCAACGGTCGTGATTTTGGGCTGGAGACAGCCGAACATGGTGGCGAGCGTGGCGGCATCGATGCCGGCGAACAGCGGGCAGCCAGCCAGGATGGCGGTTTTTTCGTTTTTCATGGCGCACCCCGTTTTTTTGGTAGCCCTGGCTACCGATTTCCCGTTTGTATTGTAATACAATGAGCTTGGAAAATACAAGAACCAAGCTAGAGAGGTGACTGACATGCTTAGGAAGATGGTCCAGATAGATGAGGAAAAATGCAACGGCTGCGGGCTGTGCGTCAACGCCTGCCACGAAGGCGCGCTGCAGATGGTGAACGGCAAGGCCAGACTTGTGTCCGATTCGTACTGCGACGGCCTGGGGGCCTGCCTGCCGGAGTGTCCGGCGGGGGCGATCGCCATCATCGAGCGCGAGGCGGCCCCGTTCGACGAGGAGGCGGTACAGAAGCACCTCGCCGCTAAAGAGGCTCAGGCGGCAGCGCCGCCGCTGGCGTGCGGCTGTCCGGGTACGCACGCCAAGGTGATCGACCGGCAGGCCGGCGAGGGCCGCGCCGAACGCGTGGCGGTGCGCTCGCAGCTGCGCCAGTGGCCGTGCCAGTTGAAGCTGGTGCCGGTTAACGCCCCGTATTTCGCCGGCGCCCACCTGCTGGTGGCGGCCGATTGCACGGCGTTCGCCTACGCCAACCTGCACGCCGACTTCATGGCCAATAAGGTGACGCTGATCGGCTGTCCGAAGCTGGACGGCGTGAACTACGCCGACAAGCTGGCGGAGATACTGCGGACGCACGACATCAAGAGCGTGACCGTGCTGCGGATGGAGGTGCCCTGCTGCGGCGGCCTGGCCCACGCGGTGCAAGAGGCTCTGGCCGCGAGCGGCAAGATCATCCCCTGGCGGGTCGTCGTCATCGGCACCGACGGCGCCATCCGCGAGGATAGCATATAAACCGCGAAATAATAAAAAAACGGAGGTATAAGAAATGGGACAAATGTTTTGTTTCCAGTGTGAACAGACGGCAGGCGGCAAAGGCTGCACCATAAGCGGCGTGTGCGGCAAAAAACCCGAAGTCGCCAACAAGCAAGACGAACTGACCGGCGCCATGATCGGCCTGGCCCGCGCGGCGGCCGGCCAAGTGCCCGGCAAAGCGGCCGACAAGCTGATGATGCAAGGACTGTTCACCACCATAACCAACGTGAACTTCGACCCGGCCCGCATCGACGAAACGATCGCCGCCGTACGGGCGGAAAAAACCAAACTCAACGCCGCCGCCCAGGACTTCCCGGCCGCCGACCTGTGGACCGGCAACGAAGACATCGTATCGCTGCGGTCGACCCTGCTGCTCGGCCTGCGCGGCATGGCCGCCTACGCCTGGCACGCGGCCATACTCGGCAAAGAAAACCCCGAAGTCACCGCCTGGTTCTACAAAGGAATGAAAGCGCTGGGCGAAGAACACACCCCCGAAGAATGGCTGGGCCTGCTGATGGAATTCGGCCAGGCCAACCTCCAGTGCATGGCCCTCCTGGACGAAGCCAACACCTCGGCATACGGCCACCCCGTCCCGACCGTCGTGCCCATGCTGGTGGAAAAAGGCCCGTTCATCGTCGTCACCGGCCACGACCTGCACGACCTGAAGCAGCTGCTGGAACAGACAGCCGGCAAAGGCATAAACATCTACACCCACGGCGAAATGCTCCCGGCCCACGCCTACCCCGAACTGAAAAAATATCCCCAATTCAAAGGCAACTTCGGCACCGCCTGGCAGAACCAGCAGAAGGAATTCGACAACATCCCCGGCCCCATCCTGTTCACGACGAACTGCCTGATGCCGCCGCGCGCCTCTTACGCCGACCGGGTATTCACGACCGACGTCGTCGGCTACCCCGAAATGAAACACATCGCCGCCGTAGACGGCAAAAAAGACTTCGCGCCGGTCATCGCGAAAGCCCTTGAACTGGGCGGCTACAAAGAAGACCAGCACTTCACCGGCATCAACGGCGGCGACAAACTCATGACCGGCTTCGCCCGCAACGCGGTGATGGGCGTGGCCGGCACAGTAATCGACGCCGTCAAGGCGGGAGCGATCAAACACTTCTTCCTCGTCGGCGGCTGCGACGGCGCCAAACCCGGCCGCAACTACTACACCGAATTCGTCAAACAGACCCCCAAGGACACCGTCGTCCTCACACTGGCCTGCGGCAAATACCGCTTCAACGACCTCGACATCGGCGAAATCGGCGGCATTCCCCGGCTGCTCGACATGGGGCAATGCAACGACGCCTACTCGGCCATCCAGGTGGCCGTCGCCCTGGCCGGCGCCTTCGAATGCGGCGTGAACGACCTGCCGCTGACCCTGGTGCTGTCCTGGTACGAGCAGAAGGCGGTGTGCATCCTGCTCACCCTGCTGGCCCTCGGCATCAAGGACATCTACATCGGGCCGTCGCTGCCGGCCTTCCTGTCCGGCAACGTGCTGAACATCCTGGTGGAGAAGTTCAACCTCCACCCGATAACCACCCCCGAAGAGGATCTCAAGGCCATCCTCGGCTGATCATGATAATTTAGCAGGCGCAGGCACAGGCTGGCGAGAAGGGCCAGATGCGCGTTCTGACGCAGATGGGCCTTTATCGCCAGCCTGAGGCACCCGGACACCGTCCGGGTGCCTTATCGCCGTATCACGGGACGAAAGGCAGGGGTCCGGTATGACGTTGTTCACCATCGGGTCGGGAAAGAAAGCGGCCGGCGAATTTTTCCCGCTGCTGCAGAAAAACGGCGTGAGGCGGGTGATCGACGTCCGCCTCAACAACACCTCCCAACTGGCCGGGTTCACGAAAAAGGCGGATCTGGCGTATTTCCTCAAGGCGATCGCCGGCATAGATTATGTCCATAGGCCGGAGTTCGCGCCGACGGAGGAGCTGATGGACGGCTACAAGGCCAAAAAGATCGCCTGGCCGGATTACGCGGCCGAGTATGCCCGTATCCTCGCGGACCGCGGCGCGCTGGCGGGAGCGGAGGCGCAGTTTTTCGACGGCGCGTGCCTGCTGTGCAGCGAACCGTCCGCCAGGCAGTGCCACCGGCGGCTGCTGGCCGAGGCGCTGGCGGCGCGGATACCAGGGCTGGAGGTTGTCCATCTGTAGGAAATAAGTTCCGTTTGCCGGAGGGAAGAAGATGGGGAAGGCCGCGTCGCAGGCCCACCTGCTGGCCATGCCCGATAGTAGGCCCTTCATGGCGTGGTATAAGGACGCCGCGGGCAGGTTCGCCGCTGTCAGCCAGCCGTCGCCGCCGCCCTCGGCAAGCCCCGCGAGGCGATAATCGGCAGGCCCGGTTTCGGCGTCTGGCCGTACGAGCTTGCCGCCGGCTATATCGGCGACGACCGGGAGATCATGAGGACGCGGGCCGGGAAGACGGTCAGGAGACGATCAGGCTCGCCGCCGGCGGCGTAGTGGAGATGGAAACGACCAGGACGCCGTTTTACAATAAGGACGAGCAGCACGAACATCGGCATGTGGGACTGGAATGTGCCGACCGATGCTGATAGCCGAGGCCGACCGCGCTCTTTACGAGGCCAAGGCGAGGGGGCGGAACTGCACCGTCGTGTTCGGCGGCTAGGCGTAGAAAAAGGGCGGCTTCCGGGGAGAATCCCGGAAGCCGCCCTTGTGTTTTGCGCCTAGCCGTCAGGCCCCACTGCGGAAGCAGGCACAGAATTCGGCAAATTTCTTCAGCTTGACGCTGCTGTTCGTTTTGCGGTAGACGACGTGGATTTCCTGGGGGATGGCGATTTCCTTGACGCGGACGATGCACAGGCTGCCGTCATGGAGTTCCCGGTCGAGGACCAGCCTGGAGACGAAGGCGATGCCGGTGTTGTCGATAACGAGGCGTTTTATGGCCTCGAAGCTGCCGATCTGGGCGACGACCTGCAATTGGTCGGGGCTGACGCCGGCTTTTTTCAGCGCCGCTTCCGTTAGCCGGTAGGAGGTCGATTCGCGTTCCCGCATGATGAAGCGCTGGGAGACGAGGTCGGCGGCGGCGACCGCCTTTTGGTCCGCCCATGGATGACGCGCGCTGGCGATGAGCACCAGTTCGTCGTTCAGCAGGTTGATTGCTTCGTAATGTTTATCGGGATTGTGGCCGGCGACGATGGCCACATCGAGGTCGCCGGCTGCCAGGTCGGTCATCAGCCGCTCGTAGTTGCCGCTGCGGATCGTCAGGTCGATCAGGGGATTTTCCCGTTTGAAGGCGCCGACCAGGTTGGGGAGGACGTATTCGCAGGTGACGTAGCCGGCGCCGATGAGGAGTTCGCCTTTGACCGTGCCGCGCATGCCGGCCATCTCGGCGTCGATTTCGCCGTAGATGGCCATGATTTTTTTCGCTTGCTGGTAGAGGCGCTTGCCGGCTTCCGAGAGTCGGAGCTCTTTGTGGCCCCGCTGGAAGAGGTCGAGCCCGTATTGGGACGCGAGAGAGTTTATCTGCATTGTGACGGCCGGCTGGCTGAGATAGAGCTTCTTGGCCGCGAGGGAAAAGCTTCCTTTTTCGACGACGGTTATGAAGGACAGCAGGCGGGAGTCCATGACGAGCCCTCCTCGAACATGTTGCTGGGCAGTCTCTTCCGGAGCGGACAGGTGCCGCATTAGTTATAATTGTATCGTATTAACGGTATTATCACAAGTTTTGATAGTTAGTATTAAATTTGATGATTTGACGGTTCCTATATAGAAAGATTATTCTAAAAATAAAAGGTGGGGTAGGATAATCGTTTTATTTTGCTAATTTTTCCAGGAAATGAGGTAATATTATTTTGAAAATCATCGATTTTAGAATTCGGCCGCCTTTCGGGAGCTTTCTGCAGGCGATAATGTACCGTGATCCGGCCCGCACGGAGGATTTCTCCCGGCGGGTGGGGATGTACCAGGCGGCGTCCGTGGGCAAACAGTCGCTGGAACTGATGATCGCCGAGATGGATGCGGCCGGCGTCGGGCTCGGCGTCGTCCCGGGGCGGAAGGCCAACCCCCAGCTCGGGATGGTCGCGAACGAGGATATAGCTGTTTTGTTGGCAAAGTATCCCGGCAGGTTCGTCGGCTTCGCGGGGATCGATCCGTCGACGGGGGACGATGCTTGCCAAGAGATCGACGCTACGGCCGTGAATGGGCCGTTCCGCGGGATAGTACTGGAGCCGGGCGTGCTGGCCGAGCCGATGCAGGCGGACGACAGGCGGATTTACCCGGTGTACGAACAGTGCGCCGGGAAGGGCATCCCGGTAATGATCATGGTGGGCGCCAACTGCGGCCCGGACGTTAGCTATTCGCTGCCGGTCGCCTTGGAGCACGTCGCCACCGATTTCCCGCGCCTGAAGATCATCGTGGCCCACGGCGGCTGGCCGTGGGTGACCCAGACGCTGCAGGTGGCGATCAGGCGGCCGAACGTCTATATCTCGCCGGACATGTACATGGTGAATATGCCAGGGTTCCAGGACTATGTGACGGCGGCCAATTATTTCCTCCAGGACAGGTTTCTGTACGCTTCCTCCTACCCCTTCATCCCGCTGGCGGCGGGGGTAGAGTATTTTTGCGGCTTGCCGTTCAAGCCCGAGGTGCTGCCGAAGCTGCTGCACGAAAATGCCGCCGCGCTCCTGGGGCTTGACCGGACGGAGTAAACCGGCCGCCGGGCGGACGCCGGCGGAAGATATGGGAAAAGGAGTAGCCTATGAAAACAGTGGTCACAGGGGTCGTGGGGCTGGACGCGCATATTGTCGGCAATAAGATCCTGCAGAAGGCGATGGAGGATATCGGTCTGAAGGTAGTCGGGCTGGGGGCGCTGACCCCGGCCGAACAGTTTATCAAGGTGGCGGTCGAGACTAACGCCGACGCGATTGTGATTTCGTCGCTGTACGGGCACGCGGAGATGGACTGCCAGGGGTTCCGCGACAAGTGCCTGGAGGCGGGGCTGAAGGATATACGCCTTTATATCGGCGGCATGCTGACGGTGGGCGACTGCGATTTCGGCGAGGTGGAAAGGCGGTTCAAGGCCCTGGGCTTCGACCGCGTCTATCCGCCGACGGTGAAGATCCAGGATTTCCTTAACGAACTGAAAGCAGACCTGGGTGTCGACTGATGGCCGGGGAATACACGCTGGCGGTCGATTTCGGCAGCACGTATACGAAGATCGCCGCTTTCGACCTTGAGCAGGAGACGCTCATCGGCGTCGCCAAGTCGCCGACGACGGTAATGACCGACATAATGGAGGGGCTGACGGCGGCACTGGATATCCTGGGCGAGCAGCTCGGCAGCAGGCCGGCGTACGGCGCCAAGCTGGCGTGCAGCAGCGCGGCGGGCGGCCTGCGGATGGTGACGGTCGGTCTGGTCCCGGAGCTGACGGCGGAGGCGGCGACCAAGGCGGCCCTCGGCGCCGGCGCCAAGGTGGTGCGGGTGTTCTCTTATGAGCTTAACGCCAGCGAGATCGGCGAGATCGAGGCCATCCGGCCCGACATTATCCTGCTGACCGGCGGCACGGACGGCGGCGACCAGCGGGTGATAAAGAAGAACGCGGCCATGCTGGCCAAGTCCGCGGTGACGGCGCCGATCGTCGCCGCCGGGAATAAGGCGGCGGCCGACGAGGTGTACGCGACCCTGAAGGACGGCGGCAAGGACGTGACCGTGACAGCCAACGTGATGCCCGATATCGGCGTGTTGAACGTCGAGAAGGTGCAGGAGGTCCTCCGCAGCCTGTTCATCGAGAAGATCGTCGACGCCAAGGGCCTGAAGCGGGCGGAGCTGTTCGTCGACCGTATCCTGATGCCGACCCCGACGGCGGTGTTGAACGCGATCGGGCTGCTGGCGCAGGGTACGGCGACGGGCCCCGGTCTGGGCGAGGTGCTGGCCGTGGATATCGGCGGGGCTACGACCGACGTGTACAGCGCGGCTACCGGCCTGCCGCACAGCTCGGAGCTTATCCCGAAAGGGCTGCAGGATCCCTTTCTGAAGCGGACGGTTGAAGGCGACATCGGCATGCGTTACAGCATCGACGGCATCGTCGAGGCGGGCGGCATCGCCGCGATAGCGCGGGACTGCGGCCTGGAGCTGGCGGCGGTCGAGGCGTACATAGCGAAGATCAAACAGGATTTGGCGACCGTGCCGGCGACGGCGGGGGAGATGGGCATCGAGGCCGCTCTGGCCAGGGCGGCGGTGGACACCGCGACCGAGCGCCACGCCGGCCGGGTGGACAATGTTTACACGCCGATGGGCAAGGTGATGACGCTGCAGGGCAAGGACCTGTCCGCGCTGCCGACGGTTATCGGCACCGGCGGGGCGATCGTCTGCTCCAGCCAGCCGCGGCGGGTGCTGGAAAAGGCGTGCTTCATCGGCGCCAAGCCGTTTTCCCTCAGGCCGCGGCAGCCGCGGTTCTATGTGGACAGCCATTATATCCTGTTCGCGGTCGGCCTGCTGGCGACCGTCGCGCCGGAGAAGGCGCTGAGGATAGGGGTAAAGTACCTGCGTAAGGTATAAGGATCGCGCTTTTTATCTACCAGGGGAGGGGAACGAACTGAAAGACGAATTTGTCACCAAACGGCTGGCAGCGGACGAGTTCGCTGCGCTCAGGGCCCAGGTGTTGGCGAAGTGGCCGACAGGCGGCGAGGTCGACCTGGATGAGGCTGTCCGCTATCATAAGGCGATGCCGGCGGGCAAGAATCTGGCCCTGCTGGTGCAGAAGGCCCGCGCCGCCGGGGAGACACTCATCTATCCGCGGGGCGGGGTGGCGCTGCTGGAGGACCAGGGCAGGCTGATGCTTGGCCTGGCGACCGAAGGCACGGCTGATTTCGTGCCGAGCACTACGGACAGCTACACCCGCAACGAGTCGTACGAGCGGGCCGAGTACGGGATCGAGAAGACGAAAAGCACCGGCAAGTCGGCGCTGAACGGGTTCCCGATCGTCAATTACGGGGTGGGGAAGTGCCGCGGGCTGGTCGAGGCGCTTAAGGTGCCGGCGATGGTCCTGCCGGGAACGCCGATGGTGCCGCTGATCGCCGAGATCGGCTTCGCGGCCGGCTATACCGGGCTGCTGGGCGGCGGCATTTCGGATACGATAAGGTTTACGAAGGAACTGACGCCGGCCCAGGGGATCAGGAATTACCAGTATGTGGACCGCCTGGTGGCTTACTACGCCGAGCAGGGCGTGCCGATCCACCGGGAGCAGACGGGCTTCCTCACCGGGACGCTCATCCCGCCCGGGATCGCGATCGCCATCGGCATCCTCGACTGTCTGCTGGCGGCCAGCCAGGGGGTGCGTCATTACAGCATCGGCCTGGGACAGAACCTCAATATCGTGCAGGACGTGGCGGCTTTAAGGGTGCTGCCGGAGGTGTGCCGCGAGTATTTGCACCGGTTCGGCTACGACGATTTCTTCCTGGGGATTGGCTCGCACCAGTGGATGGGCGCCTTCCCGCGCGATGCCGCCGAGGCGATGGGCATCATCGGCATGGGGGCGGCGATCGCCGTGCTGGGGAACGCCACGCACGTCTGCACCAAGACCAGCCACGAGGCGCTGGGCGTGCCGACGCTGGAGGCGAATGTCGCCGGGCTGCGGACCACGCGGAAGGTGATCGGCCTGATGCGCCGCTACCGCCTGCCGGAAGGGCCGGAGGTCAGTGCAGAGATGGCGGTCATCGGCCGGGAGGTCAGGAGTGTCGTCGACAGCGTGCTGGCAATGGGCGACGGCGACCCGGGCAAAGGCGCCATCCGCGGGCTGGAGGCGGGAATCCTGGATATCCCCTGGTCGCCGAACGTCTTCGTGGCCAACAAAGTGATGCCGGCGCGGGACTATAGCGGCGCCATCCGCTATTACGACGCCGGCAACCTTCCCCTGCCTCAAGACATAAAGGATTACCACCGCAGGAAGCTGGAGGAGCGGGCCGACCGCGAGGGCCGCAAGGTGGATATCACCATGGCGCTGGACGACGTGTCGGAGATCGCCAAGCTGCTGACCGCGGAATAGCTGGCTGACGAAGGAGGGAAAGTATGAAAATAGCTGAAATTGCCGCCTTTCAACTAAAGGTGCCGCTCACGACGCCGTACCATCTGGCTTTCGGCGACATCCACGCTTTCGCGATGAATGTCGTGAAGGTGGTCGCTGACGACGGCCGTTGCGGCTTCGGGGAGGCGACGGCGTCGCTCCCCGGCTACTCGCACGAGACGATGGAGCAGATGTGGGGGTTTGTCGTCGATAAGGCCAAGGACTTGCCGCGCATGGATAGCGGCGACGCGATCGAGGCCCTGATGCCGTATTGCACGACGTCGCCGTACGCGGTGGCGCCGCTGCTCACCGCCCTGGAAACGCTGCACTACGCGGACGACTACGCATTCGCCGCCGAGGGGTTCGGACAGGATATCGTCGGCCTCGTTAACGCGACCGGCGAGCCGGAGATCGCCGCCGAGGTGGAGAAGCTGCTGCAGGCGGGGTTCACCACCCTGAAGATCAAGGCGGGTTTCGACGCCGCGAAGGACGTCATCCGCACGCGGTTCATCCAGCAGTGCGTGGGCGGCCGGGCGAAGATTCGCATCGACGCCAACCAGGGCTACGGCTTCGAGGACGCCAAGCTTTACGTGGCCGGCATCCTGGCGGATAATGTCGAACTGTTCGAGCAGCCCTTCCCTGTCGAGCGGTGGGACGACATGGCCCGGTTCAAGAAGCTTTCGCCGGTGCCGCTGATGCTGGACGAGTCGATCGAGACGGAAGAGGACGTGACGCGGACGGCGGCGAGCGGCTGCGCGGATTATGTGAAGTTCAAGCTGGTCAAGACAGGCAGCCTCAAGCGGCTGGAGTATCTGATACAGAAGGCGTTCGCTGCTGGGCTTAAGGTGGTCATCGGCAACGGCGTCGCCGGCGAGATCGGGTGTTTCCACGAGGCGCTGCTGAGCAGGAAGCTGCTGGACAACGCCGGCGAGATGAACGGGTTCTTGAAGCAGCGCAGCAGCCTGCTGTCGAACCGGATCGAGCTGGTCGGCGGGAAGATGCTGATCGCCCCCGGTTTCACGGCGGCGATCCCCGATGAGGTGATGCAGGGTTGTCTTGTCGACAGCCGGATCTGGTCGTAGGGGCATCAGTACCGGCGGCGCCGGTCACGGATATTAAGACCGGCTATAAAAAGTCAAGTGGGAAGGAACGTTACATGGCCGGGAGATAAGGAGCGTTGTCCCGAAGAACAGCAAAAATGATGGAAGTCATTTTGCGGCAGACATGACCGACAGCGGTCATGTGGGACTTTC
>JARKPR010000083.1 GCA_029975165.1 Selenomonadales bacterium
CGCCCTACACTGCCCGCTGTTCCCGAGCACCGAAGGCATCATCAACAAGCAGAACATCGCCAAAATGAAAACCGGCGTCATGATAATCAACAACTCCCGCGGCCAGCTCGTGGTCGAAGAAGACCTGGCCGCGGCCCTGAACAGCGGCAAAGTGGGCGGGGCGGCCCTGGACGTGGTGTCGTCGGAGCCGATCAAGGCCGACAACCCGCTGCTCAAGGCCAAAAACTGCATCATCACGCCGCATATGTCGTGGGCGCCGGTCGAGTCGCGGCAGCGGCTGATGGACATCGCGGCCGAGAATCTGCGGCTGTTTCTCGCGGGGCAGCCGGTAAACGTGGTGAATCGCTGACCCTGCGCGCCTTTGGGCGGACGAAGATGGGAGGTGACCGCCGGCAGATTGTTGCCCGGACAGGGCAACTAGGTGCTTAGCAGATTATTGAGGAGGGGTAGTAGTGAAAAAACTGTTAGCAGTGGCGCTTGTCCTGGTATTCGCCTTGAGCATCCTCGGCTGCGGCGGCAGCAAAAAGCCCGCTGAGAAGGGCGAATTCAAGGCGAACATGAAGCTGACCAATACCCAGACCAAGGATCATCCTTACAATCTCGGCGCCCAGAAGTTCGCCGACCTTATCAAGGAGCGGACCAACGGCCGTATCCAGATAACCCTTTATCCCGACAGCCAGCTGGGCAAGGGCGAGCGCGAGATGCTGGAGAGCCTGCAGCAGGGCACGATCGACATCTATGTCGGTTCCACCGGCCCGGTCGGTAACTTCAGCCCGTCGATGAACATCCTCGATATCCCCTTCATGTTCCGCGACGGGGCCCATGTCGACAAGGTGCTCGACGGTCCGATCGGCCAGGCGCTCCTTGCCGACCTGGAAAAATCCAACCTCATCGGCCTGGCTTTCTGGGAAAACGGTTTCCGCCACCTGACCAACTCCAAGGCCGCCGTCAAGAAGCCTGAGGACGGCAAGGGCCTGAAGATCCGCGTCATGGAGAACAAGGTTCACTTGCTGGCCTGGAAGACCGCCGGCCTGAATCCGACGCCGATGGCGTGGGGCGAGGTTTACCCGGCTCTCCAGCAGAAGGTTATCGACGGCCAGGAGAATCCGGTGGCCGTGTTCTACGCGTCCAAGTTCTGGGAGGTTCAGAAATTCTTCTCGCTGACCCAGCACGTTTATTCGCCGGCTCCGTTCATCGTGAGCAAGAAGACGTGGGATAAGATGCCCAAGGCCGACCAGGAGCTGT
>JARKPR010000032.1 GCA_029975165.1 Selenomonadales bacterium
GCCGCTATTCCTCGTCATCCTCGTCATCCTCGTCATCCTCCTCGACGGGAGCGGGCAGAGCGCGGTGGAGGAGCTTGGTAGCCACATAGAAAATCGCGATAACGGCGAACATCGTCGGCAGCGCGATCCCCATCATCTTGATAGCCTTGGTCACGGCGCTTTCCATATCTATCTCCCCCCTACTTCGCCAGCGCCGGTATCAGCGCCAGCACCAGGCCGCCGGCCACCACCGACGCCACCTGCCCTGCCACGTTGACCCCGATCGCATGCTGGATGATGAAATTCGTCGGGTCTTCTTTTAAAGCCATCTTCGCGATCACCCGCCCCGACATCGGGAACGCCGAGATGCCGCACGCCCCGATCATCGGGTTGATCTTCGTCGCGCTCACCAGGTTCGACAGCTTGGCGAAGAGCACGCCGCCGATGGTGTCGAATACGAACGCCACCGCGCCGAGCGCCATGATGAGCGCCACGTCCACCGTCAGGAACTTTTCGGCCGCCATCGTGCCGCCGATGGTGATGCCTAAGAGCAGCGTCACCAAGTTGGCCAGTTCGTTCTCGGCCGCGCCGGCCAGGTTATCCACCACGCCCGATTCCTTGAGGATGTTGCCGAACATCAGGCTGCCAATGAGGGCCACCGAGATGGGGGCGACCATGCCGGCGATCAGGACGATCATCACCGGGAACAAGAATTTGGCCCGCTGCGATACCGGCTCTTCACCCATGAAGCCCATTTTGATTTTGCGCTCGTTGGCGGTGGTCATGAGTCTTACCACCGGCGGCTGGATGACGGGCACGAGCGACATGTACGAGTAGGCGGCCACCGCCAGGGGGCCGAGCATGTCCTGGGCGAAGCGGCTGGCCACGTAGATGGTCGTCGGCCCGTCGGCGGCGCCGATGATGCCGATGGCGGCGGCGTGTTCGAATTTGAAGTTCAGGGCGGCCGCGCCGACGGCGGTGGCGAAGATGCCGAACTGGGCGGCGGCGGCGAAGAACATCACCGACGGGCGGCGGATTAAGGGTGTGAAGTCGCACATCGCGCCGATGGCTATGAAGATGAGGACCGGAAAGAGTTCGTTGGCGATGCCGCCCTGGTAAAGGACGTACAGGAAGCCTTCCTCGCCCGGCGTCTGGCTGACGGCCGAGGAGTGGGGGATGTTGGCGAGGACGGCGCCGAAGCCGATGGGCAGCAGCAGGACTGGTTCGTAGTCGTGCTCGACCGCCAGGTAGATGAGGAGCGCGCCTATTCCCCACATTACGACGTGCTTCCAGCTTAGTCCCAGAAAGCCCATCAATAGTTCGTCCAGCCACGGGTATTGTGCCAGTAATGCTTCCACTGCTTTCTTACCCTCCCATGTCGTATTGCCTAGCGTTCGTCTCTCCCCAGGGCCGGGGCGGCCCCGGGGGAAGAGGCGCGTGTTCTTTTAGGAGAGGACGGCCAGGACGTCGCCGGGTTTGACGCTCTGGCCGGCGGCGACGTTGATGGATTTGACGGTGCCGTCCGTCGGCGCGCCGATTTCGTTTTGCATTTTCATGGCTTCGAGTAGCATGAGGACGTCGCCTTTTTTGACCTTCTGGCCGTCTTTGGCGACGATTTTGGTGACTTTGCCGGGCATGGGGGCGGTCACCGGCGTGTCGCCGGCGGCGACTTCGGCGGCCGGGGCTTTGGGGGCGGCGGCCGGCGCCGGTGCCGGGGCGGGAGCGGCGGCGGCGACGGGAGCGGGGGCGACGGCGGGAGCGGGAGCGGGGGCTGCCGGGGCGGCGGCGACGGCGACGCCTTCTTCGCTTACCTCGACGTTGTAGGTTACTCCGTTGACGGTGACTTTAAATTTTCTCATTGTTCTTCCTCCGTTCTGTTGGTGTTTTCTTTGGTATATTTGCTCAACCGTACTGCCGGCTATCCATTAGCTTCTGCCGGCCGTAGGCGGCCCATGCGCCGTTCGTCTTTTTGAAGCGGACGGCCTGGCCGCCGCTTTTGGCGTGGACGATGGCCGCTGCGATGGCGGCTACTATTGCGGCGTCGGCTTCTTCCATGACGATGCCGACGCTGGCGCTGATGGCGGCCAGTATTTCCGGGGTCAGGCCGCCGGCCGCCGCCGGCGCTGCGGGGGCGGCTGCGGGCGCTTTGGCTTTTTTGGTTTTCTTGGGTTTGGGGGCCGGTTCTGCTTTTTTGCCGAACAGCGCGTCGAAAAAGCCCATCTTTTTTTCCCCTTTCCGCGTGTTATACGGGTATGTTGCCGTGTTTTTTCGCCGGCCGCGCTTCGCGCTTGGTGGCCAGCATGTTTAAGGCGGTGATGATTCTGGGCCTGGTTTCCGCCGGTTCGATGACTTGGTCGACGTAGCCGCGTTCGGCTGCTTTGTAGGGGGTGGCGAATTCTTCGACGTATTGGTCGGTTTTGGTTTTGGCGTCGGGGTCGCCTTTGAAGATGATGTTGGCCGCTCCCGCCGGGCCCATGACGGCGATTTCCGCGCTCGGCCAGGCGAAGATCTGGTCGCCGCCCAGGTGTTGGGAGCACATGGCGATGTATGCTCCGCCGTAGGCTTTGCGGGTGATGACGGTGACTTTGGGTACGGTGGCTTCGGAGTAGGCGTAGAGGAGTTTGGCGCCGTGGCGGATGATGCCGCCGTATTCCTGGTCGGTTCCCGGCAGGAAGCCCGGTACGTCGACTAAGGTGACGAGGGGGATGTTGAAGGCGTCGCAGAAGCGGACGAAGCGGGCCGCTTTGTCGGAGGTGTTGACGTCGAGGCAGCCGGCCATGACCGATGGCTGGCTGGCGATTATGCCGACGGTTTGTCCGTCGAAGCGGGCGAAGCAGGTGATGATGTTGGCGGCGTAGTGGGCGTGTACTTCGTAGTATTCCCCGTTGTCGACGATCATGGCGATGATGTCTTTCATGTTGTACGGTGAGTTGGGGTTGTCGGGGATGATGGTGTTCAGGCGCGCGTCCCTGCGGCCCGGGTCGTCGCCGGTGGCGACGACGGGCGGTTCTTCGAGGTTGTTGGCGGGCAGGAAGGAGAGGAGGTAGCGGATTTGTTTTAGGCAGTCTTCGTCGTTTTCGGCGGCGAAGTGGGCGACTCCCGAGAGGCTGTTGTGGGTCATGGCGCCGCCGAGTTGTTCGGCGCTGACTTCTTCGGCGGTGACGGCTTTTATTACTTGCGGGCCGGTGATGAACATTTGGCTGGTGTTTTTGACCATGTAGATGAAGTCGGTGAGGGCCGGCGAGTATACGGCTCCGCCGGCGCATGGGCCCATGATGGCCGAGATTTGCGGGATGACTCCCGAGGCCAGGGTGTTGCGGTAGAAGATTTTGCCGTAGCCGCTGAGGGCGTCGATGCCTTCTTGGATGCGCGCTCCTCCCGAGTCGTTGAGGGCGATGAGGGGCGCGCCCATTTTGACGGCCAGTTCCTGGACTTTGACGATTTTGGCGGCGTGCATTTCGCCTAAGGATCCGCCGACGACGGTGAAGTCTTGGGCGAATAGGTATGTCAGCCGGCCGTCGATTGTGCCGTAGCCGGTTATTACGCCTTCGCCGGGGGCTTCTTCTTGTTCCATGCCGAAGTTGGTGCAGCGGTGGTGGACGAATTGGTCGAGTTCGATGAAGGTTCCCGGGTCGAGCAGTTTTTCCACTCGTTCGCGCGCCGTCAGTTTTCCCCCGGCGTGCTGTTTTTCAACCCGCTTGGCCCCGCCGCCTTGTTTGACTTTGTCCTGCCGCGCTTTGCGGTCTTCGATCTTTTCTTGGATTGTTGCCATAAAGCACCTCCTGTTG
>JARKPR010000014.1 GCA_029975165.1 Selenomonadales bacterium
GCAGAAGACGGCGGCCGAGCAGATCGGCGTGGACCCGTCGCTGACGGTGGCGGCGAACTCGTCGGGGGGCGTGTGCGGCAAGATGATCTCGCCGCAGTCGATCTCGGTGGCGACGGCGGCGACCGGCCTGGTGGGCGAGGAGGGCACGATCTTCCGCTTCACGCTGCTGCACAGTATCGCCATGGTCATCCTTATGGGCATACTTACTTATCTTCAGGCTTACGCGCTGCATTTCATGCTGCCGTAGCCTGAATCCGGGCGGCGAGCGGAGGCGGACGGGCGTTCACCCGCCGCCTCCGCTGCCATAATACGACTGGCGCAGAAAGGCCAGGTAGGAGGAATTTCGCTTGCAAGGTCTGCGACCGCAAGAACTGGCCGAAATAATCGCGATCGACCGCAAAAAATGCAAGGGCTGCGATGCCTGCAAAGCCTTTTGCCCGACCGACGCCGTCACCGGCAAATACGGCGCCGTGCACCGCGTGGACGGCGAAAGATGCTTGTTCTGCGGACAATGCCTGGTCAACTGTCCCTTCGGCGCGCCCCAGGACACTGTCGACATCGTCGACAAAGTCATCGCCAGGCTCAAAGATGGCCGGACTACCGTGGTGGCCGCCATCGCCCCCGCCGTCCGCGTGGCCGTGGGTGAAGAATTCGGCCTCGAGCCGGGCGCCCTCGTCACCGGGCAGCTCCTCGGCGCGCTGCAAACCGCCGGCTTCAAAATCCTCGACACCAATTTCGCCGCCGACCTGTGCATCATGGAGGAAGGCAGCGAGCTCATAACCAAGATTCGCCACTACGCTCTCGGCGAAGCGGCCGGACACGCCCCGGGGCCCCTGCCCCAATTCACTTCCTGCTGTCCGGCGTGGGTGCGCTACGCCGAGCTTTATTGCCCACAGCTTCTGCCTCACATGTCCTCCGCCAAATCGCCGCTGATGATGGCCGGCGCTCTCGCCAAAACTTACGGGGCGACCGAGGTCTGGCGGACCAACCCGGAAAATGTCTTCGTCGTCGGCGTTATGCCGTGCACGGCGAAAAAGTTCGAGGCCTCGCGCCCCGAGTTTGCCAGCGCCGCCGCCTATTGGCATAAGCGGGGGAGCGCCGGCAGCTACCCCGACGTCGACGTCGTGCTCACTACCCGCGATCTGGCGCGCCTTTTGAAAAAGCTCAATATCAACCTCACCGCCGCCGCCGAGTTCAGCGACGCCGACAACCCGCTGGCCCGCTACAGCGGCGCCGGCACCATCTTCGGCAACACCGGCGGCGTCATGGAGGCGGCGCTCAGGACCGCCCACTTCGTCATCACCGGCCAGGAGCTGGCCGCTCTGGAGCTGAACCCCGTCCGCGGCCTGAAGGGCGTCAAGGCGGCTGGCGTCACCCTCCGGGACGCGAAGACCGGCCGGGAAATAACCGTCAAGGTGGCGGTCGTCCACGGGATAAAAGAGAACCTCGGGCCGATCGTCGACGAGGTTGTCGCCGGCAGATCGCCGTATCATTTCATCGAAGTGATGAACTGCCCGGGCGGCTGCGTCAACGGCGGCGGCCAACCGATAAACCCCATGGGGACGTCGTGGCTCGACAAGTATAAAGCCATCCTCCCGTGGTCCTAAGGAGGCAGAGACATGGCGACTTATGATTACGTGGAAAAAGCCATCAAGATTACCCGCCGCGAATTTCTCGGCGTGGTGGGGGTAGGCGCAGCCATTCTCTGGACGGGCGCCTACGCCGCCACCGACCTCGTGCAGGACCGCACGAAGTACATCAAGCTGCGGGCCGCCGGCCTCTACCGGGACGACGCCAAAGCGGCCGCCCGCCAGAGCCATAACAATGCCGCCGTCGGCGAGATGTACAAAAAGTTTGCCGGCAAGCCGCTCAGTCCGCTGGCGGAGGAATTGTTCCACACCCGCTACGTCGACCGCAGCAAGTTGGGAGGAATGCGCTCATGAGCCATGACAGCGACGGGCCGCGCGTCCTGAAGCATCCCTTGTCGTCGCGCCTTTTTCACTGGGGCCTCATCCTCGGGTTCCTGCCCGCGGCCCTCACCGGGTTCGTGCTGTGGCTCAAACCGGGGAGCGACGGCTTCGTAAACCTGGCGATGCGCATCCACATCGGCGCCGCCGCCATTTTCACCCTGTCCGCCGTCCTCTACACCCTGTTGTGCCTCGACCGGGTCGTGGCCTTCGTCCGCCGCATCTTCAGCTACGACGACCGCGATGTCGGCTGGCTGCTGGTGGGCGGCGGCTACCCGCAAAAAATGTTCCTCGGCAGGAAAATCCCCGTCCCGCCGATGGGCAAACTCAACTCCGGCCAGAAAATGATGGGGGTGGCCATGTTGTTCGGCGGCATCGTCCTGACGGCCACCGGCTGGATACTGTACGCTTTTATTCCCCTGGCCCCCAAGGCTTTCATCTACTGGGCCGACCAGCTGCATTTGGTCGTCGGTATTGTCCTCGGGCTGTCCCTGTTCATGCATATCTTCCTCGGCATCTACAACTGGGGCGAGTTCAAGGCGATGTTCGGCGACGGCACCCAGCCGCTGGCCGAGGCCGAAGACCACAACCCGGCCTGGGTGGCCCGTGAAATCGAACCTGTGCAAAAAGCCGCCGGCGGCCGCCAGTTGCCGGCGTAGCCTGTAAATAATCCGCAAAAGGAGAAGGAGAAATGCAAAGCCAGCTTATCGACGCCTTCAAGAAAATCGTCGGCCCGGACCACGTCCTCACCAGCAAGGAAGAACTGCTGTGCTATTCGTACGACGCTACGCCGGGCTTTGCCAACCTGCCGGACCTCGTCGTCGCCCCGGCGAACACCCAGGAAGTCTCCCGCGTCATGACCCTGGCCAACAGCGAGGGCATTCCCGTCTATCCCCGCGGCTCGGGCACCAACCTCAGCGGCGGCACCGTACCGATGAAGGGCGGCATCGTCCTCCTCATGACCCGCCTGGGCAGCATCGTCAACATCGACGCCGCCAACCTCGTCGCCACCGCCGAGCCGGGCGTGATCGTCGCCGACCTCAACAAAGCGGTCGAGGAGTACGGCCTCATCTATCCCCCCGACCCCGGCACGGTGGCCACCGCCACCCTCGGCGGCACGGTGTCCGAGAACGCCGGCGGCCTGCGCGGCCTCAAGTACGGCGTCTCCAAGCATTATGTCATGGGTCTGGAGGTCGTCCTCGCCGACGGCACCATTCTCAACACCGGCGGCAAAAACGTCAAAGACGTGGCCGGCTACGACCTGACCAAGCTGTTCACCGGTTCCGAAGGGACGCTGGGGGTCATCACGAAAATCATCGTTAAGCTCGTGCCCGCTCCCGAGGCCCGGAAAGCGATGATGGCGGTGTTCTCCGACCTCGACAACGCCGGCCGGGCGATCGCGGCGATCATCGCCAACAAGATCATCCCCGCGACGCTGGAGATATTGGACAACGCCACCATCCGCACTGTCGAGGAGTACGCCAAGGTCGGCCTGCCCACCGCCGCCGAGGCCGTGCTGCTCATCGAGGTCGACGGCATCCCCGAGGTGGTGGAGAAAGAAGCCGGCAAAGTCTTCGAAGTCCTCAACGCCAACGGCGCCGACGAGATCCGCCTGGCCAAGGACGCGGCCGAGCGCGACAAGATCTGGGCGGCCCGCCGGGCGGCCCTGCCGGCTCTGGCCAAGCTGCGGCCGACGACCTTCGTCGAGGACGCCACCGTCCCCCGCAGCGAGGTGCCGGCCATGATCCGCGCCGTCAACGAGGCCGCCGCCAAGTACAACGTCACTATCGGCACCTTCGGCCACGCCGGCGACGGCAATCTCCACCCGACCATCGTCTGCGACCTGCGGGACGCCGAGGAGATGGAACGGGTTTATAAGGCGATGGACGAAATTTTCGCCACCGCCATCAAGCTGGGCGGCACCCTCTCGGGCGAGCACGGCATCGGCATCGGCAAGCTCAAGTACATGGAGGACCAGTTCGGCGCCGCCGGCATGCAGGCGATGCGAGCCATCAAAAAGGCCCTCGACCCCAAATGCATCCTCAATCCCGGCAAACTGGTCGGGGAGTGTTGACCATGAGCAAGGACAAAGCGTTGCTGGCGGACATCGAGGATGCCATCGCCAACTGCATGAAATGCGGCAACTGCATGGAAGTATGCCCGATCTACAAGGAGCTGCAGAACGAGACGGCGGTGGCCCGCGGCAAGCTGGCGCTCATCGAGGCCGTCCTCCAGGGCCGCAGCGACATCTCCGCCGGCTTCGACAAGCGCATGGCGATGTGCGTCTCCTGCAAGGCCTGCACCGCCAAGTGCCCCTGCGGCGTCAAGGCCGACGAGCTCATCCTCCGCGGCCGTCAGGCGGCGGTCAAGGCCCGCGGCCTCCATCCCGTCAAGAAGTACGTCTTCAAGCTGCTGGCCAACCGAACGCTGTTCGACCTGGCGCTGCGGATGGCCGGCCTGTTCGGGCCGCTGCAGATGAAGAAGCTGCCGGGAAACCTGGCGGTGGTGGCCCGCTTCCCCATGCCGGGCCTCGACCGGCGGCGGGTGCTGGCCCCGTTTGCGGCTACGCCGCTGCGCAGCCGGTATCCGGAAACAATAACGGTGGCCCGGCCGAAAATGAAGGTCGCTTTCTTCACCGGCTGCACGATCAACTATGTGTACACCGACATCGGCCAGGCGGTCATCGACGTGCTGAAGGCCAACGACATCGAGATCACCCTGCCGCCCCTGCAACACTGCTGCGGCACGCCGGTGCACATGTCCGGCGACGCCGACCTGGCTAGGCTGTTCGCCAAGCACAACATCGAAACCTTCGAGCGGGCCGGCGCCGACTATATCGTCGCCGCCTGCGGCTCGTGCGCCGAGGCGTTCAAGCTCGAATACCCCGAGCTGTTCCGCGACGATCCGGTCATGCACGCCCGGGCCGAGAAGCTGGCGGCCAAAACCTTCGAGATCAGCGAGTTCCTTGTGGATGTCGTCAAATTCCGCCGCGACAACCTGGGGGAAGTGCCATCCACCGTGACCATGCACGACCCCTGCCATATGGCCCGCGGCATCAAGGTGACCGGCCAGCCGCGGGAAATCCTCAAAGCCATCCCCGGCGTCAAGCTCGTCGAGATGAAGCAGCCCGACCGCTGCTGCGGCGCCGGCGGCTCGTTCAGCCTGGCGAACTACGAGCTTTCCCGCAAGATCAACGACCGCAAAATCGCCGACATCGCCGCCACCGACGCCGACACCGTGGCCACCAGCTGCGGCTCGTGCCGCATGCATATCATCGACGGCCTCGTGCAGAACAAGCAGGACCGGCGGTGCCTGCACACCGTGCAGCTGCTGGCGCAGGCCTACGCGGCCGGCAAAGGATGAAGGCCGGAGAGGCGGCTAAAGCCGGCATGAGTTTCTGGACGCAGGCCAAAAACAAGGCGTGTTCCCATGCGAGGAACGTGGCCTTGTCCCATTCGCTGTTCGCCTTACCCTTTGCCTATATTGCCCTGATGCTGGCGGCGGAAGGCAAACCTTCCGCCGCCGCGGTTTTCTGGGTGACGCTGGCGATGGTGGCGGCGCGGAGCGCGGCCCTGGCCCTCAATAACCTCATCGACCTCCGCTACGACAAAAAGCAGCCGCGGTTTCGCCGCCGGCCGCTGGTGACCGGGGAAATCGGCAAGGCCGAATGCCTGCTGTTCATCGTCCTTTGCCTGGGGGTGTTTTTCGGGAGCGCCGCCAAACTGCACCCCGTATGTATCCGGCTGTCGCCGGTGGCGCTCTTCTTCTTTGTCGTCTACCCGTATATGAAACGGTTTTCCTGGACCTGTCACCTCGTGCTGGGGCTGACGCTGGCCCTGGCGCCCCTGGCCGCCTGGATCGCCGTAAAAGGGGCCGTTGATGCGGCGATCGCCATTCTGGCCGTGGCGGTGGGCGTGTGGATCGCCGGCTTCGACATCGTGTACGGCTGCCTTGACGTCGACTTCGACAAGGCCAACGGGCTGCATTCCATCCCGGAGAGGTTTGGCGTGCCCGCGGCGCTGCTGGTATCGCGGCTGTTTCACCTGGCGAGCGTGGCCGGCTTCATCGTCGCCGGTCATCTTTTCGCGCTCGGCTTATTATACTATGGTGGAATCATTCTTACGGCCCTTGTTTTGTACTATCAGCACAGGATCGTGCGAGCGGGGGATCTGTCGCGGGTAACTCAGGCCTATTTTCTGCGCAACGGCCTTGTGGGGCTTTCGCTGTTTCTGTTCACCTTCCTCAGCGTCGTCCATGGCTGGGCATAAAGGATCACCGGGAGGAGAGATGCGGATGAGGAGATGGGTTTGCTTGCTGATGATCGCCGGGACGATTTTCCTGGCGGCCTGCGGCGGCGGAGGCCGGGAAGAAGCCGCCAAACTGACGATCGGCATAATGCCTGATGTCGACTCCATCCCGTTCATCGTCGCCCAGGAGAAAGGCTTTTTTAAAGAGCAGGGCGTGACGGTGGAACTGGTGCCGTTCAAGAGCGCCCTGGAGCGGGACAGCGCTATGCAAGGCGGCAAGTTGGACGGTGCCGTTTCCGACGTGCTGGCGGCCGCTTTCGCCAGGGACGGCGGGTTCGACGCCGTCGTCGGCTCGCTGACCACCGGCAGCTACAAGCTGGTGGCCGGCCGGAATGAAACCACCGCCACGGTCGAAGCATTGAAAGACAAGGAAGTCGCCCTGTCGAAAAACACCGTCATCGAGTATCTGACCGACAGGATGCTGGCGGAGAACGGCTTGGCGCCGGGCGACATCCGCAAAGTCGTCATCCCCCAGATCCCCGTCCGCATGGAGATGCTCACCAATGGCAAGATCGCCGCCGCCGTGCTGCCCGAACCCCTGGCGACCGTGGCCGTCAAAAACGGCGCCCGGGTGCTGGCCGGCTCCGAACAGATGGGCGCCGACATCGGCGTGCTGGTATTCGCCGCCCGGGCCGCGAACGGGAAGGAAGGCGAGATCCGGGCGCTGTACCGGGCCTACGACAAGGCCGTCGACTATATCGCCGCCCAGCCGCTGGAAAGCTACCTGGAGCTGCTCATCGCCAAGGGCGGGTTCCCGGACAGCGTGAGAGGCGCGCTCGTTTTGCCCGCCTATAAAAAAGCGGCGCTGCCCGAGCGCCGCGATGTCGACGCCGTCGTCAAATGGCTGTACGCTAAAAACCTGCTCAAGAAAACGTACGGCTATGAGGAGCTGGTCGACGGCCGGTACCTCGGCCGGCGGCCATGATCAGCATCAGCGCCCTTGCGGTCGCCTACGAAGCGCAGGCCGGCCGCTGCCTGGCGCTGGAGAATGTCAGCCTCGGGCTTGAGGTCGGCGAAACCTGCGCCGTCATCGGCCCGTCGGGGTGCGGCAAGTCGACCCTGCTGAAGGTACTGGCGGGAATCATCAAGAAGTATAGCGGCACGGTTATGATCGACGGCCGGCCGCTGACGCCCAGGGAAACGAAGATCGGCTTCATACCGCAAAACTACGGACTGCTGCCCTGGAAAACCGTGTACCAGAACGCCCTGCTCGGCGTGACGGTCGGCCGGGCGGCGACCGGCGCCGACAAGGCGAGGCTGGCGGCGCTTTTCGACCAGCTGGGACTGGCCGGCCTGGAAGACCGCTATCCCGGCGAACTGAGCGGCGGCCAGCAGCAGCGGGTCGCTTTGGCCCGCGCCTTCCTGCTCAGGCCGACGTTATTGTTGATGGACGAACCGTTCTCCGCCCTGGACGCCATCACCCGCGAAGAGCTCCAGGACGTTTTCCGGCATTTCTGGCGACGGGAACCGATCGCCACCGTCCTTGTGACCCATCAGGTGGAGGAAGCGGTGTATCTAGGCCGGAAGCTCGTGATTTTGTCCGCCGCCCCGGGGAGAGTCAGGCAGGTGGTCGACAATTCCCCGGTCGGCGCGGTGAGCGCCAGGAGCGACGGGAGCTTTGCCCGCCAATGCGCGCTGGTGCGGGAAATCATTCAAGAGGCCTGGCGGAAATGAGCGAAAACAGACCGAAAGCCTGGTATCTATATGGCGCGGTGGCGCTGCTGGTGCTGTGGCAGGGGGCGTCCGTGTTCGCCGATTTGCCGATCGTGCCCCGGCCGCTGGCAGTACTGGACAATCTGGGGCGGATATTTGGCGATAAGATCGCCCTGCACAGCCTTTTCAGCCTCGGGCGGATCGTCGCCGGCGCCGTGGGCGCGATGGCCGTCGGCATCCCGGTCGGCCTCGGCATGGGCTACTTTCCGCGGCTCGACCGCGCTCTGTCGCCGCTCGTGTATCTCACCTATCCCATCCCGAAGATCGCCCTGCTGCCGGTGGTCATGCTGCTTGCCGGGCTCGGCGAGACGGCGAAGATCATCATGATCGCGCTGATAATCGTCTTTCAGGTGATCATCGCTGTCCGCGACGGCGTGAAAAGCATCCCCGGCGAGATGTATTATCCGCTGTATTCATTAGGCGCCGGGTTCGGCGCCGTATTGCGGGAAATCCTCATCCCGGCCTCGACGCCGCGCATCCTGTCGGCGATGAGGATCGCCATGGCCACCGCCGTATCGGTGCTGTTTTTTACCGAGACCTTCGGCACCGAGTACGGCATGGGCTATTTCATCATGGACGCCTGGCTGCGGGTGAATTACCTGGAGATGTATGCCGGCATCGTGGTATTGAGCGTGCTGGGGCTCATCCTCTTCGCGGCCATCGATTGGCTGGAGCGCAGGCTGTGTCGCTGGCAGTCGGTATGAGTGAAAGCCCAGGATGTAAAAAAAGAAGCCTAAAGCGGCTGCCAGGCCGCTTTAGGCTTCTTTGCCGCACCACCGGGTCAGTCGGGCTCCTGCGTTTGGGGCAGGCAGTACCGGCAGACTTTTATGAACAGCGGGGCGATGATGAGAGCAAGCAGGGTTGCGCACAAAAACGCAGGGCGATCGGCTTGTGTACGAAGATCATCGGATCGCCATTGGCGATGGCGAAGGACTCCGTAGCGACGCTTCCAGCCGGGGGGGGGGGTGAAGGCCATGAGGAACGGCGCCGCGGGGTAATTGTAGCGGTTGAAGCAATCCGATGGTGCCGAAAATGATCATGAGACGGCGGGATGCGCAGCGCGCGGACCATGAGGGGGATGCTGGGGGCGGCGATTATCATGCAGACCAAGTTGCCGGTGTACATGGAGGCGATCAGTCCCGGGCAAGGTCGGAATGCGACCGGCATCCAAGTTAATCCATCCATTTTTGCCAGGCTGCCTTTCAGGTTGCTAATTACGCGCAATAAGGTCATTTTCAGTTGCTTCAGCACCTCCGCTCCGCCATCTTCGCGGCCACCAGCACTGCCTGTTCCAAAGCGTCGGGTTTGGCCAGCCCCTTGCCGGCGATATCGAAAGCGGTACCGTGAGCCGGCGTAGTGACCGGGTAAGGAAGACCGGCCGCCACCGTCACGCCGAACTGGAACCCCATTATCTTCATGGCTATTTGGCCTTGGTCGTGGTACATGGTTACAACCGCGTCGTAGTCGCCTTTGCTGGCGCTGATGAAGACCGTATCCGACGGGAAGGGCCCGGCGGCGTCGATGCCGCCCTGCCTGGCGAGCTCGATGGCGGGGGCGATGACAATTGACTCCTCCGTCCCGCACAAGCCACACTCGCCGGCGTGCGGATTCAAGGCTGCGACCGCTATCCGGGGGTTGACGAAGCCGACGCGGCGCAAAGTTTGGTCGGCCAGGCGTATGGCGCGGATGATGTTGTCGACGCTGAGACCGGCTGATACCGCCGCCAGGGGGATGTGACTTGTGACGCGCGAAGTCCACAAATCATGAAGGACGTTCATTTCTCCGCAGGGATCGTTCCATTGCAAGTGATGGGCCATCAGATGCTGCTCGTCGGCAAACTGATGCCCGCCGGCGCGGAGAGCCGCCTTGTTCAGCGGGGCATAGACAAACCCGTCGAGGGTGCCTTGTTGGCACAGGTCGAGCGCCGTCAGGAGCATGTCGCCGGCGACGCGGCCTGATAAAGGGCTGAGCCGGCCCGGTTCGACGGCGTCGGGATTGAGATCGCCCTGATCGAGGAAGGGGATGCCGTCCCGCCAAGTGGCCGTTGCGACGGCGTCGATAAGCTGCAGCGGGAAATTTACGCCGGCGATTTGCCGGCCTTTTTCCATGACCCGCATATCACCGATGACAACAGGCCGACAGGTGCGAAGCAGCAGGTCTTTGGCGCAGAGCTTCGCGACGATTTCCGGCCCGATGCCCGCCGCATCGCCAAGCAGGATTCCTAATACCGGTTTTGCCATGATAGCCTCCTTAATAACAGAAATACCAGATACTCTGCGGATGGGAGCAATTTCTTTTTATGCATGAATCATGCCGAAATTCAAAAAAAAGGAAGAAGGGCCGGGTGACGGCAGCTTTCCATACCAGGGCGGCACGTACTCCGCCACGGAAGCAAGGCTTGTTTTGTTGCGGTGGAACATATTGTTTCAGTTGTTAACAAAATAGACATTGTTACAAATGTAACATAATGTTCCTGAGGTAAAATGGTGAGAATATTCCAAGCTGTGCTATAATTAAAGCAAAGCGCCCAGATTTCCCGGCACGGAGGGACGGGTCCGGAAGGCTGCCGTAAAAAGGTCGATCGCTCGGAGGAAGTGAGAAATGGCGAAGATTACTTTCATGGTTCCTTACCCGGAAATTTGCCAGGAGATTAAAGAAGTTTTTGCCGAACAGAATGATGGCGGCTGGACGATCGAACTGATTGTCGTCGACGGGGTGCCGCGGCGCATCGATTACAAGAAGATCAGGACCGACGTGGTCGTGGCCCGCGGGTTAACCGCTTCTGTCGCCCAGAAGCTTATGGGGGATGTGCCGGTCATCAAGCTGCCGGTCAGCGGGTACGATGTCATCCGCGCCGTGCTGGAGTGCCGGGACCGGCTGGATTCCACGAAGGTCGCTATCGTCGGCTCCGAGGATATGGTGTATGGCGCCCGCAGCGTAAAGGAACTAACCGGCATTGACGCCATCACGACCATCGTGGATAGCGAGGACGACATGCCGAAAAGCCTGGAAGCGCTAAAAAAGGCCGGCATTGATGTCGTTTGCGGCGGCCTGGTGGCGACGAGGGTGGCCGGTCAGCTCGGCATGAAGACGGTGTTCATCAGGTCGGGGCGGGAGGCAATTTATCAGGTTTTGAGCGAAGCGAAAAGGGTTTATCACATAAGGCGGCAGGAGCAGGAGCGGAGCGAAAGGTTCCGCACGTTCATGGACTATTCCATTGAGGGTATCGTGGCTGTCAACGAGCGGGGCGATATTAACCTGGTCAATGCGGCGGCCGCGAATATAACCGGCCTGGCGGGCAAGCTGGAGGGCAATACGGCGGATGGCATCCTGCCTGAACTGCGGCTGGGGAGGGTATTGGCGACCGGGACGGCGGAAATCGGCGAGATCAAAACCCTCGGCGGGCGCCAGGTGGTAGTAAACACGGCGCCGATTACCGTCAGGGAGCATACTGTCGGCGCCATTGCCACTTTTCAGCCGGTGCTGAGCATTCAGGAGCTTGAGGGCAAGATACGGCAAAAGATTTACCACCGTGGGCACAGCGCCAAAATTACCTTCGCCGATATCCTGGGCGAAAGCGAAGCGATAAAACGGGCGATCGCCGTCGCCAAGGAATATTGCAAGGTAGACTCCAATGTGCTTATCGTCGGCGAGACGGGTTCGGGGAAGGAGATGTTCGCGCAGAGCATCCACAACGCCAGCGATCGGGCGCCCGGGCCATTTGTGGCCTTCAACTGCGCGGCCCTGCCGGAAAACCTGCTGGAGAGCGAACTGTTCGGCTATGTCGGGGGAGCTTTTACCGGTGCGGCCAAGGAAGGCAAGGCCGGTCTGTTCGAGCTCGCCCACCGGGGGACAATCTTTCTTGACGAGGTATCGGAAATCTCGATAAAAATGCAGGGGCGGCTGCTGCGGGTTTTGCAGGAACGGGAAATAATGCGGCTCGGCGACCGCCGGATTGTTCCTATAGACGTGCGGGTTATAGCGGCTACCAACCGGAGCCTGGGGGAAATGATGCGGGAGGGGGCCTTCCGTCCGGACCTTTATTACCGTCTGGATATTCTCAAGCTGAATGTTCCTCCCTTGCGGGAGAGGACGGGGGACGTGCCGCTGCTGTTCGACCACTTTTTACGTGTATACTGTTCTCGGTTCCGCAAGCCCCGCAAACATACCGCCCCTTACGTGCAGCGGCCGCTTGACGACTACTCCTGGCCCGGTAACGTCCGTGAGTTGATGAATATTGCCGAACGGCTGACCGTTATCGGCAGCAAAGAGGTTATCAGCGAGGAAGACGTCCGGGCCGCGTTCCAACAAGGGGTGGACGTTCTGCCGCTCGGGTTTGCCGGGGCGGCCAGTAAACAAGGCGGACCGCCGGTGCCCGGCGGCCCAACTAAGGGCAAGCTCAACAAAGCGATGCTGGTCAAGGTTCTTCAGGAGGTCGATTATCACTACACCAAGGCGGCGGCCAAGCTAGGGATCAGCAGAACGACCCTTTGGCGCTGGCTGAAGGAATGCGACATGTAACATAGTGAACGGTTGAAACGAATGTTGCATATTTCCTTTCGCCGTTTCCGTGGGACGGCGATCTTTCGGTCCCTTAAATCGTCATAAGTTCTGCAACCGGCCAAACGGCCGGTTAATTCTTTTGATTGGCATGAATATTGCAATTATTTAGAACAGCGGTAGCGCACCCGGCAAGGAGAAAACGCTTTATGGGTCGGTCTTGCGTGATGTGAGAACCGGCCAATGATCATGGCGTCTCTGACGCAGATTCGACCGGCTGTCGCCTATGCTAATAATTTTGGAAGGGAGATGCTGAAATGCAAATCAACAAGGAAACGTGTGTTAATTGCGGTTTGTGCGTGTCAAGGTGTCCGGTCGCGGCTATCAAGACCGATACGCCGTCGGGAGTGCAGATCGACTTCGACGAGTGCGTGGAGTGCGGGGTATGCCTGCGCTGGCGGGTGTGCCCGACCGATTCGCTGTATCAACAGGAGTTGAAGTGGCCCCGGACGATCAGAAGCATCATGAGCGACGTATTGACGATCGCCGAGGAATCGCAGATCTCGGGCCGGGGAACTGAGGAAATGAAGACCAACGACGTCACGGGCCGCTTTAAAAAAGGCTGGGTCGGGCTGGCCATGGAGCTGGGCCGCCCCGGGGTTGCCACCAGGATGTACGACGTGGAAAAGGTGGCGATGGCGGTAGCGAAGGAAGGGGTCGAATTTGAAAGACAAAACCCGATAACGAGCATGATGGCCGATCAAAAAACCGGCAAATTCAAGGAGGAGCTTTTGAACGAGCGGGTGCTGTCGGCGATCATCGAGTTCGGCGTCCGCGAAGAGAAGGTGCCGGCGATTTTAAAAATCCTTGAGGAAGTCGCACCGACCCTCGACACCGTCTTCAGTCTGGATATCTGTTCGAAGGTCGGCGACGATGGGGCGGCGCCCCATGTGGCGATCGTCGAGGATATGGGACTTTGGTTGTCCCCCAACGGCAAAATAAATATCGGGCTTGGCCGGCCTTTGGTAAAGGAGGACTAGTCATGACGCATACACTGCACCGGGTAGGCAATAGGGAAAACCTGCAGGGAGACTATGTTTTTCTCTGCATGCCCAGCAAAGATATCAATCACGTGGGCTCGGGGCCTAAGCTGCGAAAGTTTCTGGAGTTGTGCCTGAAGAATAATTGCGTCACGCTCGGCGATTGCCGCAAGGGCAATGAATTTCATCAACTGAGCCGGGAAAATATGCTGGACAATATCGAGGACAGGGCGGTGGTCACCGCTACATTCAAGGACAAACAGGCTGTAGTCGCCATGATCGAGGACTTGAAGAAGGAAGATCTGGGGCTGTCGATAGTGATTTCCGGGCTGGTCGACGAGGTGGGTGAATGCTGCTCCAAGACGGGATTAAAGATGCATACCGTCGAACATTCCATGGGACGCTGGGGCAAGACCGAGAAACTGCCGCCACAGGAAATCCTGGAGATCACGACCATGTGCGGGCATTCGATGATATCGGTAAACTTCATTAGCGAGATGATCGACGAGGTCAAGAAGGGAAAGATGACCGCGGAAGCCGCCGCCGCCGAGCTTTTCAAGCCCTGTATGTGCGGTATATTCAACACCGACCGGGCCGCGAAGCTTATCGCCGAAATCGCGGGTAAGTAAAGAAACGGCGATACGAAATATATAAAAGAGAGAGAGGGCATGTTTGTGAAAAAAAGTTTCGTGGTGCTGCTGGTATGCGTCTTTTTGGTGTCCCTGCTTGCCGGGTGCGGTTCGCAGCAGAAGGCGGCCGACAAGCCGAAGGAATTCAAGCCCGAGAAGAACACCGAGTTCGTCGTCCCGTACGGTCCGGGCGGCGGAAGCGACCTCTACGCCCGAATGATGGCCGAGATCATGCAGAAGAACAAGTTTGTCACCACGCCGATGGTTGTCGTGAACAAACCGGGCGGAGCGGGATCGGTGGGCGATGTTTATACTTTCGGCAAAAAAGGCGACAGCTATGTCATTTCCACCTACGTTTCCGGCCAGGTGACCTCTTCGCTGATGAACAAAACGCCGGTAACCTACGACAAGCTTACGCCCATCGCCAACCTGGCCCTGGACGAGTATCTGCTCGGTGTTATGGCCGGCGAGTATAAGACGTTCGACGATTTCCTGAAGGCGGCCAAGGCGGCTCCCGATACGATCACCATCGGCGGCTCGGGCAAGGGCACTGAAGATGAACTGTGTGTCGGGCTGCTGTCCAAATACACGGGAGCAAAATTCAAGTATGTGTCCTTCAACAGTTCGGCGGAAGTCATGAGCGCCATGCTGGGCGGCCACGTGAAGGCCGGCATTTACAACCCCAACGAATGCGACACGCAGATCGAGGCGGGCAAAGTGGCCACGGTCGGGGCGTTCGGCACCAAGCGGTTGGGCGGGGTGTTTAAGAATACGCCGACTTTTGGCGAACTCGGCTTCAAGGAAGTCGTGTTTCAGCAGTTCCGCGGTATCGTGGGACCGCCCAATATGCCGCCCGAAGTCGTGAAGTTTTGGACCGACGCGTTCAAGAAGGCGACTCAGACCGAGCAGTGGAAGAAGGACTATCTCGCGAAAAACGGCTTGACCGACAATTTCCTGGGACCGGAGGAGTTCAAGAAGTTCCTGGAGGGCGAGAATCAAAAATACACCGCCATTCTCAAAGATATCGGCGCACTGAAATAACAGGCGATAAGACGCTGGGCCCACCATGCGCCGAGAGAGAACGTGGTGGGCCGGCGTCCCCGAAGGGCCGATCCACAGGACAAGAGGAGCCATGGTATTGCTGAGCTCGGGGGGATGAGTTTGAACAGGTTGATAGAGCTGACTTGTGCTGTTGTCAGCGCCGTGTGGATATATATGGGGGTGTTCCAGTACGGATTCTGGACGGAAAATACCCCCGGCGGCGGTTTCGTGCCCGTTCTGTTCGGCGGACTGACGCTGATATTCTGTCTGGCGCTTTTGCTGAAAGGCAAGGCGAAATCGGTTACCGTCAACAAGAATGTTTTTTTTCCGGTGGCGGTCGTCGTCGCGGCGATGATTTTCACCGCGTTGGTGGGGATGATCGTCACGCTGCTGGTGATGGTTTTCGCTTGGCTGAAGTTCTACGAAAAGTATTCGTATTTGCGCGCCGGCGTTATTTCGGTCGCCGCGATCGCGTTCGTATTCGGAATCTTCGGCGTATGGCTGCAGGTTCCGTTTCCCACCGGGCTTCTGGGAATATAGGGTGGAGGGATAAACGTGGAGAACTTCGCACTATTGTTGCAAGGTTTTTCGGTGGCGCTGACTCTCCCCAACTTACTCGCCGCTCTGGCCGGGGCTTTGTTGGGGTTGATCATCGGCGCTATGCCGGGAATAGGTTCGCTGGCGGGGTGCGCCCTCCTGTTGCCCCTGACCTTTAAAATGGATCCGACCACCGCCATTATCATGCTGGCGGCCATTTACTACGCCAATATGTACGGCGGTTCTTTCAGCGCGATCTTGCTTAATATCCCCGGCGATTCGCCGGCCATCATGACGACTCTCGACGGTTACCCGCTGACGACGCAGGGCAAGGCGGGGAAAGCCCTTTTTACGGCCAATACGGCGTCGTTTATCGGTGGCTCCATAGGGATTGTGCTGCTGACGATCCTCGGACCGCTGGTCGCCAACATCGGGTTGGCGTTCGGACCGGCGGAAATGGTGTCGCTGCTGCTCCTGGCCCTTACTTCGATAGGCTGGCTGCTGGGCGAAAATCCTCTCAAGGGGCTAGTCACGGCAGGTTTGGGTATCTTGCTGTCCATGATCGGCATGGATCCGACGTGCGGGCAGGCGCGGTTTTCCTTCGGCATTATCGACCTGTTGGGGGGAATAAACTTTATTCCGCTGGTCATCGGCCTGTTCGGCTTCAGCCAGGTCATGGATATGCTGGCGAACAAGCAGAATTTCAGTTTCCTGGGCGGGACGAGGCTTACCTTGAAAGAGAGCCTGCTCGACCGGACAGAGCTGATCAGGATAGTGCCGACGTCCATCCGCGGGGGCATATTGGGCAATTTCGTCGGCGTTCTTCCCGGCGCGGGGGCGACGATAGCTTCGTTTCTCTCTTATATGTTCAACAGGCGGGTCTGTAAGAACGGCGGGAATTTCGGCAAGGGCATGATCGAGGGCGTGGCCGCTTCGGAAGCAGCGAACAACGCGGCGGCGGCCGGGGCGTTTGCACCGTTGCTGTCGCTGGGTATTCCGGGGTCGGGCACTGCGGCGGTGCTGCTCGGCGGCCTGATGATGTGGGGCCTCAAGCCGGGGCCGCAGTTGTTCAGCGAATCTCCGGACTTTGTGTGGGGGCTCATCGCGTCGATGTACGTCGGGAATATAATGTGCATCATCATCGCCATGGCTGTTATTCCTTTCCTGGTTCATATCCTGCGGGTGCCGAGTTCGGTCATGGCGCCGATAATAACCGTCCTGTGCATCGTCGGCTCGTACTCGGTGAACAACAATATGTTCGATGTGGGCGTAATGCTGACGGCAGGAGTCATCGCGTATTTTCTGAATCTGTACGATTTTTCGCTCGCCCCGCTGCTGCTGGCCTTTGTTCTGACGCCGCGGCTTGAGCAGAGTTTCCACCAGGCCTTCCAGATTTCCAACGGCAATGCCATGATCTTCCTGACCAAACCGATATCGCTGGCGCTGCTGATCGCGATGGCGCTGTTCGTCATCGCGCCAGTCCTCTTCAAGTTGCGCAAGAACAACAAAACACCGCAGGCGAACGAGTAGTCTGCGGCCCGGTCAGGAAGCAGAGCGTTTCCATTGGCGCGCATTTTGCGATGCTACAATTTCAAGCCCTGCTTGTGCGATATCTCAGGCGCCGACGGGGCAGCAAAGTCTAGAAATGAAAGAGTGAGGAGAAAGGTAAAATGGCCAAGAAAACTATTCTCGACTTCCGGAGCATGGTGAGCAAAGGCGACAAAATCGTTTACCTGACCGCGTACGACTACCTTACCGCCAAAATGCAGGAAAAGGCGGGCGTGGACATGATCCTGGTCGGCGACTCGCTGGGCATGGTATCGCTGGGCTACGACACCACCTTCCCGGTGACCATGAACGACATGATCCGC
>JARKPR010000016.1 GCA_029975165.1 Selenomonadales bacterium
TTCCAGCTCGGCCGCGGCGGCTGTGGTAGCAGATGCGGCCGCCATCTTATTGGCCGCAGCCGTTTCGGCGGCCGCGAGCCTAGCCGCCTCGACCTGTGCCGCGAAGGCAGCGGTCATTTCCGTGCGGATTTTGGTGGCGGCGACCGTGCTGGCCTCGGCGATCTGGACGCACTTGGCCGAGATGACCGCGGCGGTTTCCTCGGCGCTCAGGCCGGCCGCCTGCGCGGTCTTAACCGCATCCGCCTGCATCTTGGCGTACATCTTATCGCTCGCCGCGATGGTCCGGGCGATAGCCCGTTCCTGGGCGACAGTAAGCCCGGCCGCCGCGACTTCCTGGGCGGCGGCCGCTGCGGTCGCCTGGGCCGCTGCGTTCTGCCAAAAGGCGGCGATAGTGCCGGCGACGCTGCCCAGCAGCTGGATGCCTTTATAGGCGGCAGCCAGCTCCAGGGCGGCCGTGGTCAGCTCGACGATTTGCCCCTTGTTCTCGGCCAGGAAGGCGGCCGTCGATTGCAGGCCCGACATGATCGGCGGGAACAACTCCTCGGCCACCGGCGCCAGCGCGCCGGCGAAGGCGAGGCCCAGCTGCCCGGCCTGGATGGACACGACTTCCATGTTCATATGCAGCTCATGGAGCCGCTCGGGGTCGAGGCCGACGCCCTTCACCATGGCCGCTTTTTCGGACGCCTCCTGGTAGTCTTCAAGCGTCTTGACCAGGGCCATGCCGCGAGTGCCCAGCGTCTCCATGACAAACTCTTGCTGTAGCCCGTTGGCCTGGGCGAGCTTGTAGCCCTTGCTGAGATTCGCCAGCTGCTCGGTCAAAGGCAAAAGTTTTCCGGTGCTGTCGGTCAGGAAAACACCAAAAAGCGCCAGGGTAGCGCGAACTTTCTCGCCCGATTCCCCCGACGCAAAAAGATTTTTATCCAGCCGCATCATGGCGCTGGCGAAGGATGCGCTGTCGCCTTCGGTGAGCTTCAGCACCCTGGCCAAGGACACCGCTTCCGCTGTGCTAATCCCGAACCTTTCGCTAAGTTCGTGGACGGCCTCGCCGGCGCTGACCGCGCTCCCGACGATAGCCCCCAAACCGAAACCGCCGGCGGCGAGGGCGGTGAGGCCCGTCAATTTGCTAATCATGCCGCTGATGCCGCTAGTCGCCCCGTTGACCGCGCCGGTGAAATTGGTGATAGGGACCGTCGAGAAGGCGTTCTGTACGCTGGACTGACTGTCGCTGAGGGTCCGCTTCAGTCCGGAATTGTCCGCCCCGATTTTAACCAACAATTCAGCGATAGTCGACAATCCTACGCACCTGCCTCTCCCAAAATGTCCTTAAACTCATTCCGCAGATATTCCTCATCGTCGTCCCGCCTCTGGGCTTGTTTAGGCCCGCCGCGAATCGGCTCCAGCAGGTCGGCGACGCCTATCGGCGCCGTCAGGCTCTTGCCTTCGACGTTCAGCAGATGGCAGACAAAGTAAGCGAGAAGGTTCTCCTGCTGGGTACGGCGCCAAGTGTAGCCTTCCAGAAGCATGATGAACTCGGCCGGCTGCAGCTGGCCGAACTCCCACGGCAGCAGCCCCAGCGGGCCGTAGGCCGAGGGTTCCGCCCACTCCATCCAATCCGCAAAGGAGGCGAAGGTTACTCCTTGGCCACCGTCGGGTTTTTTCTTTCCGGGTCCGCCTTTCCGAAAATCCCGGTGGCGAGGATGGCCTGCACGATGGGTAGCGCCAGTTCGTC
>JARKPR010000017.1 GCA_029975165.1 Selenomonadales bacterium
TTCCAGCTCGGCCGCGGCGGCTGTGGTAGCAGATGCGGCCGCCATCTTATTGGCCGCAGCCGTTTCGGCGGCCGCGAGCCTAGCCGCCTCGACCTGTGCCGCGAAGGCAGCGGTCATTTCCGTGCGGATTTTGGTGGCGGCCGCCGTGCTGGCCGTGGCGATTTCGACGCACTTGGCCGAGATAACCGCGGCGGTTTCCTCCGCGCTCAGACCGGCCGTCTGCGCGGTTTTCACCGCATCCGCCTGCATCTTGGCGTACATTTTATCGCTCGCCGCGATGGTCCGGGCAATAGCCCGTTCCTGGGCGGCAGTAAGCCCGGCCGCCGCGACTTCCTGGGCGGCGGCCGCTACGGTCGCCTGGGCCGCTGCGTTCTGCCAGAAAGCGGCGATGGTGCCGGCGGCGCTGCCCAGAAGCTGGATGCCTTTGTAGGCGGCGGCCAGCTCCAGGGCGTCCGTGGTCAGTTCAACAATTTGCCCTTTGTTCTCGGCCAGGAAGGCGGCTGTCGCTTGCAGGCCCGACATAATCGGCGGGAACAGCTCCTCAGCCACCGGAGCCAGGGCACCGGCGAAGGCCAGGCCCAGCTGCCCGGCCTGGATGGACACGACCTCCATATTCATGTGTAGCTCATGGAGCCGCTCAGGATCCAGGCCAACACCCTTCACCAGGGCCGCCTTTTCGGAAGCCTCCTGGTAGTCTTCAAGCGTTTTCACCAGGGCCATACCGCGGGTGCCCAGCGTCTCCATGACGAATTCCTGCTGGAGACCGTTGGCTTGGGCGAGTTTATAGCCTTTGCTGAGGTTCGCCAGCTGTTCGGTCAGGGGCAGGAGTTTCCCGGTGCTGTCGGTCAGGGAAACACCAAAAAGCGCCAGGGTGGCGCGGGTCTTCTCCCCGGCCTCCCCTGACGCTGTGAAGTTCTTGTCCAGCCGCATCATGGCGCTGGCGAAGGATACGCTGTCGCCTTCGGTGAGTTTAAGCACCCTGGCCAGCGTCACCGCTTCCGCTGTGCTAATTCCGAACCTTTCGCTGAGTTCGTGAACGGCCTCGCCGGCGTTTACTGCGCTCCCGACGATGGCCCCCAAGCCAAAGCCACCGGCGGCCAGGGCCGTGAGGCCCGTCAGCTTGCCAATCATGCCGCTGATGCCGCTGGTCGCCCCGTTGATCGCGCCGGTGAAGTTGGTGACGGGAAGCGTCGAGAAGGCGTTCTGTACGCTGGACTGACTGTCGCTGAGGGTCCGCTTCAGTCCGGAATTGTCCGCCCCGATTTTAACCAGCAATTCAGCGATAGTCGACAATCCTACGCACCTGCCTCTCCCAAAATGTCCTTGAACTCGTTCAGTAGATACGCCTCGTCCTCGTCTCGCTTCTGCGCCTGCTTAGGCTCGCCACGGAGCGGCTCCAGCAGGTCGGCGACGCCGATCGGCGCCGTCAGGCTCTTGCCTTCCACATTCAGCAGATGGCAGACGAAGTACGCGAAAAGGTTCTCCTGCTGAGTGCGGCGCCAGGTATAGCCTTCCAGCAGCAGGATGAACTCGGCCGGCTGCAGCCGGCCGAACTCCCACGGCAGCAGCCCCAGCGGACCGTAGGCCAAGGGTTCCGCCCACTCCATCCAATCCGCAAAGGAGGCGAAGGTTACTCCTTGGCCACCGTCGGGTTTTTTCTTTCCGGGTCCGCCTTTCCGAAAATCCCGGTGGCGAGGATGGCCTGCACGATGGGTAGCGCCAGTTCGTC
>JARKPR010000056.1 GCA_029975165.1 Selenomonadales bacterium
CGTCCACGACGCAGATCAGCATGACCTTGGGAATCTCGTCGTACTGGATCTCGCCGATCTTGATGCCGCGCTGCTTGCCGCGACCGGCCACGTTGAACTTGGTCACCGCCGGGAAGCCGGCGTCCATCAGGGCGGCCAGGACGTCATCGCATTTCTCGGGACGAACGATGGCTCTCACCATGGTCTGCATATCGAAGCTCCTTGCGTTAGCGTGCGTGGTTGCGGTGGGTGGTTCGGATCGGCGTCGGCTAGTTGGAGATGCAGAAGTCGATGAGCAGTTTTTCCAGGGTGTTGATCTCGATGGGCTTGGGAATGACGAACATGTCGTTGGCGTCGATCTTCCTGGCCAGGGCGCGGTATTCGTCGGCCTGGGGATGCTCGGGCGAGTAGTCGATGACGGTCTTGCGGTTGATCTCGGCGCGCTGGACCTGGTTTTCACGCGGCATGAAGTGGATCATCTGGGTGCCCAGCTGACGGCACAGCTCCTCGATCATTTCCTTTTCCTGGTCGACCTTGCGGCTGTTGCAGATGATGCCGCCCAGGCGCACGCCGCCGGTGTCGGCGTACTTGACGATGCCCTTGCAGATGTTGTTGGCGGCGTACATGGCCATCATCTCGCCGGAGCAGACGATGTAGATCTCCTCGGCCTTGCCGTCGCGGATGGGCATGGCGAAACCGCCGCACACGACGTCGCCGAGGACGTCATAGAAGACGTAGTCGAGGTGCTTTTCTTCCTCGTACGCGCCGAGCTGCTCGAGGAGGTTGATGGAGGTGATGATGCCGCGGCCGGCGCAGCCGACGCCGGGCTCGGGGCCGCCGGACTCGGTGCACATGGTGCCGCCGTAGCCTTCCTTGAGGATGTCGTCGAGATCGACGTCTTCGCCTTCCTCGCGCAAGGTGTCGAGAACGGTCTTCTGGGCCAGACCGTGCAGGAGCAGGCGGGTGGAGTCGGCCTTGGGATCGCAGCCCACGACCATGACCTTCTTGCCCATTTCCGCGAGGCCCGCGACCGTGTTCTGGGTGGTGGTGGACTTGCCGATGCCGCCCTTGCCGTAGATAGCGATCTTGCGCATTTTGTAATGCCTCCTGCTGCAAAAGTAAGATGGTACCCTCCTTGGCAAGAGTCATGCCATGCTGGGGAAGTCGTGATGCTTAGGACGCAATACACTTATATAGTTTGATTAATTAAAAACAATCAGCAAGAGGGGACAGGCGGACAGAGGGCTTGAAACAAAAATGTCGCTTTTAGTGCGACAAAATTGTTCTGTAAGGTGGCGTGGGGAAAGGGAGGGAGCCGGCGGTCAGTACCGGACCACGCCGTCGCCGATCACGGCCTGGGCGGCGGCCACGGCGGCGGGGTCGAAGGCCGTGCCGCGGCCGCCCTCGAGGACCTCGAAGGCGGCCGCCACCCCGAGGGCCGGGCGGTAGGGGCGATGGGAAGCCATGGCGTCCAGCACGTCGGCCACGGCCAGGATGCGGGCCCCCACGCCCATGTCCGCCGCGCCGATGCCTCGGGGATAGCCCGTGCCGTCGAGCCGCTCGTGGTGGCTCCAGACGATTTCGGCCACGGGCCACGGAAAGTCGATCTCCTTGAGGATCTCGTAGCCGGCCTGGGCGTGCTGGCGCATGACCTCCCACTCGTGCCCCACCAGCCGGCCGGGCTTGCTCAGGGAGCGCACCGGAACCACGATCTTGCCGTTGTCGTGGAGCGGGCCGGCCACGCCGATGCCGTCCGCGGCGTCCTCGGACAGGCCCATGATCCGGGCCATGGCCCGGGCCAGCTTGGCCACGTTGTCCTGATGGGCGGCGGTGTAGGGATCACGGAAACGGACGGTCTTGGACAGGGCGGTCACGGTTTCGTGAAAAAGCCGGCGCGTGCGCGAAAGGCTGGCGCACAGCTGCTCCTGGGAGCGACGGCGCTCGGTGACGTCCACCATGGAGCCCTCGACGAGCACGGTCCGGCCCTGGCCGTCGCGCACGGCCCGGGCGTGGACGGAGGCCCAGATGGCCTCGCCGTCGGCCCGGCGCAGGGCGACCTCCAGGCCGCGCGCCACCCCCTCGGCCTCAAGGGTCCGCAGCAGGGCCTCGTGGTCGCCGGGGTCCAGGAACATGCGCAGGGCGGCCTGGGGGTCCCCGGTCAGGGAGGCGGCGGCAGGAAAGGCCAGCATGCGGCGCAGGGCGTCGTTGACCGTGACGAAGCGGCCGGTCGGCGTCA
>JARKPR010000062.1 GCA_029975165.1 Selenomonadales bacterium
GTTTCACAATCGTACCCGGGCCTACGACATCCTGCAAGCGGTGAAAAACATCCGGCCGCGCATCGACGTCGAAAGAGCGAAATACTTCACCGAATCCTTCAAAGAAACCGAAGGCGAACCGCTCATCCTGCGGTGGTCCAAGGCAATGAAACACATCGCCGCAAACATCTCCGTATACATCGACGACAACCAACTGATAGTAGGCCGGGCAGGGTCTCAAGGGCGGTACGGCATCCTCTATCCCGAACTTGACGGCGACTTCCTCGACCTGGCCATCGAACAACTGCCTCAGCGGGTCGAATCCCCCTTCAGCATCAGCGAAGCCGCGGCCAAAGTAGTAATAGAAGAAATCGCCCCCTACTGGAAAGGCAAAACCTTTCACGAAGACCTGGCCAAAAGCCTGCCGAAAGAAACGCTCAAACTGACCTACGACCCCAACGACCCCCTGAAATCGCGGTTCATCGTCAACGAAACGGCGTCCTTCCGCTCCTCCATCCAATGGGTGCACGACTACGAAAAAGTACTCAAAAAAGGCCTGAAAGGAATAAAAGAAGAAGCCCAAGCCAAGCTGGCCGCCCTCGACCCGCTGAGCCCCGCGGACACCTTGGAAAAGGCGCCTTTCCTGGAAGCCGTCGTCCTCATCGCCGACGCCGTCGTCCTGTGGGCCCGGCGACATGCCGACCTTGCCGCGGAAATGGCCGGGAAAGAGAAAAATTCCGAGCGGAAAGAAGAACTGCGGCAAATCGCCGCAATCTGCTCGCGGGTGCCGGAATACCCTGCCGGCAACTTCCGCGAAGCAGTGCAATCCCAATGGTTCATCCAAATGTTCTCCCGCCTGGAGCAGAAAACGGGGACCATCATCTCCAACGGACGGATGGACCAGTACCTCTATCCCTACTACAAACAGGACGCACAAGCGGGAATACTCACCGACGAACAAGTACTGGAAATCCTCGAATGCATGTGGGTGGGCATGGCCCAATTCATCGACCTATACATCTCGCCCGCCGGCGGAGCGATCAACGAAGGCTACGCCCACTGGGAAGCCGTCACCATCGGCGGCCAGACGCCCGACGGCCGCGACGCGACCAACGAGCTTTCCTACCTCTTCCTGCAATCCAAACGGGAATTCCCCCTGCACTACCCCGACCTCGCCGCCCGCATCCACGGGCGGTCGCCGGCCCGCTTCCTCTACGAAGTAGCCGAAACCATCAAAGAAGGCTCGGGCTTTCCCAAACTGATCAACGACGAAGAAGTCGTGCCCCTGCTCCTGGCCAAAGGGGCGCAATTCGCCGAAGCCAACGACTACGCCGTCTCCGGCTGCTCCGAGTGCCGCATGCCCAACCGCGACACCTACACCAGCCCCTGCGCCTACATCAACTTCGCCGCCGCCATGGAGATGACGGTATACAACGGCCGGATGCAGCTATACAAAGACGAACTCATCGGCCTGGAAACCGGCGACCCGCGGAACTTCAAAACCTGGGAAGAACTCTGGCAGGCCTACCTGGCCCAGCATATCAACTTCCTCAAACACGCCTTCGTGCAGCAGCACGTAATCATCAACCTGCGGGCGAAACACTTCGCCTGGCCGCTCGGATCGGCCCTGCACGACCTGTGCATGAAAGAATGCAAAGATCTCCATACCCCGGTGATCGAAGGCGGCATCGACCTCGGCTACTTCGAATTCATCGGCTACGGCACCGTCGTCGACTCCCTGGCCGCCATCAAAAAACTGGTCTTCGAAGAAAAGAAGCTCACCATGGCCGAACTCATCGACGCCATGAAAGCCAACTTCGCCGGCAAGGAAGTCATCCGCCAGCTCCTACTCAACACACCCAAGTACGGCAACAACGATCCCTACGCCGACGAAATCGCCAAAGAACTCGATAAGGTATGCCTCGAGTACACCCGGAAATATTCGAAAGAACTCGGCGTCCACCTCGACCTTCGCTACGTACCGTTTACCTCCCACGTGCCTTTCGGCAAGGTCGTCAGCGCCACGCCCAACGGCCGCAAAGCCTTCACGCCGCTGTCGGACGGCTCCTCGGCCTCGCAGGGGGCCGACGTCAGCGGCCCGACCGCCGTCCTCTTATCCAACTACGCGTCGAAAAACTACGACTTCCGGGAACGGGCGGCCCGCCTGCTCAACATCAAATTCAGCCCCTCCTGCGTGGCCGGCGAGGAAGGCACCGACAAACTGGTCTCCTTCATCAAGACTTGGTGCGACCTGCGGCTGTGGCATGTCCAGTTCAACGTCATCAACAAAGAAACGCTGTTGGCCGCCAAGAAGGACCCTGACAAGTACCGGGGACTGATTGTGAGGATAGCCGGCTACAGCGCCTACTTCGTAGACCTGTCGCCAGATTTGCAGGACGACCTGATCGCCCGCACCGAGCACGCCGCCATCTAGCGCCTGCCATGGCGATGTAAGTCCCGTTTCCGGATTGCGGATTACCGGGGCGGGACTTACACGCCTTTTTTACCTAAGTTTTCTTTAGGAGGATCAATGAACGGACAACTTGCCTCAGGCCAACCGCCGCGCGGCCTGGTATTCAACATCCAGCGCTATTCCGTCCACGACGGGCCCGGGATAAGAACCATCGTCTTTTTGAAGGGCTGTCCGCTCAACTGCCGGTGGTGCAGCAACCCCGAGTCGCAAAGCGGCCAACCCGAGCTGGCCTTCAACGCTAACAAATGTATCGGCGAAGCCGACTGCGGCCTGTGCGGGCAGGCCTGCCGGCAAGGGGCGGTGAAGACGGCCGGCGACGGCAAGATCGAGCTTGACCGCACGCGCTGCGACGCCTGCTTCAGCTGCGTCGACGCCTGTCCGGCGAAAGCCCTGCATATTTTCGGCCAACCGATGACAGTGGACGAGATACTGAAAGCGGCCGAAGCCGACGGCGTATTTTACGGCCGCTCGGGCGGCGGCATCACCTTATCCGGCGGCGAGCCGCTGGCCCAAGGGGCTTTCACCGTCGCTCTCCTGAAGGAAGCAAAGCGGCGGCGGATAAACACCGCCATGGAAACTTGCGGCCTGGGAGACTGGGCGGTGCTGGCCGAAGCAGCTAAATACCTGAACACCATCATCTTCGACATCAAAACCCTTGACGCGCAAAAACACCAGGAATATACCGGCGTCGCCAACGAGGCCATACTGGCCAACTTCGGCAGACTGTGCGAGGAATTTCCGGCCCTGCCGAAGCTCGTGCGGACGCCGGTGGTTCCGGGGTTCAACGACAGCGAAGAGGACATCGCGGCAATCGCCGCGTTTCTCGCCGGCAAAACCAACGTCGATTACGAACTTTTGGCGTACCACCGGCTGGGCCAGCCCAAATATCGCTATCTTGACCGCGATTACCCGCTGGACGACCTAAAGCTCGACGACGACAAATTCAAAGCCCTCAAGCAACTGGCGAAGGAGCGGCTGGGAAAACAGTGAGCGCTGGCCGCCCAGCCCGGAAGGAGGAACCTCATGAAAATAATCGACTTTCGTTTCCGGCCGAACACGGCCGCCGTTCTCGACGGCATCGCCAACAACAAGGCCTTCAAGGGCCTGTGCGCGGCCATCGATTTTACCAAGATGAAACCCCAGGCCTTAGAGGAGGTGGTGGCCGAACTCGACCGCCACAACGTAGTCAAAGCGGTGATAACCGGCCGGGACTGCGAGACCACCTACGTTTCCAAAGCCAACAACGACAGCGTGGCCGAATTTGTCAAAAAATTTCCCGACAAATTCATCGGCTACGTGGGCCTCGATCCGCACAAAGGCATGCGGGCAGTGCGCGAACTGAAGGATGCGGTAGAAAAGCAAGGGTTTAAGGGGGCGGCGATCGACCCGTACCTGGCCCAGATTTACGTGAATGACGCCAAATACTATCCGCTGTATGCCAAATGCTGCGAGCTCGACGTGCCGATGGTCATAACCACCGGCCCGGCGACCCTCGTCCCCAACGCCGTCATCGACCACGTCGCCCCCCGCTATATCGACTTCGTGGCCCGCGATTTCCCGGAACTGAAAATTGTCGTCAGCCACGGCGGCTATCCCTGGGTCAACGAGATGATAATCGTCGCCCAGCGCAACGAAAATGTCTATCTCGAACTGTCGGAATACGAGTTTTTCCCGCTGTCAGAGGCTTACATCCATGCCGTCAACACCATCATCAGCGACAAGGTGATGTACGCCAGCGCCCATCCGTTCGTCGATTTCAAGGACGCCCTGAGAAACTACGAAAAATTGCCTTTCAAGCCCGAAGTCCAGGAAAAGGTCATGTACAAGAACGCCGCCCGTCTTTTGGGACTGGAAGTGAAGGAAACGGCGGCCGCCGACAAGCAGCAGCTGGAGAATATCATCATCGAGACCGTTATGAAGGAGCTTGCCAAGCGCGGGGTAGTAAGCGCCCGCTGACAGCCCGTCGATTACGTACATGGAAGGGGGGCGGAAGGTGCGGATAGGCAAAGTTATCGACAACGTCTGGGCGACCCGCAAGGATGAAGCGCTGGTTGGCGTCAAGCTGATGATCGTGCAGCTCTTCGACCGGCCGCGGGGCGAGGAAGGGGCCATGATCGTGGCCGCCGACCTTATCGGTGCCGGCATCGGCGAAAAGGTCATCGTCACCGAAGGCAGCTCGGCCCGGCAGATGGGTAGCTTGAACTGTTCCCCCATTGACGCCATCATTGTCGGCATCATCGATGCCGAAAAGAAAACCCCCGGCGGGGTAGGTTGACATGCGCGATCAAGTTATCGGCAAAATCAGGGAGGCGGGCGTCGTCGGCGCCGGCGGCGCCGGTTTCCCTACCCATGTAAAAGTCGCGGCCGCCGCCGATACGGTGATTGTGAACGGCGCCGAATGCGAGCCGCTGCTACGGGTCGATCAGCAGCTCATGGAGTTTGCCGCCGCCAGGATTGTCGCGGGCTTGGCCGCGGTCATGGAGGCCACCGGCGCGGCCGAAGGGGTTATCGCCCTCAAGGGCAAGCATAAAGGAGCGATCGCCGCCCTGGAGGCGGCTGCCGGCAAGAATATGCGCCTGGTCATCCTGGGGGATTTTTATCCTGCCGGCGATGAGCACGTGCTTGTGCACGAGGCGGTCGGCCGCCTGGTTCCTCAGGGAGCCATCCCGCTCAGCGTCGGCTGCGTCGTCAGCAATGTAGAAACCCTGCTCAACGCGGCGGCCGCCCAGGACGGAGGCGCGGTGACCCACAGCTATGTGACGGTGACCGGCGAAGTGGCCCAGCCGGTAACCCTCAGGCTGCCCATAGGCACGACGGTTGCCGCCGCGCTGGCCTTGGCCGGCGTAGAAAGGCTCGAGGGCCTCAGTGTGCTCGACGGCGGCCCGATGATGGGCAGGCTGGTAGCCGATCTGGGCCAGCCGATCACCAAAACAACCAAAGGCTTGGTTGTTCTGCCGGCCGGGCATCAGATCATCCGGCGAAGAACCATGCCGGTGGAAGCGCTGCTCAAACAGGCCCATGCGGCCTGCATCCAGTGCCGCTATTGCACCGACCTGTGTCCCCGCTACCTGCTAGGGCACAGCCTGGAGCCGCATAAAATCATGCGCGGCGTCAAGCACATCCGCGGCCAGGAGGCGCTGCTAAAAATGGCGCTGGCCTGCTCGGAGTGCGGTGTCTGCGAACAATACGCCTGCCCGCTCGGCCTGTCGCCGCGGACGATCAACGCCGCCCTCAAGCAGGCGCTGGCCCAACAGGGGCTTAAGGCCGGAGCGGCGCCGGCCGGCCAGTGCTGCAGCCGGACGCAGGCCTACCGGAAGATTCCGGTCAAGCGCCTGATTACCAGGACCGGCCTCGGCGGCTATGACCGCCCGGCGCCCCTCGATAGCAGGCCCTTGGCCGTCAAGCGGGTTGAACTGCTGCTTAAGCAGCATATCGGCGCTCCCAGTCAGCCGGTGGTCGCCTCCGGTCAGAGAGTGCGCCAGGGCGACCTGGTGGCCCGCATTCCGGACGGAGCTCTCGGGGCCAACCTCCACGCCAGCATCGCCGGCGTGGCCACGGTGGCCGCCGACCGGATCGTGATAACTGCACCGGAAGGGAGTGGCGGCAGATGATCCGCGCCATCGGTTTTGTCGAATTCGCCAGTATCGCCAGAGGCATGGAAGCCGCCGACGCCATGCTCAAGGCAGCCCAGGTGGAGCTTTTGGAAGCCAAGCCGACCTGTTGCGGCAAGTATTTGGTCATGGTCTGCGGCGAGGTCGCGGCGGTGCAGAGCGCGACCGACGCCGGCCGCGGCAGCGGTCTGGATACGGTTATCGACGATTTTGTCCTGCCGAATGTCCATCCGTCGGTTATCGAGGCCATCAGGGCAGCGACACCGGTGGCCGAGATCGGGTCGCTGGGCGTTATCGAGGCGTTTTCCGTAGCGTCGCTGATTGTCGCCGCCGACACGGCGGCCAAGGCGGCGGCGGTGGAATTACTGGAGATCAGGGCCGGAACAGGCATTGGCGGCAAATCCTTCGTCACCCTCACCGGCGACGTAGCGGCGGTGGCGGCGGCGGTGGAGACCGGTGCGGCCACTGCCGCCGACAAGGGCATGCTGGTGGAAAAGGTGGTAATCCCGTCGCCGCATCCCAGCCTGAAGCAACAGCTATGTTGATATTGGCGAAGGGCCGGGGGAGGTGAAGAATTGTGCGGAAACTGGTTACAGCGGACGATGTCAGGACGTGGCGTGATAATAAAGAAAAAACCGTATGCCTGGAGGCCGGGACAATCATAACGCCGGCCGCCCGTGACGCCGCCCGCGATTACGGCATTGAAATCGTCGAAGGGACGGCGGCCTGCAGCCCTGCGGTCGCCCAACCGCCACGGCCGGATGGCAAGGACTTTGATCAGGCGCTGATCGCCCGGGTCGTCGAAGAGGTTATCGCCGCGATGGGCTTGGCGAAACCATCGGCATACGAGACTGACCCTAGTGGGTTCAAGCTTGCGCTCGGTGACCGCTTTGATAGCGGCGGCGGCAAGGATGCGGTAAGATCCGTCTTCGACGCCGCCGACAGCCCTCGGCTTTCGGCCGGCCTGCTGCTGGCGGCGGCCGCTCCCCAGACCCGGGAAGTAACGGGCGGCGAGATCCATTATGTGTTGTCCGGGACGGTAAAGTATTCGGTCAAGGGCCGGGAGTATACCAGCCGGGCCGGCGACGCCGCGTTCCTGCCGGCAGGCGCCAGGGTAAGCCTGACAGGCGCCGATACGGCCAGAATCTTTTTCGTTGCCTGCCTGGAAGACTAATCGGCCGCTAACCCTGGCTGACCACCGGGGTGGCGGAACAAATGCGAGGAGGAATTTCTGTGACGAATATCGCTCTCGGCATGGTGGAAACCAAAGGGCTGGTGGGGGCTATTGAAGCCGCCGACGCCATGGTTAAGGCGGCCAACGTCCATCTCATCGGCAAGGTGCTGGTGGGCGGCGGCCTGGTAACGGTAATGGTGCGGGGCGACGTCGGCGCCGTAAAAGCGGCGACCGAGGCCGGCGGCGCAGCGGCCCAGCGGGTGGGTGAACTTATTTCCGTCCATGTCATCCCCCGGCCCCATGGCGATGTCGAGCTTATCCTGCCGGCGGACGACAGGAAGTAACCATAAGCGGTGTGACAAAAGGAGGTTTATATAATGGAACTGGCAGCTTTGGGTATGGTGGAAACCAAAGGGCTGGTCGGGGCCATCGAAGCCGCCGACGCCATGGTTAAGGCAGCCAACGTGCAGCTCATCGGCAAGGTGCTGGTGGGCGGCGGCCTGGTAACGGTAATGGTGCGGGGCGACGTCGGCGCCGTAAAAGCGGCGACCGAGGCCGGCGGCACGGCAGCCAAACGGGTGGGCGAGCTCAAATCGGTTCATGTAATTCCCCGCCCCCATAACGATGTGGAAATGATTTTGCCTGACGATTATAGGAAAAAGGCGTAAATAACTGATTTGAGGAGGACCGGCATGGAACTGGAAGCTTTGGGCATGGTGGAAACAAAGGGCCTGGTGGGAGCTGTCGAGGCGGCCGACGCCATGGTGAAGGCGGCCAACGTCCATCTCATCGGCAAAGTGCTGGTGGGCGGCGGCCTGGTAACGGTAATGGTGCGGGGCGACGTCGGCGCCGTCAAGGCGGCGACCGATGCCGGCGCGGCTGCGGCCCAGCGGGTGGGCGAACTTATTTCGGTCCACGTCATTCCCCGGCCCCATAGTGACGTGGAAATGATCCTGCCCAGCGATGCCGCCGGCAAAGGGCGATAAGGCGATGGCGCCGCAAGCTTTGGGCATGATCGAAACCATAGGCCTTATCGGCGCGGTGGAAGCGGCGGATGCCATGCTGAAAGCCGCTAATGTCGCGCTCATTGGCAAGGTGCATGCGGAGGGCGGGCTTGTGGCGGTGCTGGTCGAAGGCGAGGTCGGCGCCGTCAAGGCCGCCGTCGACGCCGGGGCGGCCGCCGCCAAGCAGGTAGGCGAGCTGTTCGCCGTTCATGTTATTCCCCGGCCGGACGACGGCGTGGCCGCCATTTTGCCGCAGCCGCAGCCGCCGGTCCGTCCGCCGGCCGCCAAAGAGCAGGACGACCCCGGCAAGTTCGCTTCGCCGGCTTTTGACAGCCTGAGGGCGATGCCGGTGGACGAACTGCGCCGCCTGGCCCGCTCCACGCCCGATATTCAAATCAAGGGCCGGAGTATCACCTTGGCCTCCAAGGCGCAACTGCTTGAGGCCATCGTCAAGGCCGGCCGCTGAAAATAATCGACACAGGAAGGGAATGATTGCCGGTGGCGCTGGATTTTGACCTGAGCTCCATCCAGGAGGCCAGGGACCTGGTGCGCAAGGCGAAGAAGGCCCAGGAGGCTTTCTGCGAATACAGCGAGCAGGCTATAGAAAAAATTGTCGCCGCCATGGCGGCGAAAGCGGCTGCAAACGCCGAAACGCTCGCCCGGGCGGCGGTCGAGGAAACCAATTACGGCATAGTTGAACACAAGGTCATAAAGAATTTGTTTGCCGCCCGCGATGTTTACGATTTTATCAAGACGGTGAAGACGACCGGCGTTATCGGCGAGAAGGAGAACGGCAAGGTTGTTGAAGTCGCCGTGCCTATGGGAGTTATTCTGGCCCTGACGCCCACCACCAATCCCACGTCGACGGTTATCCACAATGCTTTGATTGCCGTAAAGGCCGGCAATGCGATCATCTTTTCGCCGCACCCCAACGCCGCGAAATGCTCGGCCGCCGCGGCCCGGCTGCTGCAGGAAGCGGCAGCCGCCGCCGGCGCCCCCGATGGCCTCATCGGCTGCCTGTCGCAGATGACGATGAAGGCAACCGAGGAACTAATGCATCACGAGGATGTGGCGGTAATCATCGCCACCGGCGGCTCGGCCATGGTGCGGGCCGCTTACAGCGCCGGCAAGCCGGCCTTCGGCGTCGGACCCGGCAACGTGCCGGCGTTCATCGAGCGTAGCGCCGATGTCGTCCAGGCCGTGCGGGATATCGTGACAAGCAAGACGTTCGACAATGGCATGATTTGCGCCTCCGAGCAGGCGATAATCGTCGATCAGCCGGTCGAGGGGGCGGTGATCGCCGAACTGAAAAGGCAGCATTGCTACTTCTTGAATGACGGCGAGACCCTCAAGGTGAGCGGCGTGGTGATGACCCCGCGGGGCGGCATGAACGCGGCGCTGGTCGGCAAGACGGCCGGGGAGATCGCCGCTAAGGCGGGAATAAGCGTGCCGGCCGGCACTAAGCTGCTCATCGCCCCGCTGGCAGGCTACGGTTCCGCCTATCCGCTTTCCCACGAGAAGCTTACGTCGGTTCTCGGCTTCTACACGGTCAGGGATTGGCATGAGGCCTGCCTGCTCAGCATCGAGCTCTTGAAACTCGGCGGCATCGGCCACAGCTTCGCCATCCATTCGACCGACGAGCGGGTTATCCGGGAGTTTATCCGCAAGCCGGTATTCAGGATACTCGTCAACACCCCGTCGGCGCTCGGCGGCATAGGCTATTCCACCGGCCTAACCCCTTCACTCACCCTGGGCTGCGGCACTTGGGGCGGCAGCAGCATATCCGAGAATCTCGGTCCCCAGCACCTGGTGAACGTCAAACGGCTGGCCTACGGCACCAGGAAGGTCGACCTGGGGCAACCCCGGGAGGAGCCGGCTGTTTCCGGCTGCTTCTCGCCCGACGATATCGCGGGCGTCGTGCGCCAGGTCCTCAAGCAAATGCAACTGCAGTAGCTGCGGCGAAGGTTGGTGAGTCCATGGAGTCAAAACAACTGGTTACGTCAATCACTGAGGCGGTGCTGAAACGTCTGCAGCAAGAAGGGCAGGCGCTTCAGCCGGCGGCGAAGGCCAATACCGTCCCGGTCGGTATTTCAAACAGGCATGTCCATCTGGGGCGGGCCGATATGCTGGCTCTCTTCGGCACCGATAAATTGACCTGCTTCAAGGATTTATCCCAGCCCGGCCAGTTCGCCTGCCAGGAGAAGCTTCTTGTTGCCGGGCCGAAAGGGGCGATTGACGGCGTGCGGGTGCTTGGGCCGCTGCGGGGCAGCACCCAGGTTGAGCTATCTCCTGCTGACTGCGTGCGTCTGGGAATAGAGGCCCCGGTGCGGGACTCCGGCGATGTGGCCGGTTCGGCGCCCCTGACGCTGGTGGGGCCGACGGGAACGGTGGTTCTCAGCGAGGGGGCCATCATCGCCGCCCGCCATGTTCATATGCACCCGGCCGACGCGGTAAAATTCGGCTGCCGGGACGGCCAGCGGGTGAGTGTCAAGACCGGCGGGCCCCGCGGGCTGGTTTTCAACGAGGTGCTTGTGCGGGTGAGCGATAAATTCCGCCTGGAGCTCCATCTCGATATTGACGAAGCGAACGCCGCCGGTTTAAAAAACGGCGATCTCGTCGAATTGGCTGACTAGGATAAGATTTATCTAATAAAGGCTGGACGCATTGAAATACATGGGGATCTAATCCCACCATGACTGGTGTTACGGACAGTGCTTAGATGGCGGTCGGGTATTTGGTAATGTAAAAGTAGCCAAGAAGCAGGAAGGACAAGGCCTATGAAACTGGCAATAGGATCAGATAAATCGGGATTTTATTTGAAAGAGGCGGTGAAAAGGCACTTAGCGGAAAAGGGCTACCAAGTGGATGATCACGGGACACAGGATTTTGAAAAAGGAATACCGTTTTTTGAGGTTGCGCCTATCGTTGCAAAGAAGATACAAAAGAAGGAGTATGAGAGAGCCATTCTCATTTGCGGTACAGGCATGGGTATGGCGATAGTAGCCAACAAATTCAAGGGTGTTTACGCTGCTGTGGCTGAAAGTGTTTATAGCGCCACGAAATGCCGCGTGATAAACAATGCCAATATCTTGACGATGGGCGGCTGGATTACCGCTGAGAATATGGCCTTGGAAATGGTGGATGCCTTTTTGAGTACCGGGTTTACTCAGGGACTCGAAGCGTGGCGGCAAAGCTTTTTGAAAAAAGCCGACCAAAAAGTAGCTGAAATCGAAAACGAAATATATGGGGCGTGATACAGCAACAGGATAAACAGGAAACATTTTTGCGTTCCGTATATGGTAGTATTATTATTGTCGGGAGCTCTCTTTTTGAAACAATATGGTACAAGGGTCAATGTGTAGAGATGGTTAAAGAAATCCGCCAAGTTTGTGATTTATCGATAATAAAATAAGAATTTGGCGTATAAGCCTTTTTCAAAAAAGTGCGTAAATAGTCAAGAGAATCAGCAGGAAAATCGTAGAATGCGGTGAATGTTGAATGTAAATATTGAATATAAAACAATGTTTCTAAATAGGAACGTTAGCAATTGATTATAAGGACTTCTTAATTTTTTGGGCATAATATGAAACAATATTTCTATATAGAAACAAAATTCGGATTTTGATCCAAGAATTGGTTTGAGGGGGACGCCAATATCGCAGGAATGGTTATGAAAAGAATAGTATCCGATTTCCAAAAATGATTAGGAAGGATGAATAACATGAGTAAAAATCAGCATAAAAGCCTATTGCTTGAGATGGCTAACACAACTCCAACAGAATTTTGGAATGATTCATGTTCGATATCCGAACTAAAGTATGCGTTGGAATATGGAGCAGTAGGTGCCACGACAAATCCGGTCATCGTTAAAAATGTTTTGAAGAAAGAGTTGAACAACTACCGGGGAAGAATCATCGAGCTTATCCAGGCATTGCCGACAGCCACAGAAGACGATATTGCCTGGGCAATGAATGAAGAGATGGCTGTGGCTGGCGCCAAATTATTAGAACCCATCTATATGGCAACCCAAGGACAAAAAGGCAGGATTTCGATTCAGACTAATACCAAATACCACCGAAATTGTGAGTTGATGCTGCAACAGACTATGAAATTTCATAAGCTGGCTCCAAACATGCAAGTTAAAATGCCTGCCACCAAAGCGGGTATTCGAGCCTTTGAGGAGGCAACATATCAGGGTATTAGCATAAACGCGACCGTTAGCTTTTCTGTTCCTCAAGCCTTGGCGGTTGCAGAAGCGGTTGAGCGGGGGTTGCAGCGCCGGAGAGCTGAAGGGATTGATTCATCACTGATGCATCCGGTATGCACCGTAATGCTTGGTCGCCTAGACGATTGGATTAAAATGGTAGTCGAACGTGATGGAACAATCATTGATCCCGAATGCCTGGAATGGGCAGGCATCGCCGTTATGAAGAACGCTTATAAGATCTACCGTGAAAAGGGATACAGAACTAAACTGTTGATTGCCGCGTGCCGCCACCATCGACACCTGTCTGAATTCATTGGTGGAGATATTGCGATAACTATGCCGTATTCGTGGATTAAGCGGTTTAATGATTCCGATTTAACCGTCCAAAGCACCATCGATAGACCTGTCGACGTCAAGATCATCGAGCAATTGTCTCGCCGAATCCCGGATTTCAATAAGGCGTACCTTCCGGATGGGATGACAATTGAGGAGTTCGACGCGTTTGGTCCTACAAGAAAGACCCTTCAACAATTTTTGGAGGGCTATGACGAGCTAATTGCCATGATCAGAGAAATCATGATAGCGGTGAAGTAAATTCAACATTATCAAAATGTGGATGTAACTTCCCGGTGCCGGATTGTGCCGCCCCGTCCTTGTGATTGGCGTATGCATGGCGATAACCTTGCAAAGGATGAGTAGCTGGCAGGAAGGTACTATCCTAACTTCCTTGATATACGGGAACATGCGGCCATTAATTTCGGGGCTAACCGCTCGGCAGCTTCCGACGTGAAACGGAAACTAGGTCCCGATACGCTTATGGCCGCTATAGGCTTCCCGCTTTGGAGAATGGGAGCGGCAACGCATATGATGCCTACCCGGTTTTCTTCGCGATCCAGCGCATAACCGCGACGGCGAATTTCGTCAAGGTGGAACATTAACTGCTGATTATCGACTATCGTGGTGGGTGTCATAGGGGTTAGATAAGTACTCCTCAAGTACTCCTGAAGAAATTCAGCATCGCTAAATGCCAACATCACTTTCCCAGAAGCGGTGGAGTAAAGCCCCAACCTTTTGCCGATTCGGGAAAGCAACCCGATTGATTCCGTAGTGTCTATTTTATCGATATAGACCCCTTCGTCGCCGTCGAGGGAAATAAGGTGCACTGTTTCCCGACTGTCGGTCGCCAGGGATATCATCTCAGGGTTGGCTATGTCCCTCAGTTCCAGCGAATCGATGATGGCATTGGAAAGCTGTAGCACTTTAAGTCCCAAACGATATTGACGCGTCTTTTCATCCTTGAGCACATAATCCTTTGTATGAAGGGCTGCCACAATCCGATAGACGGTGCTTTTGTTTAATCCTGTCTCACGGCTGATGTCGGTGATTCCCATGCCTTTAGCATTCATGGCCAGAAGCTCCATTACAAGCAGTGTCTTGACCGACATCGGATCATTATGCTTTTCTTCATACTCTTTAGTTGGATATTGATTTTTAGACATAAAAGGCCTCCATACAAAAAGGAATATCGAATACTATTCTCGCAAATTATCACCGTTCCTTCCGGCGTCTGTGGCAATCTATCCCAAGATATTAATTCCATAACAAGAAAAGGACACGCCCATCGTTTGGGTTGTCAGACGAGGGAGGAAGTTCATGGCAAAGATATTGTTTGCTAACAAAAAATTTGGGGAATTGGTCCTTCCTGACCGGTTGAGCGTCAGGGAGTATTTCCCCGGGAGAGTTGGCAACACCGCAGTAGCCGATGTAGATGACCTGACGCGGGACGCCCTAGCAAGGCCGATTGCCTGTCAGCCGTTAAAGGCGATGCTTAAACCGAGTGACCGGGTATTGGTGCTTATCGACGACAATAGTCGGACGACACCGGTAGACGTTATGCTACCCAGCATTCTAGAACAGATAGCCACAGCCGGTGTGCCTGACGCTCAGGTAAACATCCTTGTAGCTCTAGGCACGCACCGGCCGCTGGACGACCGCGAGCTGCGACGTCGGGTCGGGGACCGGATCTATACGCGATTCCGCGTGCTCAACCATGAGTGGTACAATCCGGATAGCCTACATAACTTGGGGAAGACGGACGCCGGTACCGAAATCTGGGTGAATAAGTTGGCCATGAAGGCCGATTTCATAATCGGCCTTGGGCATATCGTGCCGCATCGGGTCGCTGGCTACAGCGGCGGCGGTAAAATAATCCAGCCGGGAATCAGCGGGCCGGCCACCACTGGGCATACCCACTGGCTTAGCGCTTACTACTCGGCCGCGGAAATGCTTGGTCAGCCCGACAATTCGGTGCGCCAGGAAATGGAGGAAGTAGCCAGACGCGTCGGGCTGAGGTTCATCGTCAACGTCGTGCAGGATAGTAATGGTAAAGCGGTCGGCGTATTTGCCGGAGACCCGGTCAAGGCCCACCGTGAAGGCTGCCGACTCGCGGCTAAGGTCTATGGAGTGGCTGTCGCCGGACAAGCTGATATTGTTATAAGCGAAGCATTCCCCACCGAGTCGGAGCTATGGCTGGCTACCAAGGCGCTGCAAGCCGCAGCGGTGGTGGTAAAACCGGGAGGAGTAATTATTCTGGCGGCCGAGTGCGCGGAGGGGATCTCCCCGTCGCACGAACGGATTATTTTGGAACACGGCTTCCAGCCCCTGGCGGAAGTGGCGACGTTGGTAAGCAGCGGTGTGATTACCGATGTCAATGTAGCCTCCTACCTCGCCCGCGTCGGTAACATACTGCAGTTGGCCAGGTGCTTCCTGGTCAGCCGGGGCGTTACCCCGATGCAAGGGGCCAAAATGAAGTTTCCGGTAGTTGAGAGCTTGAACGCAGCCGTTGAGCAGGCACTACGGTTAGTGAACAGGCAGCCGGAAGTTGCCGTGCTTCATCACGGCAGCGAGATTCTACCAATATTAGATAAAAAGAACGGAGGTTAGCCAAGTGCGCAAAATCATCTTAACCGTGGTTGCTTTGGTTATCATCACTGGTCTTCTGGTCGGGTGCGGTCAAAGTCCCGTCCCGGCAGCCCAGAGCAAATTCCCGGAACGGGAGGTAGTCTTAGTCTGCCCGTGGCCGCCCGGCGGCTCCAGTGACCTGTTGGCGCGGGCCGTCGCCCAGGTAGCCAGCAAAAACCTGAGCAAGCCGATGGTTGTCATCAACCGCGACGGCGCCAACGGAATAATCGCCACCACCGAACTGGCCAAGACTAAACCGGATGGCTATACCATCAGCGTGGGCACCAACGGGCTGTTTACCACCCAGCCGTTTGCCCAAAAGAACCTGGGATACAAGCAGGGCGATTTTGATTTCCTAGTGGGTTTGACCAATGAACCTATCTTGCTGACAGTCAACGCCGATTCGCCGTATAAAACGCTTGACGAGCTGGTTGCCGCCGCAAAGGAAAAGAACTTGATCATCAAGTTCAGCAACTCTGGCGCGGGGGGAGTTCCCCAACTGGCGCTGACCTACCTTTTCCAATTGGCCGATGTCAAGTCGCAATCAGTGCCTTTCAAAGGCGGAGCGCCGGCACTGACCGCGCTGCTCGGCGGGCATGTAGACGCCGCCGCCAGCCATCCGGGAGAAGCCATACCGCACATTAAGGCCGGTAAGCTGCGCGCGCTGGCCATTTCATCGGTGCAGCGTTTCCCCAGCCTGCCGGACGTTCCGACTATGAAGGAAAAGGGCTACAACATCGACATAGGGGTCAAAAAGTATATTTTCGCTCCCAAGGATCTGCCTGCCGATGTGCGGAAACAGCTAGTGGACGTGCTGCAGAAGGTTATTGCTGATCCGGAGTTCAAAAAGTCCATGGCTGACATCAACCTGATGGTTGAACCGATGACCAGCAAGGAAATCACCGACTACTTCGCCCAGCAGTCGCCGATCATGAAAAAACTATTGGAAGAGGTTCCCAAAAAATAAGGCGATGAGCGGGAGAAAGGCTCTTATGCCTTTCTCCCTCAGTCGGTCTACTGCTTGTCCTCGGTGCCTGCAGGACAACATGGTTACCATGGCAGTAGAGGCCATTGGCCTATTTACATCCAGCCTTTCAAGAAAAAATCGATTAAAGCTCAGCGGTGTCGATTTTCTGGTTCCAGGTAGCCGGCTCTGGGGCGAATGGGGTGGATAAGGAAGGAGTAGTATCATGGGCAATGTATTAATAACCTCCCGCGCGTTCGGCCGCTTCTCCCGTGAGCCATACGACATACTTAGCCGCGCCGGCCACGTCGTCGCCCCTAATCCTTGGCCCGGCCAAAAGCTTGGGGAAGCGCAGCTGCTGACATTGGTGGCCGATGCCGACGCGCTGCTCTGCGGCGACGACGAGGTTACCGCAACGGTCATCGCGGCTGCCAACCGGCTGAAAGTAATCGCCAAGTATGGCGTAGGCTACGATAAGATTGACGTTGCTGCTGCCAGTGCCCGGGGCATCTCGGTGTGCATCACGCCAGGGGCCAACAACGAAAGTGTCGCCGACATGGCGTTCTGTCTGCTGCTTTCGGCGGCCAGGCAGGTGCCTCGCTGCCACGCCGATGTGCGCGAGGGACGGTATCAGCCGGTGGTGGGTTGCGAAGTTTACCGTAAGACCATCGGCATTGTCGGACTGGGCCGTATCGGTAAGGGGGTGGCCAGACGGGCCAAAGGCTTCGCAATGCAGGTACTGGCCTTCGATGAATACCCTGACAGGGAGTTTGCCGCCAGCGAGGGCGTGGAGCTCGTCGATCTGCCGACTTTGCTTCGCCGGTCAGACTTCGTATCGCTGCATGTGCCGGCCACCGCTGCCACGGCGGGGCTGATCGGCGCCCGGGAACTGGCGCAGATGCAGCCGACCGCCTTCCTCGTCAATACTGCGCGCGGCGATGTCGTCGACGAGCAGGCTTTGTACGAGGCTCTACGGGACGGTAAGCTGGCTGGCGCTGGCCTCGATGTCTTCCGTAGCGAGCCTCCTGACCCGATGTCGCCGCTGCTCAACCTGCCCAATGTAGTGCTGTCGCCCCACACCGCCGCCCACACCGTAGAATCTGTCAACAACATGGGCCTGATGGCGGCGGAAAATGTGGTAGCCGTGCTTGGCGGCCGCCGGCCGCATGCCGTGGTCAACCCCCCGGCCGACGGAAAAGGGGCATGATCAGAATTCGGCCAACGCCAAGGCGTTTTAAGTACTGGTTTGCTGGCCGCCCTCAACAACTTCAATAGACTAGGAGGCATTTTTTATGCAATATCCGATCGTAAAAGGTATAATTGTTGCAACTGTTACCCCGTTCGCAGCCGATGGGCAGGTCGATTTGGCAGTTTTGGACGAACTTAACGATTTCTGGGTGGACAAAGGCGCGCACGGCCTGTTCGTCTGCGGGTCTACCGGCGAAGGCATATTCATGGACATCGCCGAGCGCAAAGTAGTGGCAGAGCGCACCGTGCGCCGGGTAAACGGCCGCATCCCGGTTATCGTCCATACCGGCATGCTACGCCCGGACGACGCCATTGAGCTTACCAAACATGCCCGGGAAATCGGGGCGGACGGGGCCGGACTCATCCCGCCTTACTATTTCAAGATGGACAACGCCTGCATCCTGGACCACTACCGGGCCGTGGCCAAAAGTGTACCCGATATTCCCCTGTATTTGTACAATATCCCGTCCAACGTCACTAATGTCATCGCACCAGAGGTGTTGGCAAAACTGATGGACGAGTTTCCGAATGTAGTAGGAATCAAAGATAGCAGTATGGACTTTATGAACTTCATTAATTTTCAGCAAGCGGCGCCGTCTCGCATGTGCGGTTTGATGGGCAATGACGCCCAGATATACAGTTGCCTGCTGATGGGCGGCAGCGGCGGCATCTCGGCGAATGCTTCGGCTTTTCCGGAGCCCGTTGTCGAGATATACAATAACGTCCTGTGCGGCGATTACGCCAAGGCATTGGCGGCCCAGGATAAAGTAACGAAACTGCGGGCTATATTCCGGAGTGTGCTGCCGATACCTTCCTACAAACAAGTGCTGCAGTGGCGCGGCTTCAACGTCGGTTTGCCGCGGCGGCCCTTACGCCCGCTCAGCGCAGCCGAGGGGGCCAAACTGCGCGATTCGTTGGCGGAAGTCGGTTTTAGCGTCTGACACAGTTCAATTCCAAGGAGTTGGTCTTTATGCTAACAAAAAGTTCAGCCTACCGTAGCCGCGAAGCGATCGAGGGAGTCGGCCGCGGCGGGCCGCGGGCCCACATCAAGAACCTTGGCGTGCTGCGTGAGGAGATGCAAAAGCCGTTTATCGCCATAGTGAATACATTCAACGAGATGCACCCCGGGCATTTCCACCTTAACGACCTTGTCGGCCACATCCGGGACGGCGTGTACGCTGCCGGCGGCGTTCCCTTCGTCTTCGGGACTATTTCCGTGTGCGACGCCTTTGCGCAGGCTAATACGGGCATGTGTTACTCGTTGCCAAGCCGCGAGGTGGCTGCCGACTCCATCGAGGTGATGATCGAGGCTCACCGCTATGATGGGCTGGTGTTGGTGGGCGGCTGTGACAAGACGGTGCCTTCCCTGCTAATGGCTGCTGCCAGGCTGGACCTACCGGCTATAGTCGTTACCGGCGGCCCGATGTTGCCTGGACGTTACCGGGGTGAGGAGATGCCGACCTTTTGCATGCGAGAGGCCGAAGGCAAAGTCGACCGCGGCCTGATGACCGAACGGGAGCTGGAGGAGATGGAGGACTGCCTGTCGCCAGTGGCCGGCTCCTGCGCAATGATGGGCACCGCCAACACCATGTCGGTGGTTGCCGAGGCCCTGGGAATGACGTTGCCTGGTTGTGCCACCGCGCATGCGGTGGAAGGCAAGAAACGGCGGATCGCCAAGACCAGCGGCTATCGAATCGTCGAGTTGGTCAATAAAGGCATTAAGCCAAGTTCCATCTTGACCGCGGCTGCATTCACCAACGCCATAAAGGTGGCCATGGCGGTCGGCGGCTCCACCAACTGCTTGCTGCATATCCCGGCCATCGCCAGCGAGGCAAACATCAATATCGGTCCGGAAGATTTCGAAAAAATCAGCAAAGCCACGCCGTATTTGGCCAAGATCCAACCTAGCGGCAAGCATACCCTCAAAGACTTGGAGGACGCCGGCGGCGTGCCGGCGGTCATGAAAGAACTGGGCGGCCTGATTGACCGTGACCAATTAACGGTTTGCGGCTTGACGGTCAGTGAAATAACGGCGGACGCTACAAACAAGAACCCGGATGTGATTAGGCCGGTAGCCAATGCATATAGCATGCAGGGTAGCCTGGCCATCCTCCACGGCAATTTGGCGCCGGACGGAGCGGTGGTCAAACAGACGGCAGTCAAGGCCGAGATGTTGGTCCACCAGGGACCGGCCCGGGTCTTCGACAGCGAAGCGGCGGCAGTCGATGCCATGAAACAAGGGACTATAGCCCACGGCGACGTCATCGTTATCAGGTACGAGGGCCCCAAAGGCGGGCCAGGCATGAGAGAGATGCTCACCGCGACGGCGTACTTGGCCGGTCTGGGTTTGGACGACGTGGCGCTGATTACCGACGGACGCTTTTCCGGAGCGTCGCGAGGGCCTACCATCGGCCACATATCGCCGGAAGCGGCCGAGGGCGGCCCCCTAGGCTTGGTTCAGGAGGGCGACCTTATTGCCATTGATATTCCGTCCAGAAGCATAGAGCTACTTGTGACGGCCGAAGAATTGACCCAGCGGCGTCAAAAATGGCGCAAACCTGCGCCGAAGATAACCAAAGGCTATTTGGTCAGATATGTTCAAGAGGTTGGCTCGGTCAGCAAAGGCGCCGTACTCGGAAGAACGCAAGGACAAATTGGAGATAATTGCTGAGCTCCTAGGCGGCAACCAACAGTGCAATCAACCCCGGCGCGGCGGCGGAAGCTGTAAGCCGCATCATCAAGCTGAAGCGCTACGTCCCCTGGAGGACGGTCTGAATGGAGGAGCAGTGATGAAAGAAAACGAGATCGCCTTTCTGGTAGACAAAAGCAAACATATCAGGAGACTGACAATAGATTCTATCGGGAAATTGGGTGTCGGGCATGTTGGCGGCTGCTTGTCCATAGTGGAAGCGCTGGTAGTGCTTTATTACAAAGAGATGAATATCAATCCGCAAAAGCCGGATATGGCGGGCAGGGATCGGTTCGTGATGTCAAAGGGGCATGCAGGACCGGCGCTGTACGCCGTTTTGGCGGACAAGGGATATTTTGAGGCTTGCTTGCTTGACACATTGAACAGGCCTGAGACTACCCTGCCCAGCCATTGTGACATGATAAGGACGAAAGGCATAGACATGACGGCCGGGTCCTTGGGGCAAGGGTTTTCCTGCGCTGTCGGTATGGCAAAAGGTTCTAAAATAAAAGGCGACAATTCGAGAATCTACACGGTGGTCGGGGACGGCGAAAGTCAAGAGGGCCAGATATGGGAAGCCGCAATGTTCGCCGCACAGCAAAAACTCAATAACCTTATAGGGTTCACCGATTACAACAAATTTCAGCTCGACGGCGGCATCAGCGAAATTGTAGGCCTGGAACCGCTTGATATGAAATGGAAAGCCTTCGGCTGGGATGTCATCGTCGTACAGGATGGCCATGATGTCAAAGAAATAGCTGAGGCAATTGGAAAGGCGAGACAAAGCGAAGCTAAGCCGACGATGATTATCCTCAACACCATAAAGGGCAAGGGCGTAAGTTTTGCTGAGGCTGCAGGGGTAACGAACCATAACATGCCTGTGACCGAAGAACAAAGGATACAAGCGCTTAAGGAACTGGCGTAGGAGGGTGAGGCTATGTATGAGAATGTTGAAATGCGGCAGGTATTCAGCAATGAACTGGGCAAAATCATGGAGCGGGATGAAAGAGTGGTATGCATCGATGCCGACCTTGCCCGGGCCCAAGGTACGCTAGGCCTCAGGCAGCAGTTCCCGGACAGGGCGTTCGACGTCGGCGTCGCGGAGCAGAATATGGCCTCGGTGGCTGCGGGATTAGCGGCCTATGGTTTCATTCCTTTTATAGGATCGTTTACTCCGTTCGCCACCAGAAGAATCTGCGACCAAGTAGCTATTTCGATTACTTACGCAAAGCGCAATGTCAAAATAGTTGGTTTGGATCCGGGGATATCCGCCGAATTGAATGGCGGCACACATATGAGTATGGAAGATATCGGTGTCATGAGAAGTATCCCTGGCATGGTCATTTTCGAGCCTGTCGATTGTATGCAGCTTGTTAAAGCGATGCCGGAGATCGTAAGGTATGACGGGCCTATATATATCAGGCTTTTCAGGAAGGCCGTCCCTGCTATATTCCACGAAGATTACCAATTTGATCTGTTCAAGGCGGATCTTATCAAAGCAGGGACCGATGTTTCAATCTTTGCCAGCGGCATCATGGTGTCGCAGGCGGTCAGTGCCTGTGAGATCCTTCGGGGAAAAGGTATTAATGCCGAATTGATCAATATCCATACCATAAAACCCATTGATAGAAAAGCCGTTATCGAATCGGCAAGAAAAACCGGGGCCGTTGTAACCTGCGAGAACCATAATATCATAGGTGGCCTGAACTCAGCGGTGTGCGAAATTTTGGCGGAGGATTTTCCCGTGCACGTCAAGGCTGTAGGTGTAAAAGACCATTTTGGTGAAGTGGCCAAGATAGACTATCTGCTGGCGAAGTACAAGATGACACCCGGCGATATAGTTGATGCCGCCGTGGAATGTATTAACAGGAAAACACGAGGGCAAAGCGGATTTTGCTCTTCGTCGGAGCCAAGTTCAAACCATTGAGAATAAAGCGAACTAATTTATTTCGCAAAGATATTAAGAGTTTGCTGATTGGAAGATAATATCGTTAAGAGGTGGCCCCCCAATGTGTCACCTCTAATTTAGTTTTGGCAAGTTTTTAGGACGCTCCGGCCTCTGGCGGGACGGCGGACGCATTGAAATGCATAGCGACCTAATCCCAACATAATTGGTGCTGCGAAAATATTTGAGCTGGCAGTCGCATCTGGTGATGTAAGAGTAGCCGATAATAACGCCAAGGGTTCGCAGAGATACGGACTTTGGTTATTTATATAGTGGCCTGCTTTTCTCGAAATGTATAGATTTCCTATACATCACGGGCGGAAACGTCAAGCTGACTGTTCGGTGTTTATTTGCCGGTGCCAGGAGGTATTTCCGCTATCAAAGGTTAATCTTATGTTACACAATGTAACGATGTGCTATTATGGAACACACAAAATGGAGCATTTTTGTATGCGGTTGGACTTATCGCTATGGGTAAGTGCAACAATATTGCTATTGGGGCGTTGTGGCACAGAGTTTGCATGTGTAATTTCGAGAAGAGCGAGGATTGATAGGTATGGAAATGATTAATTCGGAGCAAGACTTTTCTTCTGAGTTTAACAGGATAAGAGCGAAAGTCGACCTGATTAAACGTGAATGGGAGAATTTTATAAGTACCGGGAATTTGCTTTCGGATAACGTTATTTCCGTGGAGGTCTGGAGTTCCTGGGTCCGTTGCCGGAATCGGGGGTTAAATCCGTTTAACGTTCCCAATGTAAGCCTGTCCAGCGACGAATTGACGCAACGGATGCAGAAGAACAGCCGGCTGGTCGAAATAGCCACGCCGTTCCTGCAAACGATCGCCGACAATATGGAAGGCTCCGGTTTCCGGGTGGACTTGTTCGATGAAGAGCTTTACCTGCTGTGGCATTCCGGCGACCGCCAGATGCTTGAGGAGTCGGAGAAACGAAGCCTGATCCGTCCGGGCATTAACAGAAATGAGGCTACCAGCGGGACCAACGCGATCAATTTGGCTGCTTTGCTGGAAAAACCGGTACAATTGATCGGCCCGGAACACTACAACGCAGCCCTGCAGTATTGGACATGCTCCGCCGTGCCGATAAAGGACGAGCGCGGCAAGATCATCGCCGTAATCAACGCCGCCGGCTACTACTGGCTGATACATAAGCACACCTTGGGCATGATGACGGCTCTCGGCAAAAGCATCGAGTACTGCTTGATGCAAAAGGCTATCCGCAAAGAGCTGGAGAAGTCCAACCGATTCAATAAGGAGATTATCGAGTCGATCGCCGACGCCGTAATAGTCGTGAATTATGACGGCAGAATAATCATGGCCAACCGCGCGGCCAATCAAACGTTCGGGATTAACGGCAGCGATATTACGGGGCATACGGCGGATTCCATATGGGAGTACAATAACCCCTTTTCCGAGGTTCTCAATACCGAACAGCCGATTGTCGATCGGGAAATCCCATTTTCCCGCCAGGGGAGGACCATCCGGCTGATCGGCACGATCAGGCCGATAAGTCTGGAGGAAAAAGGGCTGCAGGGTGTCATCGGCACTTTCAAGGGTTTGCACGATACGCGCGGCATGATCAAAAACTATGTTGGCTGGAAGGCCCATTTCAAGTTTGATAACCTTATCGGCGAGGATGGCGAGTTCCGGCAGGCCGTCCGGCTGGCGAAAGAAACCGCCAAGATGCACAGCAATATCCTTATCCAGGGCGAAAGCGGCACCGGCAAGGAATTATTCGCCCAGGCAATCCATAACGACAGCTATTATTGCGACGGCCCTTTCGTGGTGATAAATTGCGCGGCGATACCCAACGGCCTGCTGGAGAGCGAACTTTTCGGCTATGAGGGGGGCGCTTTTACCGGGGCGAAAAAGGGCGGACAACCCGGCAAGTTTGAACTGGCCGAGGGCGGCACGGTTTTTTTGGACGAAATCAACTCGCTGCCGCTCGATATGCAGGCGAAAATTCTGCGGACGCTGCAGACGAAGACTGTCATCAGGGTGGGCGGCGCGGAAGAAATCCCCGTTAAGGTAAGGGTTATCGCCGCGAGCAATACGGATTTGTGGCAGATGGTGCAGCGGGGCGAATTCCGCGAAGATTTGTTCTACCGTATCAATGTCATTACGATCAAGATTCCGCCGCTTCGCCGCCGGGGAAATGACTTGAGTTTACTTATAAATCATATTATGTCGAATAAAGGGATGATGCCCAGTCTGGAGATCGAAGAGGCCGGCGTCGAGCTGCTGAAAAAGTACGATTGGCCGGGAAATATCCGCGAGCTGGAAAATTTCCTTGAACGAAGCTATGTCATGGCCAAAACCAAGGGCTCCAGCAAGGTTACGGTGGACGATCTTCTGGGCCAGCCGGAAGTTTGCCGGGCGTTAGGGAAGCCTGATGGCGAGTTGACGACGCCCAAACATTCGCAACCAGCCGCGTCCGAGCTTAAGGCCTTGGAAAGGGATGCCATCGTCAGCGCCCTGACCGGCAGTAACGGCAACATCAGCGTGGCAGCCCAGTCGCTGGGAATCGCCAGAAACACTTTGTACAGGAAGATTAAACGCTATGGGATCATCTAACTGCCGGGAGTTGCCGAATAAGCTTTGAGCGCTTCAGGAGGCGTCACGCGATGAATAAGGTAGTGTTTACGAATCGGTATTTCGGAGAATTGTCCATCCCATCCGCCTATGAGGTAACGGAGTATTATCCCAGGACGTATACCGACGAAAGCGGCCGCAGTTCCGCGATGATAATTGAGCAGGCCATCGATCGGCCGATCGGCTGCAGCCCCCTGACCGCGGTAAAGCCCGACGATAAAGTGCTTGTCATTGTCGACGATAAGAGCAGAACCACCCCTGCCGACGAAATCCTCCCCGCCGTCCTTGAACGGCTACGGCAGGCAGGGGTGCGGGATAGCGCCGTCACGCTCATGATAGCGCTGGGAACGCACCGTCCTATGACCGGCCCCGAATTGCAGGAAAAGGTGGGTCCGGAAGTTTTTGCGCGCTACCGGGTAGCCAATCATGCGTGGGACGACCCCGCCGCTCTGTGCAATCTCGGGAAAACGGCCGCCGGCACCGACATATGGGTGAACAAGCTTGCCGTCGACGCCGACTATGTCATCGGTATCGGCCATATCGTTCCTCACCGGGTGGCGGGCTTCAGCGGCGGCGGCAAAATAGTCCAGCCGGGGATCAGCGGACCGGTGACCACCGGCCAAACCCATTGGCTGAGCGCGTATCACTCGGCGGAAGAAATGCTGGGCAAACCCGATAATCCGGTGCGGCGCGAGATCGAGGAAGTCGCCGCGCGGGTGGGGCTGAAATTTATTGTCAATGTGGTACAGGACAGCGCCGGCAAGGTAGCCGGGGTTTTCGCCGGCGATCCCATCCTGGCGCACCGGGCCGGGTGCCGGTTTGCCGGCGGCATCTTCGGGGTAGCTGTCAAAGAGAAGGCGGACATCGTGATTGCCGAGGCCTATCCGGCCGAACTGGAGCTTTGGCAGGCGACGAAGGCCTTGCAGGCGGCGGACGTGGTGGTCAAACCGGGGGGCCAGATAATACTGCTCGCCCAGTGCCCGGAAGGAATCTCGCGGTCTCACGGGCCGCTTATCGAGAGGTTCGGTTTCAGGCCCCTCGCCGCGGTCGAGCGGCTGGTGGCCGAAGGAGCGGTTGCGGATCTCAACGTAGCATCTTATCTCGCCCGCGTCGGGAATGTCCTGGAAAAGAACAGAACCATTCTCGTCAGTCAGGGTATATCGGCGCTGCAAAGCGGCAAGATTGGTTTTGAAAGCTGCAGCACTGCGGAAGAAGCCTTTCTTAAGGCAGTCACCGGAGAGGAGGGAAGGCCGAAGATAGCGATACTGCATCAGGGGAGCGAACTACTGCCAATTTTATAGAAAAGAGAGGGGATAATTGTGCGGAAGAATGTCGTCATCGGTTTAATTCTCGTTTTCGCCGCCGCCGCCGTTCTGGCGGGATGCGGCCAAAGCTCTACGCCGGCAGCGCCGCAGAGCAAATACCCTGAGAAAGAGATTACTCTGATTTGCCCGTGGCCTCCTGGCGGCTCAAGCGATTTATTGACGCGCGCCATTGCCCAGTCGGCCAACAAACACTTGGGGAAACCGCTGGTCGTAGTTAATCGCGACGGCGCCAACGGGATGGTGGCGACAACAGAACTGGCCAAAACTAAACCGGATGGTTATACCATCAGTCTCGGCGTAAGCGGACTGTTTACCAACCAGCCGCACATCCAAAAAAATCTCGGCTATAAGCAGGACGATTTCGACTTTCTGATTGGCTTTACCAACGAACCTATTTTGCTGACGGTCAACGCCGACTCTCCGTACAAAACGCTGGAGGATTTGATTGCGGCCGCCAAGGAAAAAAATATGACAATCAAGTTCGGAAATTCCGGCATGGGCGGTTTTCCGCAACTATGTCTCACCCACCTGTTCACGATGGCGGGCGTGAAGTCTCAACCGGTGCCGTTTAAGGGCGGCGCGCCGACGCTGGCGGCGCTGCTGGGAGGCCATGTCGATGCGGCAGCCTCCCATCCCGGCGAAGCCATACCGCACATCAAAGCCGGTAAGCTCCGCCCCCTGGCTATTTCGTCGTTGACCAGATTCGTCGCCCTTCCCGACGTGCCGACCATGAAAGAAAAAGGCTACAACATCGACATGGGCGTCAAGAAATATATCTTCGCGCCCAAAGGTTTGCCGAACGACGTCCGGGCTAAGCTGATCGACGTTCTGAAGAAAGTGCACGAAGATCCGGAGTTCAAGAAGTATATGCAAGACATAAACCTGATGATTGAGCCGATGGATTCGAAGCAGATCGTCGATTACTTCAACGAGCAAAGCCCGATCATGAAGAAGCTTCTCGACAACATGCCGAAAAATTGACCTTTGCGGCAGGCGGGCGGAAGCCCGCTTGCCAAGGCCGCCAAAAGGATTCCGGAATGTCTTGCCTATTACGCTTGCCCATAACTGAATAATGAGTCATGCACAGATTTCGATGGAGAAGGGGTAATGATGCACAACGTTTTAGTCACCGCGCGGGCATTCGGGCGCTTCTCCCAGGAACCGTACGAGATCTTGTCCCAGGCCGGCTGTTCGCTGGCCCCGAATCCGTGGCAGGGGCAAAAACTCGACGAAGCCGCGCTGCTTACCTTGGTCAGCGACATCGATGCCTTGATTTGCGGCGAGGATGAAGTGACCGCGAAAGTAATCGCAGCCGCCCCGCGACTGCGGGTGATATCCAAATTCGGCGTGGGCGTCGACAAAATCGCCGTCGCGGCGGCGACGGAAAGGGGCATACCGGTATGCAACGCGCCGGGGGCAAACAGCGAGAGCGTGGCGGATATGGCGTTCTGCCTCCTGTTGGGAATCGCCCGCCGGCTGCCGTATTGCGACGGTGAAGTCCGCCGCGGCAAATGGCAGTCCATCATCGGCTGCGAAATCTACGGCAAAACCATAGGGATCATGGGCCTCGGCAAAATCGGCAAAGCGGTGGCGCGGCGGGCCAAGGGGTTCGGGATGAAGATTCTGGCGTACGACGCCTACCCCGACGCAGCGTTTGCCGCCCAGGAAGGTGTAACGCTGGTCGACATGGCGACGCTTTTGCGGGAGGCCGACTTCGTCTCGCTTCATGTACCGTCCTCCCCGGACAACAAGGCGATTATCGCCTCTGAGCAGCTCGCTATGATGAAGCCGTCCGCCTTCCTGATAAACACCGCCCGGGGCGATCTCGTCGACGAAGATGCTTTGTATCTGGCTCTGAAGACGGGAAAGCTGGCCGGCGCCGCTGTGGACGTGTTCGCGCAGGAGCCGCCGAATCCCGCTTCTCCGCTGCTGGGCCTCGAAAATATCGTGGTCGCCCCGCATGTGGCGGCCCACACCGTGGAAGCGATCAACAACATGGGTGTTATGTCTGCCCGTAACGCGGTCGCAATTATTAATAATGGAGAAACGGAGTTCATCGTCAATCAACGGGAACTGCGGAAGGGGGAAGATTATGTCCAAAATAAGCGCTAATGCCAAAGGCGCGTTGCTGATAGGCATTTTAGCGATCGTCTATCTGATCGACGGGCGCGAGCTTAGCTTCGGCAGCGCCGGGATGCCGGGGGAAGGATTCGTACCGGCTTTGATGGGTTTCGGCTTGCTGCTTTGTTGCCTGCTGCTTTTCTTAAAAGAAACAATTTTCGCCGGGAAGGGCGGGAATGGCGGCATGGCCGAGGAGGAGGAAGAAAAGGATACCCGCAGGCCATTGCTGCTGATGGTCGTCCTGCTGCTCTATCCGCTGCTCCTGCCCTATCTCGGGTTCATGCTGGCGACAATCGGCCTGCTGCTGGGGTGCTTCCGCATTTTCGCCTTCCGCAACTGGCTGTGGTCCGCCGGAGCGGCGGTCGTGTTCACCTTGATTACTTACGTTGTCTTCGAAAAATGGCTGGATGTATTGTTCCCGAAAGGCTTTTGGGGGTAGGAGGTAAATAATGGAAGGACTATTGTACGGACTAAGCGTAGCGATCACACCGACAAATTTGCTGTTTTGCTTTCTAGGTGCCTTTCTGGGAACGCTTGTAGGGGTTTTGCCGGGGATCGGGCCGGTCGGATCGATGGCGCTGCTGCTGGGCGCTACTTACGGACTGCCGCCGGAAACCGCGCTCATCATGTTCGCCGGTATTTACTACGGATCAATGTACGGGGGCTCGACGACCTCGATCCTGGTAAACATTCCCGGCGAAGCCAGTTCGGTGGTAACGGCGATCGACGGCTATCAAATGGCGCGCAAAGGCCGCGCCGGTTCGGCCTTGTGCATCGCCGCCGTGGGCTCGTTCGTCGCCGGGACCGTTGGCTTGGTTATTCTGTCTTTTTTGGCGCCTAAGCTGGCGGAAGCCGCTTTGAAGTTCGGGCCTCCCGAGTACTTTGCGATCGCGGTTTTCGGCCTGCTCGTGCTGTCGCAACTCAGTGGGCAAGGCTTGCTCAAATCGTTCATCATGGTTGGTGTCGGCCTGCTGCTGGGCACGGTCGGCCTGGATGATATCAGCGGACAGGCCCGGTTTACCTTCGGTAGCGTCGATCTGCAGAAAGGGATCGATTTCGTCCCTGTCGCCATGGGGCTGTTCGGCATTGCCGAGGTGCTCGATATCGCGGCCGAGAAGGTGGCGAATAACCAGGAAGCCATTAAGGTAAAGCTGCGGGAGCTGCTGCCTAACCGCGAGGAGGCCAAAAAATCGGTCGGCCCGACCCTCCGCGGCTCGGTACTCGGCTTTCTCGTGGGGCTGATACCGGGTCCGGCCGCCGTCATATCCACTTTTTTATCCTATACCCTGGAAAGAAAAATCAGTAAGTCGCCGCAAGACTTCGGCAACGGCGCTCCCGAAGGCGTCGCCGGGCCGGAATCGGCCAACAATTCGGCGGCGATAGGGGCCTTCGTGCCGGTGCTCTCCCTGGGGATACCGTTCGCTCCCCCGACGGCCCTCCTGTTGTCCGCCATGATGATCCATGGTATTACGCCGGGACCGCTGCTGATCCAGGAACACCCGGAAATCTTCTGGGGGCTCATCGCCAGCATGTATATCGGCAACGCCATGCTCCTCCTCCTAAACCTGCCGATGGTCGGGCTGTTCGTCAGAGTGCTGAGCGTCCCCAGCAATTTACTTATGCCGGTAATTATCCTGCTGTGCATCATCGGCGCGTTCGCGATCAACAACGCGGTGACCGACATCTGGATCATGACTATTTTTGGCGTTGCTGGCTTTATTATGCGCCGATGGGGTTTTTCGCCGGCGCCGCTCGTGCTCGCCCTGGTTATCGGCCCGATGCTGGAGAATTCGCTGATGCAGTCGCTGATGATGTCCCAGGGCAGCCTGAGCATCTTCTATACCCAGCCGCTGTCCAGAGCCCTGTTTATTCTCACCATCATCGTTATAGTCGCCCCCGTGCTCTACCGCCTGGTGAAAAGGCTATCGTCCCCCAAACAAAATGCGGTCTGAATATCTAGGAGGCTTTGATATGGAATTCGCCAAAGCTCAAGGCATAATCGTAGCAACGCTCACGCCCTTTTCCGCCGACGGCGGAATCGACTTCGCGGCCCTCGACGAACTGAACGATTTCCTGATGGATAAAGGAGTCCATGGCCTTTTCCCCTGCGGCTCCACCGGCGAGGGCGTCTTCATGACGACCGAAGAGAGAAAGGCGGTAGCCCTGCGCACTGTCAAGCGCGCCGCCGGAAGAATCCCGGTAATTATCCACACCGGCACCCTGCGGCCGGACGACGCGATCGAGCTGACGAAACACGCTCGCGATATCGGCGCAGTCGGGGCGGCGATGATACCGCCTTATTACTACAAGATGAACAACGCGACCATCCTGGAACACTACCGCGCCATAGCCCGGGCCGTTCCCGATTTCCCCCTTTACCTGTACAACATCCCGTCCAACGTCACCAACATAGTCGCTCCCGAAGTGCTCGGCCAACTGATGGACGAATTCCCCAACGTGGTCGGCATCAAAGACAGCAGCATGGACTTCATGAACTTCATCAACTTCCAGCAGGCTGCCCCGTCCAGGCTTTGCTCCCTGATGGGCAACGACGCGCAAATCTACAGCTGCCTGCTGATGGGCGGCCAAGGCGGCGTTTCCGCCACCGCTACCGCTTTCCCGGAAACGGTCGTGCAAATCTACGAGAATGTGGTGAAGGGGAACCTGGAAGCGGCCCTTGCCGCCCAGGACAAGGTAATCAAGCTGCGGGCGATTTTCCGGAGCTTCACCCCGATTCCGGCCTACAAGCAGGTGCTTAAATGGCGCGGCCTGAGAGGCGGTGAACCGCGGGTGCCGCTGCGCGCCCTGACCGGGGCGGAAGCGGAGAAATTGCGCGGCTCGCTGGCAGGCATCGGCTTCAGCCTGTAAGTCGGATTATCAAGGGAGAGAGTAAATGATGCTGACGAAAAACCCGGCGTACCGCAGCCGGGAAGTGGTAGAAGGGATGGACCGCGGCGGGCCGCGGGCCCATCTCAAGAATGTGGGGCTGCTGAACGACGAGCTCAAGAAGCCGTTCATCGCCATTGTCAACACCTATAACGAAATGCATCCGGGGCACTTTCACCTCAACGACCTGGTAGGCCATATCCGCGACGGGATCTACGCCGCCGGCGGCGTGCCGTTCGCCTTCGGCACCATCGCCGTCTGCGACGGCTTCGGGCAGGCGAACAAAGGCATGTGCTACGCGCTGCCCAGCCGGGAGATAATCGCCGATTCGGTGGAAGTGATGGTCGAGGCGCACCGTTATGACGGCCTGGTACTCGTAGGCGGGTGCGACAAGATCGTCCCGGCATTGCTCATGGCGGCCGCCAGGCTCGACCTGCCGGCCGTAGTCGTGACCGGCGGGCCGATGTTTCCGGGCAGGTACCGCGGCCAGGAACTCGCCTCTTATCAGACCAAGGAAGCCGCCGGCAAGATCAAGCGCGGCCTCCTGCCGGAAAAAGTGCTCGACGAAATGGAAGAATGCCTGTCGCCGTCCGCCGGGTCCTGCTCGATGATGGGGACAGCCAACAGCATGTCGGTAATCGCCGAGGTGCTTGGCCTCACCCTCCCCGGCTGCGGCACCGCTCATGCCGTGGAAGGGAAGAAGCGGCGCATCGCCAAAGCCAGCGGCTACCGGGTGGTGGAATTGGTCAACCAGGGGATCAAACCGAGCGATATTTTGACGCGCAACTCCTTTATCAACGCCATCAAGGTCGCCATGGCCGTCGGCGGGTCGACAAACTGCCTGCTGCATGTTCCGGCGATTGCCGGGGAATGCGGCATCACCATCACCCCCGACGATTTCGAACAGCTCAGCAGCACCACGCCGTACCTAGCGAAGATCAACCCCAGCGGCGTCCAGACGATGAAGGACCTCGAAGACGCCGGCGGCGTGCCGGCGGTCATGAAGGAGCTGGACGACTGGCTCGACGGGACGCAAAAGACGGTCTCCGGGCTGACCATCGGCGAAATCGCCGCCGAGGCCGAGAATAAGAATCCGCAGGTCATCAGGCCTGTAGCCGAGGCCTACAGCAAACAAGGCAGCCTCGCCATCCTTCACGGCAGCCTTGCCCCCGGGGGAGCGGTCGTCAAGCAGACGGCCGTCAAGCCGGAAATGCTCGTCCACAAAGGACCGGCGCGGGTGTTCAACAGCGAAGAAGATGCTTTCCGGGCTTTGCGCGAAAGCCAAATTAACCACGGCGACGTCATCGTCATCCGCTACGAGGGCCCCAAGGGCGGGCCCGGCATGCGCGAGATGCTTACGGCCACGACTTATATCGTCGGCATGGGCCTGGACGATGTCGCCCTCGTCACCGACGGGCGCTTTTCGGGGGCATCCCGCGGCCCGGCTATCGGCCATATCGCTCCCGAGGCCGCGGAAGGCGGGCCGATCGCGCTGGTTCAAGACGGCGACATGATCAGCATCGACATACCGGCCCGGACCGTTGACCTGCTGGTAGCCGACGAGGAACTGGCCCGCCGGCGGGAGAAGCTTGTGCATCCGGCTCCCAAAATCACCAAGGGATATCTGGTCAGATACGCCCGGGACGTCAGCTCGGTCAGCCAGGGGGCTGTATTGAAATAGCAGCGGCGCTAAAAGGGAGGCATATTGTGCAGCACATATTCGTGAATCTGAAGCGGTTCGACGTTGCCCGCTCGCTCGGCGGTTTATGCGATTTCGACTCTCCCAAGGACTGGATAGAGTGGGTGATCGAGGAGAGCGTGGGCTATGGACTGGGCGGCATGGAGTCGGTAAAACTCACCTTTCTGTTGCCTGAGGCGCTCATCGGCCCGGCTGTCGGCAAGCTGGCCGCCTATCCGGCGCAGTTGACCCAGAGCATCGAAATCGGCTGCCAGGGCGTCTACCGGGAAGATATCAAACCCGGCGTCAATTTCGGTGCCTTTACCACCAACCGGCCCGCGGCGGCGGCCAAGGCGCTGGGCAGCAAATGGGCAATTGTCGGCCATTCGGAAGAGAGAAAAGACAAACTGGGGATCATCGAGGAATTTATCAAGGAATGCCCAGGATTTTCTCCCCCGCCGCAAGCCGCCGCGGACACGGTCAGCCGGCTTATCAGCAGGGAGACGGTCGCTGCCCTCGAAGCAGGGCTCGCTACGCTGGTGTGTATCGGCGAATCAGCGCAGGAGCGCGGCGAAGGCATGTTCGAAGAGCAGCAGGGACGCATCAAGGCTGTACTGGCCAGGCAGCTCGAACTCAGCCTCGACGGCGTCCAGAGCTGGGTAGGCAAGCGCCAGGTCGTTATCGGCTATGAGCCGATATGGGCCATCGGCCCTGGGAAAACGCCGCCTGGCCCGGATTATATCGCGTTTGTTGCCGCCTTTATCCGGGAAACGGTGCAGAAGCTGTTCGCCTTCACGCCGGTAGTGGTATACGGGGGCGGCTTAAAAGAAGAAAACGCAAAAACGATCTGTTCGCTCGACAGCATTGGCGGAGGGCTTGTCGCTCTCACCAAGTTTTCCGGGCAGGTGGGTTTCTACCCCGCCGACCTGAAAAAAATCGTCGACGAGTGCATCAGCGGAAGGAGGTAAAGACTCGTGAAGCTCAACTTCGAATACGGGCACGGGTTGATGGAAGCCAGCCTGCCGGACAACACCGACGTCTTCATCCCCGGCGAGACCATCGCCGATCCCCCGTATCTTAAAGATGTCGAAGCTGCTACAAGGCAGTCGATTATGAGCCCGGTCGGTGTGGCGCCGATCGCCCAACAGGTAGGGAAAACCTCCCGCGTTTGCATCGTGTTCCCCGACAAGGTCAAGGGCGGGACGCAGCCGACCTCCCACCGCAAGACAGCCATCCCGATCATCATCGAAGAATGCCTCAAAGCCGGCGTGGAAAAACAGAACATCAAGCTGATCTGCAGCAACGGCCTGCATCGCAAGAACACCAAGGAAGAAATAAAAAGTCTGCTCGGCGAAAAGGTCTTCAACGACTACTGGTACTCGCACCAAATCGTCAACCACGACAGCGAGGACTGGCACAATCTGGTCGACCTGGGCTATGACGACGACGGCAACCGCGTCATAATGAACAGAGACGTGTACGAAGCTGATTTTGCCGTACTGATCGGCCATACGCTGGGCAACCCCTACGGCGGCTACTCAGGCGGCTACAAGCACTGCGCGACCGGCCTGACGCACTGGGAAAGCATCGCGTCCCACCATGTGCCCCACGTCATGCACCGCGACGACTTCACGCCCGTCGGCAACCACAGCCTCATGCGGCAGAAGTTCGACTCCATCGGCCAGCACATGGAAAAGAAGATGGGCAAGAAGTTCTTCACCTGTGACGCCGTCCTTGATACCTACGCCCGGCAAATCGCCGTGTTCACCGGCTATGCGAAGGAAATCCAACCCCTGTCCTGGCAGGTCGCCGACAAGCGCACCTATGTGCCGTTCGCCGAAAAGAAGTACGACGTGATGGTCTTCGGCATGCCGCAGGCCTTCCACTACGGCAACGGCATGGGAACAAACCCCATCCTCATGCTCCAGGCCATATCCGCCAACATCATCCGGCACAAGCGCATCCTCAGCGACAATTGCGTCGTGATCTGCTCGTCGATCTGCAACGGCTACTTCCACGACGAGGAGTTTCCTTCCTACAGGGAAGTTTACGACCTTTTTCAGAAGGACTACAACAACATCCTGCCCGACATCGAGAAATTCGGCGAATACGTGTCCAGGAAAAAAGAGTACGTCGACAAGTACCGTTTCGATTACGGCTACCACCCCTACCACGCTTTCTCGATGATTTCCTGCGGACATATTGCCGAAGCGAACTGCGCGGCCATCTATATCGTCGGCGCGCAGGAGCCCGGATACGCGCGGGCGATGGGCATGAAAACGCGGGCTACCTTCGAAGAAGCGCTCGCCGCCGCCCGCAAATACGTAGGGGACAACCCCAACATCCTGGCGCTGCCGAAAGCGTTCAAACTGGCGGCCGTGCATCTGGCGATGAAAAGTAGCCAAGAATAACGGCAATGGTTTGCAGAGAGGCAAACAACTAATATTTTGATTTGTGTGGATAAAAACTCCAAATCACCCAATGAAATTTAATGGTCAAGTTAAAAATGACAACTGGTTAAAGCCTTGAATTTACTGTTTGCTAAAGCGTTAGCAGGGGGAACCCTAGCGAGAGTTCAAATTCCGCCCACTCCCATACATTAAGGCAACAGACTCTCGCCCGGAAACAGGGCGAGAGTCTGTTTATGTTTTGGCGACTATTTAGGCAAACCATTGAGCAAAGCGATTGGGCCCTGTCATAATTTTCCTGCGCGTTTCACCATCGGTTCCACAAAACGACCGTAAACTTTCTGTTTGCGCCGGAAAGCGGTTATGTGGCCCTTCGGCAGGATATCGCCGGATAATAGCGTATAATGTTCGGTATACGCCCAAGAAGCGGGAAAAGGATGGATTGTCGTGATCATAAGACTGAGAGACATCTTCCGCCTGCCGCAACTTAAGAATATACGCCTCGCCGCGGGCGTGAAAGGCCTGGACCGGACGCTGCACTGGGTGCATGTCGCCGATCTGCCGGACGCCATAGCCTGGGTGCAGGGCGGCGAACTGCTGTTCATGACCGGCGTAGCCATCAAAGACGACGCCAACGCTTTGGCCCGGATCGTCGAAGAGTGCGCGCGCAAGGGCGTAGCCGGCATCGTCATCAATATCGGCCCGTACATCCCCAAGATTCCGCCGCATATCGTCCAGCTGGCCGACAGCCTGGCCTTCCCGCTGTGCGAATTGCCCTGGGAAGTCAAACTGGTCGAGGTGACGAAAGACATCTGCAACCACATAATAAGCAAGCAGATGGAAGATAAGTCGATCCAGGACATCATCGAAAACATCCTCTACGGCGACAATTCCAACGCCAACTATCTCATGACGCGCGCGGCGCTTTACGACTACGACCTTGGCCGCTCCCACCGGGTGATGCTCATCAAGGTCAACGAACTGCTCGATTACACCCGGGCGGATATCTTTACCGAGAATCAAGTCCTGGACGCCAAGCTGCGCCTGCAGCAGATCGTCAACGAGGTCATGCGCAAGGAAGGCCGCAAAGCCTTGTCGATGATCCGCGGCGACCGCATAATAATCCTCCTGCCCTCGGATGAGGGAGAAAAAGAGAAGCAGAAGCTGGAGGCCATCGCCGGCGAACTGGTGGCGGCCGCCAAGACCAGGCTGAACTGCGGGGCGATAAACATCGGCTGGGGGAGTTCCTGCGCGCAGCTGGACCAGATGAAAACCAGCCTCGATCAGGCCGAACTGGCCCTAAAAGTAGCGCAGACGTCGGATAGCCGGCAATTCTTCGGTTACGACAATCTCGGCTTCCTGAAAATCCTCTTCAATGTCCGCGACCGCCAGCAGATGGATTCGTTCCGGCAGGAAATCCTCGGTGAACTGTACGCGTACGACCGGAAAAACTCCGCCCAGCTCGTGGCCACCCTCTCCACCTTCCTCGAAGGCAACGAAGACTATAACCGGGTGGCCGACAGGCTGCACATCCACCGCAATACCCTGAAATACAGGATAAAAAAGATCGCCGAAATTACCGGCAGGGATCTGAACAACGCCCAGGACAGGATGCACCTGTACTTTGCCACTGTCGTCAACAAGTTTCTCGATTTGTAAATTCGGACAATTAATAACGGCTTTTTTGTCCATTACGGACATGGCCTGGCGGCGGAAAAATTGATATGCTGACTAGAGAAAACCGAAATTTCCCCACCCTTTCCGCCGAACTACTCCTATCATGCGCACACAACCACACTCAGTATCATCGCCTCCACATCCAGCAATGGCGCTAAGGACGCACTGTGTTCTTGGCGCCTTGTTTTTTCTGTTGAGGCAAGCGCGAATGACGGCGGGGCGTTCGGCCGCAGGGGAAACAGCACTACCGATTAGGAGGAGAATCAGTTATGGCAAACAATGGCGCGAACAAATGGAATATAGACGAATTGGTGCGCTTGCACCGGGAGCACCTTTGGCTCCACATTACCAATCACAAGGCGTTCGAGGGGCAGGAGCCGCCGATCATGGTTTCCGGCAAAGGCTGCATGGTCACGGACAGCCATGGCCGCGAATACCTGGACGGCCTCTCCGGCGGCGTCTGGTGCGTCAACGCGGGGTACGGGCAGCAGAAGATCATCGACGCGATAACCGACCAGCTTCACCAGCTGCCGTATTACGCCGGCTCGATGGCCACGCCTCCTTACATCCGCTTCGCGGAGAAAATGGCCCGGCTGCTGCCTGACCTGCCGAAGGTATATGTCGCCAACAGCGGCTCGGAAGCGAACGAGAAAGCCTTCAAGATGGCCCGGCAGTACTTCGCGCTGAAATATCCCGACAAAAAAAACAAGCATAAGATCATTTACCGGCATCGCGACTACCACGGCAGTACGCTGGCCGTGCTGGCGGCGACCGGGCAGGAGGAAAGGAAGGCCGGCTACGGGCCCTTCCCGCCCGGCTTCGTCGAAATCCCCCATGCCCTCTGCTACCGCTGCCACTTCGGCAAGAGCTATCCCGGCTGCAACCTCGAATGCGCCCGGGCGCTGGAAACAGTGATCGAGCGCGAAGGCGCGGACACCGTGGCCGCGGTAATCCTCGAACCGATCACGGCCGGCGGCGGCATCATCATCCCGGTCAAGGAATATTACCCGATCGTCGCGGAAATCTGCCGCAAGCACGAGGTCCTGCTGATCCTGGACGAAGTCGTCAACGGCTTCGGCCGCACGGGCACGATGTTCGGTTACCAGCACTATGATGTCGCGCCGGACATGCTGACCATGGCCAAGGGGCTGGCGAGCTCCTACATGCCCCTTTCCGCGGTCGTCACCAAAGCGTATATCTTCGACCGCTTCATCACCAACCCCGCCGATACGATGGGCTATTTCCGGGACATCAGCACCTTCGGCGGCTGCACGGCGGGCTGTTCCGCGGCGCTGGCCAACATCGCCGTCATCGAGGACCAGGGGATGATTGAGAACAGCCGGGCGATGGGGCAATACCTCTACGACAGCCTCAAAGACCTGGAAGAGCTGCCGCTGGTCGGTGAAGTGCGGGGCAAGGGCCTGTTCCTGGGCATCGAGCTGGTCGAGGACAAAAAAACGCAAGCGCCGCTGCCGGAGAAATACCTGGCGAAGATGGTGGCCGACGCCAAGAGCGACGGCGTCCTAATCGGCCGCATGGCGCGTAGCGTGCCGCAGAACAACAACGTCCTCACCGCCGCCCCGCCGCTTATCATCACCAAACAGGAGACCGCACGGCTGGCGGCCGCATTCCGCAAGGTCATCGAAAATCTGCACCGGGAGCTGGGCTGACCCGGACAACAACGAAACAAGCGAGGAGGAGAAGACGCATGGACCGGGAAAATGTCATAGAGAAGCTGGAAAAAGCCGCAACTTCGCTGACCGAGGAGATTGTCGCGTTCGGCCGCGACATCGTCCGCATCGAGACGGAAAACCCGCCGGGCAACAACTACCGGGCCTGCGCGGAGCTGGTCGGCGACAAGCTCCGCGAATTCGGCTACCAGGTCGAGTATGTCGCCGTTCCTTCCGAAAGACTGCCCGAGCTGGCGCCGCATGGCCAGGGACTGGAACGGGTGAGCGTGCTCGGCCGGCTGCCGGGCGAAAAGGCGCGGCCGGTGCTGCACTTTTCCGGCCATATGGATGTCGTTCCGGCCGGCGACGGCTGGACGGTCCCCCCTTATGAAGGGATCGTCAGGGACGGGCGGCTTTACGGCCGCGGGGCCTGTGACCAGAAATCGGGCATCGTCGCCCAGATCTTCGCCGTCGAGGCCGTCAAGCGGGCCGGCTTCCGCCTGCTGGGGACGGTGGAGTCGAGCGCGACCCCGGACGAGGAAACGGGCGGGTTCGCCGGCGTCGGCTACCTGGTGGAACAGGGCTATATCGCCGCCGGCAAAACCGACTATGTCGTGATAACCGAATGCCTCGACGCCGACCGGGTCTGCATCGGCCACCGGGGGGCCGCCTGGATGGGCATCGCGACCAAAGGGAAGAAAAGCCACGGCAGTATGCCCGACCTCGGCATCAACGCCCTCGATAAAATGATCAAGCTGCTGCACCTGGTCAACGAAGAGCTCAAGCCGCGCCTGAAGCTGCGCACCACCGACCTCCCCGTCGCCCCGGAAGCCTGCCGGAAAAGCACCCTGGCGGTGACGGTCATCAACGCCGGGACGAAGGTCAACACCGTCCCCGACAGGTGCACGGCGGAGATCGACCGCCGGCTCGTGCCCGGCGAGACGGTCGAGGGGGCGATCGAGGAGATCCGCGAACTCTGCCGCCGCCTGCAGGCCGAAGACCCCGATTTCCAGTACGAAATCCACCGCATCATGTGCGCCGATCCTTCGCTCGTGCCGACGGACACGCCGTTGGTCAAAGCATTCCTGGCCAGCGGTGAGGCCGTGCTCGGGCGCGTGCCGGAATTCGTCATCAGCCCCGGCAGCGACGACCAGAAATTCGTCGTCCAGCAGGCCGGGATCGAGCAATGTATCATCTACGGCCCGGGGGCGCTGAACCTGGCCCACCAGAACGACGAATACGTGGCAATCGCCGACATCCTCACGGCCGTCAAAGTGATGGCCCTCGCCGCGATGGAACTGCTGGGCTACGAAGAACTGAAACGGGGTGATACCTGAACAGGAAGGGCTAGACGGCAGGAAAGCACGTATGCGCAACGATACCGGGATAAAGGGAGGGACGAACTGGAATGGATTACAAATTCCGCGAGGATCCTCGTTATGCCCAGGCAAACAAAGAAGCCCTCTGGGCCATCGCACTGTTTTTCCTTAATATCATCTGGTGGTTTGCCTTTGCTTACGGTCTGGGGTCGGGTTCGCCTAAAGAGTACAGCTATGTGATGGGTTTCCCGGCCTGGTTTTTCTGGAGCGTCATCGGCGGCTTCGTCGTATTCTCGCTCCTGACCTTGGTCATGGTAAAGTTCTTCTACAAGGAAATGCCGCTCGACGCGGCCACGGATTACGACTGGAAGCCGGCTGAGGGGAGGTGCACCTCGTGCAGTGGGAAATCTTCGTCGTAATGGTGCTGTACCTGGCGCTCAACGTCGGCATCGGCCTCTGGAGCGCCAAACTCAACCGCGAAGCAAAAGGCGGTTTCCTGGAGGAATATTTCATCGGCGGCCGCGGCATGGGCGGCTTCGTGCTGGCCATGACCCTGACGACGACCTACATCAGCGCCGGCAGCTTCATCGCCGGACCGGGGGTCGCTTATGCACAGGGGCTGGGCTGGGTGCTGCTGGCGATGACGCAGCTGCCTGTCGGCTACCTCGTCCTCGGCATCCTCGGCAAAAGGTTCGCCATCGTGGCGCGGAAAATCAACGCCGTCACCGTCATCGATTTCCTGAAGCACCGCTACGAAAGCAAAACCGTCGTCGTGCTGTCCGTCGCCGGCATAGTCGGCTTCTTCCTCGCGGCCATCGCCGTCCAGTTCATCGGCGGCGCGCGCCTCTTCCAGTCGATGACCGGCTATTCCTACGAAACCGCCCTGTGCATTTTCGCCGGCGTCGTCGTCTTCTACGTCACGTTCGGCGGCTTCCGGGGCGTCGTCCTCACCGACACCCTGCAGGGCATCGTTATGTTCGTGGGCACGCTCATCCTGCTGGTTGGCGTCTTCGCCTACGGCGGCGGCGTCGAATCCGTGATGAAGAAACTGGCGGCCGTAAACCCCGATATGATAACGCCTTTCGGCCTCAAGAACTTTATCAGCATACCATGGATCGCGTCATTCTGGGTGCTGGTCGGCTTCGGCGTCATTGGCCTGCCCCAGGTGGCGGTGCGGGGCATGGGCTATAAGGACGCCCGCTCGATGCACAACGCCATCATCATCGGCACGATCTTCACCGGCTTCCTCATGCTCGGCATGCACCTCATCGGCGCCGTCGGCAAAGCCATCGACCCGGCGATCAAGATCGGCGACACCGTCATCCCCGAACTGACCAAGAAGACCCTCAATCCATGGCTGGCCGGCCTGTTCCTCACCGCGCCGCTGGCCGCCATCATGTCGACCGTCAGCTCGCAGCTCCTGGTGCTGTCCAGCACGATCATCAAGGACCTCTACGTCAACTACGTCAATCCCAATCCCCAGGAAAAGTTCATCAAAAAAACCAGCCTCATAATCACCGCCATCACCGGCATTATCGTCTTTGCCATCTCCTACCGTCCGCCCGACTTTCTCGTCTGGCTCAACCTGTTCGCCCTCGCCGGCATGGAGTCCGTCTTCCTCTGGCCGACGCTGCTGGGGTTGTACTGGAAACGGGCCAACGACAAGGGCGCCCTGGCATCCATCTTCTTCGGCTGCGCCACCTACATCTACTGCCACAACTTCTGGCCGCGCCCCTTCGACACGCACACCATAATCCTGCCGCTGTTCATGGCGCTCGTCGCCTTTGTGGCCGTCAGCTTGCTCACCAAGGCGCCGTCGGAAGAGAACATCCGCAAATTCTGGGCCTAACACGCCGCCAGCAGGCGGCAGCCGCGACAAAGCGGGCGGTCCCGGCGCGGAACCGGGGCCGTCCGCAGGCGACGGCATCTAAGACCGGCTATAAAAAGTCAAGTGGGAAGGAACGTTACATGGCCGGGAGATAAGGAGCGTTGTCCCGAAGAACAGCAAAAATGATGGAAGTCATTTTGCGGCAGACATGACCGACAGCGGTCATGTGGGACTTTCCATG
>JARKPR010000023.1 GCA_029975165.1 Selenomonadales bacterium
CACCGCCGGCTCCTACGGCCCCAACTCGACCTTCGCCGACAGCCTGCTGTCCGCCGGCACCTTCCTGACCCCCACCGGCATGCGCAACGCCCAGAACGCCTACTGGTGGGCCGGCGGCACCTTCGAGGTGACCGCGCTCGATCCGGTGAAGTTCTACGCCGACGTGATCTACGGCGCCGGCAACAAGGCCGACCGCAAGAAGGACAGCCGCGAAGGCTGGTTTATTGACCTCGGCGCCGAGTACACCGGCTGGGACGTGCTGACCCCGCAGGTCTTCGCCTGGTGGTCCACCGGCGAGGACAAGTCCACCCGCAACGGCTCCGAGCGCATGCCTTCGGTCATGTCCAACTGGGGCCCGGGCAACAGCTTCCTGTTCGACTGCTCCCAGGAGCTGCTCAAGCAGGGCAACATGGGCGTCAACCCCATCGGTTCCATGGGCATCGGCGCTTCGCTCAACAACATCTCGCTTGTCGAGAAGCTGACCAACCGCGTGACCTTCGTCTACCTGCAGGGCAACAACTCGGCGTCGGCCATCCGCTACCTGAACACCTACATGGGCAGCAACCCGTACTTCACCATGGGTCGCGACCTGACCACCAACGAGCACATCCTGAGCGCCAACATCGACGGCACCTACCAGATCTACGAGAATCTGGCCGCCGTCCTGGAGACCGGTTGGGCCCACGGTCAGTTCCAGACCAGCGTCTGGGGCCATCGCCTGGCTGAGAAGGCCCGCGAGAGCGACGCCTGGAAGATCGCTCTCGGCTTCTCGTACAAGTTCTAGCGTCATCCGTTTCCGCCGACGGCCAAGGCCGGGGCTCGCCAGCCCCGGCCTTTTTTTGCGCCTCGCCGCCCGCCGCGTCACCGGATCGTCACTGCCGTAAAGTTTTTTTTACCAGCGTCGAAAAAACCACTCTCCTCGTATTGCAATTTGGATAATCATTACATAAGTGAAAATCATTCGCCGGGACGCCACCCGGCGACAGCGTCCGCAGGCACCGTGTTTCGCAAGCATGAGGAGGGAGGATTCATGAAACGTTTCGCCAGATGTGCCGCCCTGGCCGCCCTGATCCTGGGCTTGGCCGGCATCGCCCAGGCCGCCACCGAAGTGAAGATGGTCGGCGACGCCTTCGTCTACGGCAGCTTCAACGCCAACCAGAACTTCACCGGCTGGAGCACCGGCTCCTGGAACGACAATTCCGGCAACTACACCGGTGCCGGCACCCAGACTGAAGACCGCTTCCAGATCTGGGAGCGCTTCCGCCTGCGCACCGACTTCGTGGCCAACGAGGCCGTGAAGTTCCGCCTGGGCATCAAGGTCGAGGACACCTGGGGCCACGGCACCTTCACCGCCGCCAACCCCAGCGCGGCCGTCCAGGTCTACCAGGCCTTCCTGCAGTTCAAGCTGCCCAACTGCAGCACCGAGGTGACCGCCGGCCTCCAGGACTTCTCCCTGCCGGCCAACGCCTTCTTCACCGACTCCGTCATCTTCGGCGGCGATCGCGCGGCCGCCCTGGTCGTCAATTCCCCGCTGATCGACGACACCCTGTCCGTCATCGCGGCCTACGCCCGCATGCTGGACAAGAACCGGACCTTCGACACCACCACCACCCAGCAGGCCGACGAGCTCGACCTGTACGCCCTGGCCCTGCCCATCACCGTCGAGGGCTGCAAGGCCACCCCGTACGGCGCCCTCGCCGGGGCCGGCCGCAACGCCAACTACTTCACCGCCGGCTCCTACGGCCCCAACTCGACCTTCGCCGACAGCCTGCTGTCCGCCGGCACCTTCCTGACCCCCACCGGCATGCGCAACGCCCAGAACGCCTACTGGTGGGCCGGCGGCTCCTTCGAGGTGACCGCCCTTGACCCGGTGAAGTTCTACGCCGACGTGATCTACGGCGCCGGCAACCAGGGCGACCGCAAGAAGGATCAGCGCGCCGGCTGGTTCATCGACTTCGGCGCCGAGTACACCGGCCTTGACGTCGTGACCCCGCAGGTCTTCGCCTGGTGGTCCACGGGCGAAGACAGCTCCACCCGCAACGGCTCCGAGCGCATGCCTTCGGTCCTGTCCAACTGGGGCCCGGGCAACAACTTCCTGTTCGACAGCTCCCAGGAGCTGAGCAAGGACAGCAACCTCGGCGTCAACCCCATCGGCTCCATGGGCATCGGCGCGGCCCTCGACAACATCTCGCTGATCGAGAAGCTGTCGCACCGGGTGAGCTTCATCTACCTGCGCGGCAACAACTCGCCGGCGGCCATCCGCTACCTGAACACCTCCATGGGCAGCAACCCGTACTACACCATGGGTCGCGACCTGACCACCAACGAGAACATCATCAGCGTCGGCTTCGACACCAAGTACCAGATCTACGAGAATCTGGCCGCCGTCCTCGAAGCCGGTTGGGCCCACGGCCAGTTCCAGACCAGCGTCTGGGGCCATCGCCTGGCCGAGCGCGCCCGCGTCGGCGATCCGATCAAGATCGCCTTCGGTCTGAGCTACAAGTTCTAACGTCCTCCGTTTCCGCCAACGGCCAAGGCCGGGGCTCGCCAGCCCCGGCCTTTTTTTCGCCTTGCCGCCGGAAACGTCGCCGAATCGTCATGGCCGTAAAATTTTTTTTACCAGCGTCGAAAAAACCACTCCCGCCGTATTGCAATTTGGATAATCATTACATAAGTGAAAAAACATTCGCCGGGACGCCACCCGGCGACAGCGTCCGCAAGCACCGTGTTTCGCAAGCGACGAGGAGGGAGGAATCATGAAACGTTTCGCCAGTTGGGCCGCCCTGGCCGCCCTGATCCTGGGCTTGGCCGGCGTTGCCCAGGCCGCCACCGAAGTCAAGATGGTCGGCGACGCCTACGTCTACGGCAACTACTTCCAGAACCACAACTTCACCGGCTGGAGCACCGGCACCTGGGACAACAATTCCGGCGCCTACACCGGCGCGGGCACCCAGACCGAGGAC
>JARKPR010000064.1 GCA_029975165.1 Selenomonadales bacterium
ATGGAAAGTCCCACATGACCGCTGTCGGTCATGTCTGCCGCAAAATGACTTCCATCATTTTTGCTGTTCTTCGGGACAACGCTCCTTATCTCCCGGCCATGTAACGTTCCTTCCCACTTGACTTTTTATAGCCGGTCTTAAGAAAAACATGCAAACCTGAATACCGTCTGCCGCAGTGCGTTTTGTCCCGCCGGTCGCCTGGCGGTTTTGTCGACTGCTCACGACCGCAGTTAGGCCGAGAGGCACCCGCTGACAATCTCGATAAACCTCTCCCTCGTCTGCTTGCCCGCAGGCAAGCGCCAGCGCTAGTCAATATTAATGTGCTGCAAAAACAGCCGCCGTATCCTTGCCACACCTCCCTCCGCTTTGTCCGGCCGCCTTTCCGTCCCTCCTTTCCCTGCGCCGGATACACATACATATGCAAGGGAGCACAACCGTGCTCCCTTGCCCGTATGATTCTATTTTAATATAACAGCTTCAATCGGTCAACGTCCCAGTTCGCTGCTGATGACGGCGGCCACGCGCTCGACGAGCGCCTCGAGCTCGGGCTGCGACGGTCCCTCGGCCATCACGCGGATCAAAGGCTCGGTCCCGGACGGGCGGACAAGCACCCGTCCGTCCTCGCCCAGCTCCCTTTCGGCGGCGGCGATGGCGGCGGCGATGGTGGCGGCGATGGCCTCGTTCTCCTGCCAGCCGGCCTTGTTTTTGACGCGCACGTTGACAAGCACCTGCGGGAACCTCGTCATGAGGGCGGCCAGCTCCGACAGCTTGCGGCCGGCGCGCACCTTGGCGGCGATGAGCTGCAGGGCGGTCACCAGGCCGTCGCCGGTAGTGCTGTGCTCGCTGAAGATGATATGTCCCGACTGCTCGCCCCCCAGGCCGTAGCCGTGGGTGAGCATGGCCTCGAGCACGTAGCGGTCGCCGACCGGAGTGACGGTCACCCGGCCGCCCGCCTTGCGGAGCGCCTGGTGGAGGCCGAGGTTGCTCATGACCGTGGCCACGAGCGTGTTGTCGGCCAGCTTGCCCTGGCGGAGCATCTCCAGGGCGCAGACGACCATAATCTGGTCGCCGTCCACCACCGCTCCCGTCTCGTCGACCGCCAGGCAGCGGTCGGCGTCGCCGTCGTGGGCGATGCCGAGATCGGCGCCATGGACGACGACCGCCTGCTGCAAGCCCTCGAGGTGGGTGGAGCCGGCGTCGCGGTTAATGTTGACCCCGTTGGGCTGGTCGTTGATGACAACCACCTCGGCCCCCAGGCGGCGGAGGACGGCCGGCGCCGCCTCGTAGGCCGCACCGTTGGCGCAGTCCACGACGATCTTCAGGCCGGCGAACGACGTATCGACCGTCGCCAGCGCATATTCTACGTACTCCTTGAGCAGATCGTGATGGTGGCGGATGACGCCGACATGCTCGGCCGTGGGCCGCGGCATCGTGTCCTCGGCGGCCTGGACCAGCTTGTCCAGCTCGTCCTCGGTGGCGTCGGGCAGCTTGTAGCCGCTGCCGGCGAAAAATTTGATGCCGTTGTCGGGGAAGGGGTTATGGGAGGCGGAGATGACCACCCCTGCCTGGGCGCCATGCTTGCGGGCCAGGAAAGCCACGGCCGGCGTCGGCACGACCCCGCACAGCACGGCTTCGCCGCCGGCTGAGCAGATGCCGGCGGCCAGCGCCGCCTCCAGCATCTCGCCCGATATGCGCGTATCCCGCCCGATGTAGAAAACCGGCCGCCGGTAGTCGCGGCCGAACCGGTACGTCGCCGCCCGGCCGAGGCGGAATGCCAGCTCGGGGGTAAGTTCGCTGTTGGCCAGGCCGCGCACGCCGTCGGTACCGAAAAGTCTGCTCAAATTTCTCTGTCTCCCTTCACAGCGGTCTGTATTCCCTGATGATCGCCAGGGCGGCGTTCAGGCCGTCGAGGGCGGCGCTCATTATGCCGCCGGCGTAGCCGGCCCCCTCGCCCACCGGCACGAGGCCGGCCACCGTCGCCGACATGAAATCGGCGCCGCGCACCAGGCGCACGGGGGCGCTTGTCCGCGTCTCCACGCCGGTGAGGACCGCCCGGGGATGGTCGAAATCCTTGATCTTGCGGCCGAAGTCGGGCAGGGCCCGGGCCAGCGTCGCCGCCACCGCCGGCGGCAGGCAGGCGGCCAGGTCGGCCGCGACCGTGGCCGGACGGTAGCTGGGTGGGGCAAGATAGCCGCTGCCGCCTTCGCGGCCGGCGAGGAAGTCGCCCACCGCCTGGACGGGGGCCGCGTACGTGCCGCCGCCGGCCGCGAAGGCCAGCCGCTCCCAGCGGCGCTGAAACTCGATGCCGGCCAGAGCCCCGCCGCCGAAATCGGCCGGGCCGACGCCCACAACCAGGGCGCTGTTGGCCAGGCCGGACGCCCGGTCGTACAGGCTCATGCCGTTGGTGACGACGCCGCCCTCTTCCGAGGCGGCGGCCACCACCAGCCCGCCGGGGCACATGCAGAAAGAGTAGGCCGTCCGCCCGGCGGCCCGGTCCTGAAAGACGAGCGCGTAGTCGGCCGCCCCCAGCTTGGGATGGCCGGCGACGCCGCCGTACTGGGCGCGGTCGATAAGCTCCTGGGGATGCTCGATGCGGACGCCGACCGCGAATGGCTTGGCCTCCATCGCCACGCCGCGGGCGGCCAGCATATGGTAGGTGTCGCGGGCGCTGTGGCCGATGGCGAACAGCGCGACGCGGGCGGGGATATGACGGTTGTCGTTGATGACGATGCCGGTCAGCGTGCCGCCGTCGACGGCGATATCGGTGACGCGGCTCTCGAACTCGACCGTGCCGCCGGCGGCGATGATGCGCCGCCTGAGGCCCGCCACCACCGTCCTAAGCCGGTCGGTGCCCACATGGGGCTTATGGAGGTATTTTATCTCCGCCGGCGCCCCGGCGGCCACAAGGGCGTCGAGCACCTGGGCGGAACGGGGGTCGGTCACCCGCGTTGTCAGCTTGCCGTCGGAGAACGTGCCGGCCCCGCCCTCGCCGAACTGCACATTCGAAACTGGGTCGAACTCGCCTGTTTCCCAGAAGCGGGCCACGTCCCGCGTCCTGGTCGCCACGTCCCGGCCGCGCTCCAGCAGGACGGGACGGTAGCCGTGCTCGGCCAGCGTCAGGGCGGCGAACAGCCCGGCCGGACCGGCACCGACCACCACCGGCGGGCAATCGAGCGGCTTGTGGCCGGGCACGACCGGCACCGGCGCCTCCTCCGCCCGCACGGCCACGTCGCGGTCGCCGGCCAGCCTGGCCAGCACCTGGCCCTCGGGCGCGGCGACGGTTACATCGAGCGAATAGACGAAGGCGATGTTAGACTTCCGGCGGGCATCCACCGCCCGCCGGACAATAGTGACCGCCGCCACGGCCCCGGGCGGCAGGCGCAGCCGCCGCGCCGCCAGCAGCAGCAGGGGGCTGTCGTCATCGATGGCCACGCGAAAATTCGTGATACGCAGCAAAGATATCTTCTCCTAGCAGCAGATGCACTTTTGCGACGGTCGCCGTCTAGCGGCCGACGCTTATCTTCACCGTCACCGCCGCCTGCGACGCCACCAGGCCTTCCTTAATCTGGAGCCGGACTTCCTTCTCGGTGTCCTTATTGATGCCGGCGACGCTGATCGGTTCGGTGTACACGTAATCGATTCTGCCCAGTTCCTTGGGATCGCCGCTCAGCTCGACCCTGGCCGGCGTCGTGACCACCGACTTTAAGACGGTGCCCGGCGCCATATCGCCGAAGACAATCGTCTTGATGTCGACCGTCTTCTTGTCCATGCCCTTGACAATGCTGGCGGCAACATCCAACTTGTCCGGCTCGACGCCGATTCCTTCCACTGCCCGGCCGTCGCGGCTGACGATCAGGGGCGCGACCTGGATGACGAAATCGGCGCCCTTGCCGGTGATGTCCAGCGGCACGATGACCCTGTCGACGCTGTCGACCGTCGCCTTCGGCCCGCTCACCGTCACCTGCTCGGGCGTGAGCGTCGTCTTGGTCACCACCGTCCCGGCAGGGGCCGAGCCGGTCACGCGGACCTCGGCCGGCAGCGTGCGGCTGGCCTTGCCGTCCACCCGGACCGTGATCTTATCGGGCTGGACCTCGACAAGCTCGAGGCTGGTGGGCACGAGGGCGTATATGCGCACCGAGTGGCGGCCTTCGGTCGCCCCTTTGAGGTCGACGTAAGCCTTCAAGTCCTGCGGCGTCAGCCCGGCAGTAATGCTGCGCGGGCCGCGGACCTTGACCCGCACGGCGTCCGGCGCGTCGACCGCCACAAGAGACTCGGCCACGCCGCGCACCTCCAGGGGCACGGACACCGACGCCTCGACCGGCGGGTTCTGCTCGTTGGTTACATACAGCCACAGCACGACCGCCATGATGAACGCCAGAATCTTGATGGTAATATTTTTCCCGCGCGCTTCTTCCATTATGACGGAGACCTCCAGTTGAAGAAGTCGCTGAAGGGCGAACCCTTGCCGTTATACAGCGGCCGCAGGAAATCCTTGAGCTTGCCGGCCTCGACGTAGCGCGACAGGCGGCCGCCCTCGGCCACCGAAATGATACCCGTCTCCTCGCTGACGACGACGATGATGGCGTCGGTCTGCTCGCTGATGCCGATGGCCGCGCGGTGGCGCGTGCCCAGCTCCTTGCCCAAGGTCATGTCGTCGGTCAGCGGCAGGATGCAGCCGGCGGCCGTCACGCGGTTGCCGCGGACGATGACCGCGCCGTCGTGGAGCGGCGAATTGGGGATGAAAATGTTGGTGAGGAATTCGCTCGATACGATGCCGTCCACCTTGACGCCGGTCTCGACGAAGTCGTTGAGGCGCATCTCGCGCTCGAAAACGAGCAGGGCGCCGATCTTGTTCTTGGCCAGCACGGCGACGGCCTTGACCGTTTCGTCCAGCAGGCTTTGGGCCTCCTCTTCGTTGAGGATGGCGCTCCTGCTGAACAGCCGGCCGCGGCCGAGCTGCTCCAGCGCCCGCCTGAGCTCGGGCTGGAAGACGATCGGCAGCGCCACCAGCACGACGGTCATCGACTTCTGCAGCAGCCAGTTAATGACCTGCAGCCCCAGCCATTTGCTGACAAGAGTGGCGACAAGCAGCACGATCAGGCCCTTCAGGAGCGTCAGGGCCCGGGTATCCCGGATCATCATATACAGCTTGTAGAGCAGCACGGCCACCAGCACGATATCGACGATATCCCGCCAGCCGATGGTCGATATTATTCCTCTCACCTGCAGCAACATGGCGAACCACCTTAAGAGATATAAACGCTAAAAATATTCTACCCGAAAATGGCAAAAACCTCTTACCAAGAGGAAACAACGGCAGAAAAATATAATAGAGAAGCCTCCCGGATAATCCGGGAGGCATGCCTGCTTAAACCTTGGCCACCTTTTCCACCCAGCCGTGCTTGTCGGCCACCTTGCCGTACTGCAGGCCGGCAACGTAATCGAAAAGCTTCTGGGAGAAGGGACCGGTCTTGCCGTCGCCGATGACGAGCTTCCTGCCCTTCCACGACAGCTCGCCGACCGGCGAAATGACGGCGGCGGTGCCGGAACCGAACACTTCCTCCAGCTCACCCTTTTCGTGGGCCGCGAAAACCTCGTCGATGGAAATCTGCCGCTCCGTCGCCTTCACGCCCCAGTCCTGGCACAATTCGAGGACGGTCTTGCGGGTGATGCCGCCGAGGATGCTGCCGTTGAGGGCCGGGGTGACGACCTCGCCCTTGATCTTGAAGAAAATGTTCATCGTGCCGACTTCCTCGACATACTTGCGCTCGATGCCGTCGAGCCACAGCACCTGGGCGTAGCCCTCCTTCTTGGCCTCGACCTGGGCCCGCAGGCTGGCGGCGTAGTTGCCGGGCGTCTTGGCTTCGCCGATGCCGCCGGGCACGGCGCGGACATACTTGTCCTCGACCCTGATGCCGACGGGATTGAAGCCGGCCGCATAGTAAGCGCCGGACGGGGAAAGGATGATGAAGAGCGTGTATTTATCGGACGACTTGACGCCCACGTAGGGGTCGGTGGCGACGATGAAAGGACGGATATACAGCGAAGTGCCGTGTTTGGCCGGTACCCAGCGCTTGTCGGTCTCGAGCAGCTTCTTCAGCCCCTCATGGACGACGGCGACATCGGTTTTGGGGATACAGAGGATCTCCGCCGAGCGGTTGAAGCGGTTCAGGTATTCGAGCGTCCGGAAGACGACGATCTCGCCGGCGTCGGTGCGGAAAGCCTTCATGCCCTCGAAGATGGCCTGGCCGTAATGGAGGACCATGGCGGACGGGTAAAGCTCGAACTGCTCGTAGGGAACGATCCGCGGGCTATGCCAGCCTTTGCCGGTCTCATAGTCCATGACGAACATGTGGTCGGTGAAGTAATGACCGAAGCCGAGCTTGTCAGGGTCCGGCAGGGTACCCGGTGTTTTTACCTTGGTAACGGCGATGTCAACCATTGTGAAGCCCCCTTTTCCGTTTCCCAGAAAAGGGCAGCTCCGGCAGCTCCCCACTCTGGGATACCTTACCAAACATTATATGACCTTCCGCCGGTAAGTGTCAAGCAGGGCCAACTGGCCGCCGAGCGCTTCCCGGCCGCGGGCGATCGCCCCGCCGACCTGGGCGGGGGACGTGCCGCCGTAGGAATCCCGGGCCGTTACGCAGGTTTCCACCTTGATGGCGGCGAGGATGTCGGCGTCGAACATTGGTGAAAATTCCCTGAACTCGGCCAGCGACAGGTCGGTGAGCTTCTTGCCGCGCTCCAGGCAGTAGCGGACGCTCCTGCCGGCCACCTCGTGGGCCTGGCGGAAGGGCAGGCCCTTCTTCACCAGATAATCGGCCATATCGGTGGCGTTGGCAAAGTCCTCGCCGGCCGCGTCCAGCATCCGCGGGGCGTTGACCTTCATGGCCGCCACGAGGGCGGCGTAGACCGTCAGACTGAACTTGAGGGTGTCGATCGTGTCGAACAGGCCCTCCTTGTCCTCCTGCATATCCTTGTTATAGGCCAGCGGCAGCCCCTTCATCGTCGTCAGCAGGGCCATGAGGTGGCCGATCACCCGCCCGGACTTGCCGCGCACCAGCTCGGAAACGTCGGGGTTCTTCTTCTGCGGCATGATGCTCGAGCCTGTGCAGTGGGCGTCGTCGAGCTCGACGAACTTGAACTCGGCGCTGCACCAGAGGATGATCTCCTCGCTCAGCCGGCTGAGGTGAACCATAAGGATGGCGGCGAAAGCGAGGAACTCCAGGATATAGTCGCGGTCGCTGACCGCGTCGATGCTGTTGTCGTACAGGCCGCCGAACTTGAGCTCGTCGGCCACCATCTGCCGGTCGATGGGGAAGGTGGTGCCGGCCAGGGCCCCCGCCCCCAGCGGCATAAGGTCGGTCCGCTCCCACACGCCGCGCAGGCGGGCGAAGTCGCGCGCCAGCATGGCGAAATACGCCATGAGGTGATGGCTGAACAATATGGGCTGGGCCCGCTGCAGGTGGGTGTAGCCGGGCATGATGACGTCCCCGTGCCTGGCGGCCGTCTCCAGGACGGCGGCCTGCAGGTCGCACAGCAGCCCGCCGATGGCGGCCAGCTCCTTGCGCAGGTACAGGTGGGTATCGAGGGCCACCTGGTCGTTGCGGCTGCGGGCGGTGTGCAGCTTGCCGCCCACGGGGCCGATGCGCTCGGTCAGGCGCTTCTCGATGTTCATGTGGATGTCTTCGAGGGCCGTCTCGAACGTGAAATCGCCCGCCTCGATGGCGGCGAGAATATCCTGCAGGCCGGCGATGATCGCCTCGGCCTCGGCGGCCTCAATGATGCCGCATTTGGCCAGCATACGGGCGTGGGCGATGCTGCCGGCGATGTCCTCGCGGTACAGCCGCCGGTCGAAAGAAATGGAGGAGGTAAACTCCTCCACGAGCACATCCGTGCCTTTGGTGAATCTGCCTCCCCACAGCTTGGTCATTACTTTTTCGCCTCTTTCTGCATCAGCGCCCGAATCTTCAGGGGCAGGCCGAACAGATTGATGAACCCTTCGGCGTCCTTCTGGTTGTAAACCTCGTCGCGGCCGAAGGTCACGAAGCCTTCGTGGTAGAGGGAGTACGGCGACTTGGCGCCGGCGCTCATCACGTTGCCCTTGTACAGCTTGAGGCGCACCACGCCGGTCACCGTCTGCTGGGTGGCGTCGACGAAGGCGTCGAGGGCCTCTCTGAGCGGCGAGAACCACATGCCGTCGTAGACCAGCTCGCTGTAGCGCACCGCCACCTGCTCCTTGTAGTGCATGGTGGCGCGGTCGAGGGTAAGGTACTCGAGCTCGCGGTGGGCGTAGAAGAGGATGGTGCCGCCCGGCGTCTCATACACCCCGCGGGACTTCATGCCCACGAGGCGGTTCTCGGTGATATCGGCGATGCCGACGCCGTTGGCCGCCCCGAGATCGTTGAGCTTCTCGATCATTTCGATGGCGCCCAGCTTCTCGCCGTCCACCGCCACCGGCACGCCCTTCTCAAAGGATATCTCGACGTAGGTCGCTTGGTCGGGCGCCTGTTCGGGCGTCTTGGTCACCATGTAAACGTCGTCCTTCGGCTCGTTCCAGGGGTCCTCGAGGTCGGCGCCCTCGTGGCTGAGGTGCCAGATGTTGCGGTCCATGCTGTAAGGGCGCTTCTTGGTGACCGGCACGGGTATGCCGTGCTTCTCGGCGTAGTCGATGGCATCCTCGCGCGAGCGGATGTCCCACAGCCGCCAGGGGGCGATAATCTTAAGGTGGGGGGCCAGCGCCTTGACGGTCAGCTCGAAACGGACCTGGTCGTTGCCTTTGCCGGTGGCGCCGTGGGCAATGGCGTCCGCTCCCTCCTTGTCGGCGATCTCCACCATCGCCTTGGCGATGATCGGCCGGGCGAACGAGGTGCCGAGCAGGTACTTGCCCTCGTAGATCGCCCCGGATTTCAGCACCGGCCACACGTAATCCTCGATGAATTCCTTGCGGACGTCCATGATATAGACCTTGCTGGCGCCCGACTTGAGGGCCTTCTCCTTCACCGGCTCGATCTCGGCGCCCTGGCCGACGTCGGCGCACATGGCGATGACCTCGCAGCCGTTGTAATGCTCCTTCAGCCAGGGGATGATGACCGAGGTATCGAGACCGCCGGAATAAGCTAAGACCACTTTTTTAATATCGCTCATAAATATTCCTCCTTGCCGGTGCGGCAAATTATTCCTCGCCAGCGGCCAAGCCGCTAGACGTTTCTGATCATGAACCGGTGGGCCTCCCGCGTAAAACCGCATTTCTCGTACAGGCCGTGGGCGTCCCGCGTCGCCAGGACGCCCCGCATGCCCTGGAGCTCGGGCGTCGCCGTTATGTATTGCACCAATATCTTGCCCAGGCCCTTGCCGCGGTACGCCTCGTCGATAATGACGTCCGCGACCCAGTAGATGGTCGCGTAATCGGTCACCGCGCGGGCGAAGCCGACCTGGTAGCCGGCCTCGTAGACCCCGAAACAGAGCGAGTTCCCGATCGACTTCCTTATCGTTTCCCTGCTCCGGCCGCCGGCCCAATAGGCCGTCGCCAGCAGCACGCACACCCGGTCGAACGACAGCAGGCTCTTGTCGCGGCTGAAGAGGAACCCTTCGCACTCGAACACCACTTGCCGCCGCCTCCGTTCCGCTTGCCTAGTTGCCCATCAGCAGGGCCATGATCGCCTTCTGCACGTGCAGGCGGTTTTCGGCCTCGTCGAAAATCGCCGACTGCGGCCCCTCCATCACGGCGTCGGTGATCTCCTCGCCGCGGTGGGCAGGCAGGCAATGCATGACGATAGCGTCCGGCTTGGCCAGCTTCAGCAGCGCCTCATCGACGCAGTAACCGGCGAAGGCTTTCCGCCGCACCGCCTGTTCCGCCTCCTGGCCCATGCTGGCCCATACGTCGGTGTAGAGGACGTCGGCCTCCGCGACCGCGGCCTTGGGGTCATTGACCAGCGTCACTTCGCTGCCGTGTTCGGCGGCGGCGGCCTTGGCCTCCAGCACGACCTGCGGATCGGGCGCGTAGGCCGGCGGCGTGGCCACGGCGATATCCATGCCCACCTTGGCGCAGGTGTGGAGCAGGGCGTTGACCATGTTGTTGCCGTCGCCGATATAAGCCAGCTTGCGGCCTTTGACCGTCCCCTTGTGCTCGACGGCGGTAAAGATGTCGGTCAGGGCCTGGCAGGGATGCAGGTAGTCGGTCAGGCCGTTGATGACCGGGATGTCGGCCCAGCGGGCCAGCTCCTCGACCTCGGCGTGGGAAAAGGTGCGGATCATGATGCCGTCCAGGTAGCGGGACAGCACCCGGGCCGTATCCTTCACCGGCTCGCCGCGGCCGATCTGCAGGTCGTTGGCGCTCAGGAACAGGGCGCTGCCGCCCAGCTGCCACATGCCGGCCTCAAAGGACACGCGCGTCCTGGTCGACGCCTTCTGGAAAATCATCCCCAGCGTCTTGCCCTTGAGCAGGTAGTGTTCCTCGCCCCTTTTCTGCTTGGCCTTGAGCTCCCGGGCCAACGCGAAGATGCGGTACACCTCGGCGGCCGATAAATCATTAACCGATAGCAGGTCCTTGCCTTTCATTTCCCCAACCCCCATAAAATAAAACAAAAATTAAACCGGTACGAGGTCGCCCGGAAGGCTCGGATAAAAGAGCCTCGCAAGCAACCTCCCCTTTTGCCGGCTTATTGCTCGGCGGCGAAGACTTTATCGAGAATAGCTATCATCTCGTCGACGTGGTTTGTCCCGATGTTGAGCGGCGGCACGAAGCGGAGCACGTCGCCGGCGGTGCAGTTGATGAGCGCGCCGGCCGCCATGCAGGCGTTGACCATGTCCTTGCCCGGCTTGGTCATCCGCATGCCGATTATCAGCCCCTGGCCCCGGACCTCGGCGATCAGGGCGGGATATTTTCCCTTTAGGCCGTTTAAAGCGTCGACCATATATTTACCCATCTTCGCGGCGTTGGCCGGCAAATCCTCCTCGACAAGGACGGCGAGCGTGGCGTTCGCGGCCGCGCAGGCCAGCGGGTTGCCGCCGAAGGTCGTGCCGTGGTCGCCGGCGTGGAAAGCCTTGGCCGCCTCGTCGGTGGCGAGGATGGCGCCGATCGGCACCCCGCCGCCCAGCCCCTTGGCCAGCGTCATGATGTCGGGCTTGACGCCGATCTGCTGCCAGGCGAGCAGCTTGCCGGTCCGGCCCATGCCGGACTGGATCTCGTCGAGGATAAGCAGCGCGCCGTATTTGTCGCACAGCTCGCGCGCCCCCTCGAGGTAGCTGGGGTCGGGGATGTTGACCCCGCCCTCGCCCTGGATGGGCTCGAGCATGACGGCGCACGTCTTGGCCGACACCGCTTTTTCGAGCGCGGCCAGGTCGCCGAACGGCACGTAGGAGAAGCCGCCGGGCAGCGGCTCGTAGCCTTGCCGGTACTTGGGCTGGCCGGTGGCGGTCAGCGTGGCCAGCGTCCGCCCGTGGAAGGAATGCTCGGCGGTGATGATCTCCACCTTGTCCGCGGCCAGCGTCTTGCCGTACTTGCGGGCCAGCTTGATCGCCCCTTCGTTGGCCTCCGCCCCGCTGTTGCAGATGAAGGCCCGGTCGAGGCCGGTCAGTTCGACGAGCGTCTTGGCGAGCTTGGTCTGCTCGGCGGTGTAGTAGAGATTGGAAACGTGGATGAGCTTGCCGGCCTGGCCGGCGATGGCGGCCACGAGCCTGGGGTGGGCGTGGCCGAGAATGTTGACGGCGATGCCGGCGAGAAAATCGAGATATTTCTTGCCTTCGATATCCCAGACATATGGGCCTTCGCCCCGCTCCAGCACGATCGGGTAGCGGGCGAACACGGGCAGGTAGTATTTGCTTTCGGTGGCCATCACCTGTTCAGCATTCGTCACTTTGTCCCTCTCCCTTCACGACCTCGGTGCCGATACCGGTGTCGGTAAAAATCTCCAGCAGCAGCGAATGGTTCTGGCGGCCGTCGATGACGTGCGCCTTGGCGGCGCCGCCGGCCAGGGCGCGGATGCACGCCTCGACCTTGGGGATCATGCCGCCTTCGATGCTGCCCTCGCGGATCATCCGCTTGGCGGCGGCGAAATCCAGCGTCGAAATGAACGTGCTCTTGTCGTGGTAGTCGCGGTAGATGCCCTCCACATCGGTTAGCAGCACCAGCTTCTCGGCCCGCAGGGCCCCCGCGACCTCGCCGGCCACGTAGTCGGCGTTGATGTTGAAGCTTTCGCCGTTCTCCCCCACGCCGACGGGGGCGATGACCGGGATGTAGTCGTTCGTGAGCAGCGTCCAGATGATGTCCGGCTTTACCTCGGCCACGTCGCCGACATAGCCGATGTCCACCTGCCGCGCCGCCCCGTCCTCGTACACGGTGGCCAAGTGCTTGCGGGCCTTGATGAGGCCGGCGTCCTTGCCGTTCAGGCCGACGGCCCGCGCCCCCTGGCCGCCCAAGAGCGCGACCAGCTCGGTGTTGATCTTGCCGACCAGCACCATCTCGGCGGCCGCCATCGTCTCCTCGTCCGTCACCCTGAGGCCGCTGACGAACGACGACTGCTTGCCCATCTGCTTGAGCAGGGCGGTGATCTCCGGTCCGCCGCCATGGACGACCACGGGCCGGAGGCCGATGAACTTCATCAGCACGATATCCTGGATGACGCTGCGTTTGAGGTCGGCGTTCAGCATGGCGTTGCCGCCGTATTTTATCACCACCGTCTTGCCGGCGAACTTGCGGATATAAGGCAGGGTTTCCACCAGCACGGCCGCTTTTTCCATCGTGTTCGGCATAGCGTTCGCCTCCATCATCAGGTACTGTAATCGGCGTTGATCTTCACGTACTCGTAAGAGAAATCGCACGTCCAGACAGTGGCGGTCCCGCCGCCCACCCCCAGATCGAGCTCCACGAGGATGTCCTTTTCGGCCATCACCTTCTGCAGCGCCTTGACGTCGGCGGCGGCGTTCATGCCGCCCTTGGCGACCACGATGCCGCCGATGGTCAGCGTCGCCTTGTCCGGGTCGATCGTGGCGCCCGAGTAGCCGGCCGCGCACAGGATGCGGCCCCAGTTGGGGTCCTGGCCGAAAAAGGCGGTCTTGACGAGCGGCGACTTGGCGACAGCCATGGCCGCCGTCTTGGCGTCCCCGTAGCTGGCCGCGCCGCGGACGGTGATCTCGAGGAACTTCGTCGCCCCCTCGCCGTCGCGGACCACCAGCTTGGCGAGATCGGTGCACACCGCCGTCAGCGCGGCGACGAACTCGCCGTAGGCCGGGTCCCCGGCCCCCTCGATGCGCTTGTTGCCCGCCTGGCCGTTCGCCAGGATGCAGAGCGTGTCGTTGGTGCTCATGTCGCCGTCGACGGTGATCGAGTTGAAGGAGACGGCCACCGCCTCCTGAAGGGCCGTTTTCAGCGCCGCCGGCGCTATCGCCGCATCGGTGGTCACGAAGCTGAGCAGCGTGGCCATATTGGGGCTGATCATGCCCGCGCCCTTGGCGATGCCGGCCACGCGGGCTGTCACGCCGCCGAGGGAAAACTCGTACGCCGCTACCTTGGCGAAGGTGTCGGTCGTCATGATGCCCTGCAGCGCCTTCTCGTGGTTGGCCGCGGACAGCTCGGCCACCGCCCGCTTGATGCCGTCGGCCACTTTGGCCATCGGCAGGTTGACGCCGATGATGCCGGTCGAAGCCACGAAAACCTCGTCGTCGGCCAGGCCGAGCAGCGACGCCGTCTGGTGGGCCATCGCCCGCGCGTCGGCCAGGCCCTGCTCGCCGGTGCAGGAGTTGGCGCACCCCGAGTTGACGACAGCCGCCTGGGCCGTGCCCTTGGCCGCCACCTGGCGGGAAACCAGGACCCCGGCGGCGGCGAAGGCGTTGGTGGTGAACAGCGCGGCCGCAGCAGCCGGCGTCGGGCTGTAGATGACCGTGAGGTCCTCCTTGCCGCTCTTCTTGATGCCAGCCTTCACCCCGGCCGCCAGGAAGCCTTTGGGGGCGGTGATGCCCCCCTCGATCGCTTTCAACATAATATAAGTACCTCCGTTTCCAAATCAGGGATACAGCGGCGCCTGGGTCAACCCCGTGCGCTCGTCGAGCCCGAACATCACGTTGAGGTTCTGCACCGCCTGGCCGGCCGCCCCCTTGACGAGGTTGTCGATGGTGGCAACGGTCACCACCCGGCCGGTGCGGGGATCGATGTGCCAGCCGATGTCGCAGAAGTTGCTGCCGCGCGTCTCTTTGGTGGCCGGATAGGCGCCGCGGCCGCGCAAGCGGATGAAGTACTCGTCGCCGTACATCCCGGCATAGGCCGCGTCCACCGCCTCGGCCGCCACGCCGGCCTTGAGGGTGGCGTAGCAGGTGCTGAGGATGCCCCGCACCATCGGGATGAGGTGGGGCGTAAACGAAATGACGACCTCCTGGCCGGCGACATCGCTCAGGGCCTGCTCGATCTCGGGCGTGTGGCGGTGGTTGGCGATGCCGTAGGCCCGGAGGTTATCGTACGCCTCGCCGAGGTGGTAGTTCAGGCCGAGGCTGCGGCCGGCCCCCGAGATGCCCGACTTGGCGTCGACGATGATCGTGGCCGGGTCGACGAGGCCGTATTTCAGCAGCGGGGCGACGGCCAGGATGCTCACCGTCGTATAGCAGCCGGGGTTGGCGACGATGGTCGCGGCGCGGACCTTGTCCCGGTACAGCTCGGTCAGGCCGTACACCGCCCCGGAGTCGGCGTGGGTGTGGGGCACCTTGTACCACTTCTCGTACACCGCCGGATCGCGGAAGCGGTAGTCGGCCCCGATATCGATCACCTTGGCGCCGTGGGCCACGATCTGCTTGCCGGCCTCCATGGCGTGGCCGTGAGGCAGGGCGATGAAAACGGCGTCGCTGGCGGCGGCGATATCCGGCAAATCCTTGAGGCTGGCTAGTTTTTTGTTATAGAATCGGGTAAAATGAGAGTATATGTTTTCAATGTTCTCGCCGGTCTGGCTCTCCGACGTGATGGCGACGACCTCGGCCGCCGGGTGGCCGGCCAGGATGCGCAGCAGCTCCTCGCCGGCATAGCCGGTGGCGCCGATAATGCTGACTTTCATGCTCCAACCCCCTTGATACGCTTACTATTTTTAGCCCCCTCCGGGGATAATCGCGACTAGGCTCCGTCGGCGCAATGCTTGGCGGTCGCCAAGTCTTGTTAGCCCCCTCTGGGGATAATCGCGACTAGGCACCCGCCGGCGCGTTGCTTGGCGGTCGCCAAGTCTTGTTAATAATTATACGTCTCGATGCATAATAATGCAATAGTTTTTTGCCAGCGATTTACTTGGGAGGGACCTATGCCTACGGTTGACGCGCTGACGGTGTTCGTCGAAGATTACGGCTATGTGGCCGTATTCGCCGCCATGTTCCTGGAGGGGATGTGCATCCCCGTCCCCAGCGAAATCGTCATGGGGTTCGCCGGCTTCATGGTCTACCAGGGCAAATTCACCCTGTCAGGCGCCCTGTTCGCCGGCTGGCTGGGCAGCTTCGCCGGATCGTGCGCCATCTACTGGGCGGCCCGCAAGGGCGGGCGCAAGTTCCTGTACCGCTACTGCCACCTGCTGCGCCTGTCGCCCGCCCACATCGACACCTTCGGCGGCTGGTTCTGCCGCTTCGGCCCGCCGCTCATCATCCCCTGGCGCCAGCTCCCCGTGCTGCGCACCAAGATCAGCATCGCCGCCGGCCTCCTCGACCTGCGCGCCCTGGTCTTCGTCCCCTACACCGCCCTCGGCATCGGCATCTGGTGCTCGATCGCCGTCGCCTGCGGCTATTACCTCGGCCAGAACTGGCACATATTCGTGGACATCTTCGCCCGCCTCGGGGCCGTGGTCGCCGCCGCCCTGGCTGTTGTCGCCCTGCTCGGCGCCGGCGCCCTGTTCGTCTGGCTGCGCCGGCGGCGGAAAATAAAAGAAGAGGCCCGCCAGACCTCTCCCCCCGGCTGCTGATAAAGCCCCCTCCCCGTTTGTTGCCGTCATCTCAAAAAGCCACGTCGCCCACGACGGCTACGCCGCCCCCGCAGCGGGGGCATTTTTTGTCGGCCGTCAGGCTGCTCTGCCGCCGCAGCCGGTCAATGACCACCAGATCGCAGGCCGGGCAGTGGGTGTCGACGCCCACGGTACCGACGTTGCCGACGTAAACGTAGTGCAGGTGGCGGCGGGCCGTCTCGTAGGCCCGCTCCAAGGTGGCGACCGGTGTGGGCGGGGCGTCGAGCTTGTAGTTGGGGAAGTAGCGGGAAAAATGGAGGGGGATGTCCCGGCCGACGCCGGCCAGCCACGCCGCAAGGTCTTCGAGCTCGGCGGCGTCGTCGTTCAGCCCCGGCACCACCAGGCAGGTAACCTCCACATGGGCGGTCGCCGCCGCCCGTTCCACCGTCCGCTTGACCTCGGCCAGGCGGCCGGCGCAGATCTCGCGGTAGAACTCGTCGTTGAACGCCTTGACGTCGATATTGAGAGCGTCGATATGGGGCAAAAGCTCGTCAAGCGGGTCGGGGTTGATGAACCCGTTGGTCACCAGCACATTTTTCAGGCCGCTCGCTTTCGCCATCCTGGCGGTGTCGAGCACGAACTCGTACCACACCGTCGGCTCGGAATAAGTATAGGCGATGCCGATGCTGCGCCGTCCCGCCCCGGCGGCCGCCTCCACCGCCGCCGCCGGCGCCATGGCCACGGTATGGGGCTCGTCCTGGGCGATCTGCCAGTTCTGGCAGAACCGGCAGGCAAAGTTGCAGCCCCAGGTGCCGAGGGAAAAGATATAGCTGCCGGGATAAAAATGATAGAGAGGCTTCTTCTCGATCGGGTCGAGGGCATAGGACGAGCAGGCGGCGTAATTGGCGGCGTAGAGCTTGCCGCCCACATTGCGCCGCGCCCGGCAGAAGCCGCTCAGCCCCTCGCCGATGACGCATTCCTTCGGGCACAGCCGGCAGGCGACGCCGCGCTCGTGCGGTATATAATGAAGCGCCTCGCGCATGGCCGTCACTCCTTGCCGTAACGGGTGACGGTGAAACGGTACAGCTCGATCTCCTCGTGGGGCGCGAGCCCCGCCTTCCGCATGGCGATGGCCACCTGCTCCTCCACCGTATCGACGCCGTCTAGATCTGGCAGCAGCAGCCCCGACCGCCGGCCGCGGCGGACGATGACCCCGTATTTTTTCGCGTCCAGGGCGGCGAGGCTGTCCACCCGCTCCGGCGCCGACAGGATATCGACGGAGACATCGAGCGCAGGCAGCTCGGCCGCCTCTATCGGATCAAAACGCGGGTCCTGGGTGCCGGCGCTCACGGCGTTATGGATAATCTCGGCGGCGATATCGGGCTGGGTGGGCGCGAAAGTGCCGATGCAGCCGCGCAGCTCGCCGCCTTTTTTAAGCGACACGAACACTCCCGCCTGGCCGCGCAGGCAGTCCGGCAGCCCGTCCGGCGCAGGCAGGTAGCCGCGGCCGGCCAAATAATGCTCCAGGCTGCGCCGCGCCAGCGCGACCGGCGCGCTTTCACCGGCCATCGTCCTGCGCCTCCTCCGTCCCGAACAAGGCAATTGCGTAGCCGACGCCGAACGGGCCCTCGTACGAGAGCACCCGGCCCTTCGCCTCCAGGCCGCCCAGCACCCCGAGGAGGAAAAATATCGGCCTCAGCCCGCACTCGCCGGCCGCTTCGATGAGCGTTTCGTCCATATTCAGGAGCGCCTTGACATCGAGGCCGCCGACCGCCGCCACCACCTGGCGGTCGAACTCCGCCGCCCTGGGGTTGTAGCCGGCCGGAGCGTCGGGCGTGAGGCGGTGGGACAGATCGCCGGAAGCGATAACCGCCACCCGCTTGTCCACCATGCCGATGGCCGCCTGCACGGCCTTGCCCATGGTATACATCTCCTCGTAAGGAATCATCCCCATGGCGATGTGCACGAGCTGGCCGCGGAAACCGGCCTTGTGGAGATAATAAAGAGGTATGAGGGCGCCGTGGTCGAGCTGGAGCGAAAAGCGATGCGTCTTGGCCACCTCGTCGGTCAGCTCGATGACATTGATGCCCAGCCGCTCCGCCTTGCGGAGGATGTAGCGCACCAGCAGCCCGTCCGTCTCGAAACCGAGCGCGACCTCGGGCACGCCGAAGGCGGCCAGGCTCCCCTTGAGGCGGGGATGGACGCTGATGCTCACCGCGTCCCCGAAGACCGGCCCGTGGGGCGTGATGACGATCACCGTCTGCGGATTCTTGGCCGCCAGAGCTTCGGCAGCCTCCTGGGCCGCCCGGACAGTGGCCTGGATTTTCGCCAGCTCGGTCCCGCCCACTTCCGGCACCATTATCGGCGGGTGGGGCATGAGGGCGCAACCGACCAGATTCTTCACAACACCACTCCTTTCGCCAAATTATCTTGCCACATTATGGCTGAAATGATACGCCAGCGCCCTGGCGATCTGTCCGGCCATTTTCTGCTGATAGGCAGGATCGGCCAGCTTGGCCGCCTCGCCGGGGTTGCTGAGAAACCCGGCTTCCACCAGCACCCCGGGGATATTGCTATCCTTCAACACCAAAATATCCGAATCCTGCTTCGTCTGGCGTTTATTTCCAGCGGGGAAATCACGCAGCGCCCGCTGCATCGTTTCGGCCAGAGCGCGGTTCTCCGCCTGCTTCGGATTGTAAAACACCTCCGCCCCGAACCATTGGCCGCCGCGGATAGCGTTGGTATGGATGCTGACGAACACCGCCGCCCCCGCGCCATTGATAATCTCCACCCGCCTGGCGAGGTCATTGTGCTTGCCGCCCCTGCCGCGGGTGTAGTAGTCGATGTCCGCATCGCGAGTCAGCACCACCGTGGCGCCGCTGGCTTTAAGCGTAGCGGCCAGCTGCCTGGAAATCGCCAGCGTTATATCCTTCTCCTGCAGGCCGTGGTATTTGGCGCCGCTGTCCACGCCGCCGTGGCCGGGGTCGATGACCACCGTCCTGCCGGCCAAAACGCCGAGGTCGGCCGCGGCGATCTCATCCTGCCCCGGATAAGTAGCCGTCAACAGATTGGCCGCCACCGCCGCCGCCGCGCCGATGACCGCGAGCAGCTTCAGGCTCCGCCGCCGCAGACACACCAACCGCATCGCCGTTCCCCTGCCTTTCCCTAAAGCGTATGCCGGCGCACGGGCCGTTATGCTGCGGGAGCAGGGTGGGAAGTATAGCCAAAAGAGGCCAAGTCAGTTAAAATATAGCTAAAGGTTGCCCAAAATGTCAGTCGGGAGGTTTCATGCGCAGCGGCAAACTCTGGCTTGTCCTCATAATCGTTTTCATCGCCGCCTTCGTCTGGGCGGGGGGCGGCAAACTCCTGCCCCAGTCCCTGCCGAAGCCGGCGGTCAAAACCGACGCCGGCGGCGCCTGGGTGCGTATTTACCGCGTCTTCGCCCTTAAAAGCGCCATCGAGGCCACCGTCGACCGCAAGAACAACTACATCCCCCTCAAGGACATCCCCCTGACCATGCAGCAGGCCATCATCGCCGTCGAAGACCACCGCTTCTACCAGCATATCGGCCTCGACATCGAGGGCATCCTGCGGGCCGCCCTCGTCAACCTCCAGACCGGCGCCATCGAAGAGGGAGCCAGCACCATCACCCAGCAGCTCGTGAAAAACCTCTTCCTCACCGCCGACAAAACCTGGGGCCGGAAAGGCGAAGAACTCATCCTGGCGCTCGATATGGAGCTGCGATACACTAAAGAGGAAATCCTCGAGATCTACCTGAATACCATCTACTTCGGCTCGGGCGCCAAAGGCATCGGCCCGGCGAGCAAAATCTACTTCGCCAAAAAGCCGGCCGAGCTCACCCTGGCGGAAAGCGCCATGCTGGCCGGCCTGCCCAACGCCCCCTCCCTCTACTCGCCCTACGTCGACTTCCCCGCCGCCAAACAGCGGCAGGCGATCGTCCTCACCGCCATGAACCGTTACGGCTACATCGGCCCCACCACCGCCCAGGAGGCGAAACAGACGCCGCTCAGGCTGGCGCAATAATTCGCAAAAAGCCCCGGCTGCCGCCGGGGCTTTTTCGTCGCCTTTATTGAAAAATGTTCTTCTGCCACCGCAGGCTCGAATCGTCCACTTCCAGCTTATCTATCCCCACAAGGACGATTTCGCTGATATAAGTGTCGGGGGTGATCTGCTTCGGATCTTTGATAAGCGTGCCCTCGCCTTTGATATTGAAGAGCACCAGGGTGTACCAGCCCTTCCTGCCGGTCGGCTCCTTGGGGACCACGGCCCCGAGGACCACCGGCGACCGTTCGTCGAGGAAATTGCTGGTCATCTTGGAGTTGGTGTTGAAAACCTTCGCTTCCGGAGCCGTAATCAGGGCGTATATATCGGGAAAATAACTCTTCATGTCCTTGATCTGAATCGACCAGTCAGGGGTGAAGCGCTGCGCCTTCACGCGCGGATCGGCCTGGTAGTCATAATACATCACATCCAACTGGACGCGCACATCCTTGGCCGTAAAATAATGGATATAGGTCAGGGTCGATTCCTTGCCCTTATCGCCAGCCTCCCAGTCGGCCTTCGTCCAGACCCGGCCGCGGTCGTCCACCACCATCCGGTATTCTCCGTACTTGGCGGCTATTGCCGCCTTCTTGTCGCCGAGATCGGCGAAAGCGGTCTGGGAAAAGACGAGGCAGAGCGCGAGCAAGAGCAAAGCAACCTTGATTTTCATGGTAAAACCCCCAAGTATAATCTCCTTTGAGGATAATTATACCCAGAGGCCCCTTTCTCCTGCCGCCGCGGCAAAAACAACGGCCGTTGACGGGCCTTTTCCGCGCCCGGACGAAAAAACGCCCGGACAAGTCCGGGCGTTCGGCTTAACGTTTCGAGAACTGGGAAGCTTTGCGGGCCTTCTTCAGGCCGTACTTGCGGCGTTCCTTCTCGCGCGGGTCGCGGGTGAGAAGGCCGGCCTTCTTAAGCACCGGGCGATACTCGGCGTCCACCCGCAGCAGCGCGCGGGCGATGCCGTGGCGGACCGCGCCGGCCTGGCCGGTGGGGCCGCCGCCCTCGACCTTGGCGATGACATCGTACTTGCCGATGGCGTCGGTGACGCTCAGCGGCTGCTTGACGATCAGCTCGAGGGTCTTGAGGCCGAAATATTGATCCAGCGGACGGCCGTTGACGACGATGTTGCCTTCGCCCGCCACGAGGCGGACCCTGGCGACCGAAGTCTTCCTGCGGCCGGTGCCGTAATAGTTGACTATTGCCATTCCCATCTTCCTCCTTCCGGCGACTATCTCACGTTGAGTTCAAGGGTTTCGGGCTTCTGCGCCTCATGCGGGTGATTCGGCCCGCGGTAAACCTTGAGCTTGCGGAACATCTGGCGGCCCAGCCGGTTCTTCGGCAGCATCCCTTTGATAGCCAGCTCGACAACCCGCTCCGGCCGCTCGGCCAGCATCTTGCCTGCGGTGATGAAGGTCGTGCCGCCGGGATACCCGGAATGGCGGAAATACGTTTTCTGCACCAGCTTGTTGCCGGTGAGGCTGATTTTGGCCGCGTTCACGATGATCACGTGGTCGCCGGTATCGACATGGGGGGTAAAAATAGGCTTGTTCTTGCCGCGCAAAATTTTCGCCGCTTCGGCCGCGAGCCGGCCCAGCGTCTTGCCTTCGGCGTCTATGACGTACCACTTGCGTTCCACAGTGGCCGGATTAGCCATAAATGACTTCATGCTTTCCCTCCTTCGAGCAGCGCTGAAACAACATCCGTTTCCTCTACGGCCGTCATTCTCCGGGGCAGGGAAACAACAGCAGATAAGGCCACGAAAATATTGTAATTGAAAGGGTTGTCAATGTCAAGGCTTTATCCTTGGCAACAGGCAGTTTTCGTTATATATTTTCCCGTCTCTCCTGATTTGCCGGAAACTGTTTAGAAAGCTCCAGATGCAAGGCGCACCGGAGGCTGTCACCGGAAGCGTACACGAACGTACGCTGAGGATGGCAGCCGAGGAGCAACGCCGCAGATGGACTTTATAAACAGTTTCCCTCTAATACAGCACCTGCTTTAAGTATAACCCCTGAGCGGGAGCCGTTATACCGGCCTGCTTCCGGTCGCGCGACGCCAGGATGGCCGCGAAATCAGCTTCACTTATCCTGCCCAGACCGACATCGACCAGCGTGCCGACGAGATTGCGCACCATATGGTAAAGGAAGCCCGTACCCCAGAAGGAAAACGCGGTCAGCAGCCCGTCCTGCCGGCAGGAGGCGGCCAGGATGGTGCGCACCGGGCTGCCGTCCGCCCCGCCCGCCGCCTTAAAAGCGGAAAAATCGTGCCTGCCCGCCGCGTGCTGGGCGGCGGCGTGCATTAGGGCGGCGTCCGGCGCCGCGGCCAGGTGCCAGGCGTAGTTGCGCAGGAAAGGGTCGGGTGCCGCGCCGGTATAGAGGCGGTAGACGTAAATCTTGCTCTTGGCGGCGTAGCGGGCGTGAAAATCGGCCGCCGCCTCGGCGGCGTCCGTGACGACGATATCGTCCGGCAGCACGCTGCGGGCCGCGAGCGGTATCCGCTCAAGCGGGATACGTCCGGCCGTCCTCAGGCTGACGACCTGGCCGCAGGCATGCACGCCGGCATCCGTCCGCCCGGCGCCGGTCACCTTGAGCGGGTGGCCGAAAATCTTCGCCAGCCGCTCTTCCAGCACCTGCTGGATGGTGAGCGCGTTCGCCTGGCGCTGGAAGCCGTGGTAGGCCGTGCCGTCATAGGCGATTGTCAGCTTAAGGGTACGTTCCATTTAAGTGCCCCCAAAATCGCCAGCAGAGCGAGCACGGCGGCAAAGGCCACGCCGTCCCGGACCGCGAAGCGCAGCTCCTTCATGCGGGTGCGGTTCTCGCCGCCCCGGTAGCAGCGGGCCTCCATCGCCACTGCCAGCTCGTCGGCCCGCCGGAAAGCGCTGATGAACAGCGGCACCAGCAGCGGCACCATGTTCCTGGCCCGCTTCACGATGTTGCCGCTGGTGAAGTCGGCGCCGCGGGCCATCTGGGCCTTCATGATCCGGTCGGTCTCTTCGAGCAGGGTGGGGATGAAGCGCAGGGCGATGGTCATCATCATCGCCAGCTCGTGGGCCGGCAGGCCCAGGCGGCGGAACGGGTTCAGCAGCCTTTCGATGCCGTCGGTCAGCACGATCGGCGAAGTAGTGAACGTCAGCAGCGAAGACATGGCGATGAGGAAAACGAGGCGGGCGGCCATGAGCGCCCCCTGCCGCACCCCCTCCATGGTCGCGGTCAGCGGGCCGAGGGCGTAGATGACCGTACCGGGAGTAGAAAATACGTGGATGAGGACGGTGATAAGGATAATGAACCACAGTGGCCTGAGCGACCGCAGCACCAGGCGGACAGGCACGCCCGAAAGAACGATGCCGAAGGCCGCGAAGGCGGCCAGCAGGCCATAGGCGGCCGGGCTTTCGGCCAGGAAAATGCCGGCGACGAAAATGATCGTGCCGAGCAGCTTGGTGCGGGGATCGAGGCGATGGAGGAACGACGAGCCGGGGAAATATTGGCCGAGGGTGATGTCGGTCAGCATACGCCCCGCCTCCTCACCGCGGCCGCGATCGCCGTAGCGGCCTCCGCCACCGTGAGCGCGGTGTCGTCGACATCGAGGCCGCGGGCCGCCAGCCGCCCCAGGAGCGCCGTCACGCCCGGCACATCCACGCCGGCCGCCTGCAGCGCCTCCCGCCGGCGGAAAACCTCCCGCGGCGGGCCGTCGAGGCTGACCGCCCCGTCGTGCATGACCACCAGCCTGCCCACCAGCCGGGCGACCTCCTCCATGTTGTGGGAAATGAGCACCACCGCCGTCCCGGTGGCTGCGTGCAGCCGCGACACCTCGGCGAAGATCTCGTCACGGCCGCGCGGGTCGAGGCCGGCCGACGGCTCGTCGAGGATGAGGTACGCCGGCCGGAGGGCGACGACGCCGGCGATAGCCACCCGCCGCATCTGCCCGCCGCTGAGGCGGAACGGCGACCGCTTGGCGAAGGCCGCGAAGTCGAGGCCGACGAAATCGAGCGCCATGCGCACCCGCTCTTCGACCGCGTCACCGTCGAGGCCCAGGTTGCGCGGCCCGAAGGCCACGTCGTCGAAAACCGTCTCCTCGAACAACTGATGCTCAGGGTACTGGAAAACCATCCCCACCTTGCGTCGAGCCAGCCTAGCAGCCTCCCCCTTGGCAGCCAGATTCACGCCGTCCACCTCGACGACGCCCTTCGTCGGCCGCAGCAGGCCGTTCATATGCTGCACAAGCGTCGACTTGCCGGAGCCGGTGTGGCCGATGATGCCGACGAACTCGCCCGGCGCGACCGTCAGGCTGACGTCCCTCACGGCGGCGCGCTCGTACGGCGTGCCGGGCATATATACGTAGCTTACGTCTTTGAGGACTATGGACATAGCGCCACCGCCAACTCGGCATCAGTGATGACAGCGGCGGGCACGGCCAGCCCCTCGGCGCGGAGCAGCACGGCCACCTCGGCCGCCAGCGGCGCGTCCAGCCCCAGAGCCTTGAGCGCCTCCACCCGGCAAAACACCTCCGCCGGCGGGCCGCTGAACGCCACCCGGCCCGCGTCGAGCACCACCACCCGGTCGGCGGTCACCGCCTCCTCCATGAAATGGGTTATGTAAATTATCGTGATACCCTCCTCGCGGTTGAGGCGGGCCACGGTTGCCAGCACCTCGCCCCGCCCCTGCGGGTCGAGCATGGCGGTCGGCTCGTCGAGCACCAGGCACTGCGGGTGCATGGCCAGCACGCCGGCGATGGCCACCCGCTGCTTCTGGCCGCCGGACAGCAGGTGCGGGCCGTGGTGACGGTAATCCTCCATCCCCACCGCCGCCAGGGCGGCGGCCACGCGGGCCACGATCTCCGCCGGCGGCACGCCGAGATTCTCCGGCCCGAAAGCCACGTCCTCCTCGACGACCGCGGCCACGATCTGGTTGTCGGGGTTCTGGAAGACCATCCCCACCTTCTGACGGATCGGCCACACGTTCTCCGACACCGTCGTGCTCAGCCCGGCCACCAGGCACTCGCCGCCCGTCGGCACGAGCAAGGCGTTGAAATGCTTGGCCAGCGTCGACTTGCCCGAACCGTTGGCGCCGATGACGGCCACGAACTCGCCGGCGTTCACCGTCATGCTTATATCCTCAAGCGCCACCACCTCGGTCCCGTCGGGGCCGGGGTAGGAATGGCGAAGATTTATCGTTTTTATCATCTCTCCCATAAAACTATCTCCTTAAACATTAATTCTGCTTAAAAAGTCCATCTGCGGCGTTGCTCCCCCCGGGCGCTACGCCGTCCATGGCGGCTCGGCACCAGGCCCATCCTGGGCCGTCGTCGCGGCGCATCTTCCGGCGCCTTGCATCCGGAGCTTTTTAAACAGAATCGGCAATGTGACGACATACCCCCGGCAGGCAGACAAGGGCGACCAATCCTGGCCGCCCCGTTAAAACCCTGCATCGACTATAAACGAAAACCAGGCGACCCAGAGTTGCCTCCATCATGTCACCTGTGTCTTCACCCTAAACCAATTCGAGAATGGCCATCTCGGCGGCGTCGCCGCGGCGCGGCCCCAGCTTCAGGATGCGGGTATAGCCGCCCTGACGGTCCTTGTATTTCGGGGCGATCTCTTCGAACAGCTTCTTTACCACCGCTTCATCCATGAGGTAGGACAGCACCTGCTTGCGGGCGTGCAGATCGCCCCGCTTGGCGAGCGTTATCATCTTGGCGGCCAGTTTGCTTGCTTCCTTGGCTTTCATGCCGGTCGTCTCGATGCGTCCGTGGGCAAAGAAGGAAGTCAAAATACTGCGGAACAGCGCCTTGCGTGCGCTGGAATCGCGTCCTAGCTTGCGGTAAAACATGGTTCACCCTCCCTCCTTTATTCTTCGCTTTCGGCCAGCGCGAGCCCGAGCTCGCCCAGCTTCTTCTTGACCTCGTCCAAAGACTTGCGTCCCAGATTGCGGACCTTCATCATGTCTTCCTCGGTCTTTTGGACCAGTTCGGCCACCGTATTGATGCCGGCCCGCTTCAGGCAGTTGTACGAACGGACGGACAGTTCCAGATCCTCGATGGTCATCTCCATCGTCTTGGCGCCGGCGTCCTCGGCCGACTCGGTGAACGGTCCGTCGCCGCCCTCATCGTCGGCGGATACCCCGGCGATGTTCTGGAACAGCTTCAGGTGAGCCACCATGATGCCGGCCGCCTTGCTCACCGCCTCCTCGGGGCGGATGCTGCCGTCGGTCCAGACTTCGAGCGTCAGCTTATCGTAGTCGGTGACGTTGCCGACGCGGGTATCGGTTACACTATAATTGACCCTCAGGATGGGGGAAAAGATCGAGTCGACGGGGATGACCCCGATGACGTGATCGGGCTTCTTGTTCTTATCGGCCGGCACATAGCCGCGGCCCCGCTCGACGGTAATCTCCATGCGGAGCGAGCCGCTGTCGGCCAGCGTGGCGATATGGTGCTCGGGGTTCAGTATCTCCACGTCCGGATCGGTGATGATATCGGCCGCCTTAACATCGCCCTTGCCCTCGGTATCGACGCGCACGACCTTGGCCTCGTCGCCGTGCAGCTTGATATAAAGCTCCTTGAGGTTCAGGATTATATCGGTAACGTCTTCCCGTACACCGGGAATAGTGGAAAACTCGTGGAGGACGCCGTCGATCTTCACCGACGTCACCGCCGCGCCGGGCAGCGACGACAGCAGAATCCGCCGCAGGCTGTTGCCGAGGGTGATGCCGTAGCCCCGCTCGAGCGGTTCGCACACGAACTTGCCGTAACGGTTGTCCTCGCTTATCTCCACTATCTCGATCTTCGGTTTTTCGATTTCCATCATCCGGAAATACCCTCCTCTTCGCGCAAACTGAACAGTTACGCCGATTCCATTGTTGAGGGCGGATTAGCGGGAATACAATTCAACAATGAAGTGTTCCTGAACAGGAACGTCGATTTCCTCCCTGGTCGGGTAACGCGCAACCTTGCCGCTGACGGCGGCGGCGTTAAGCTCCAGCCAGGCCGGCACCGTCTTGGTGGACAGGCCTTCGGCCATCTCCTTGATGACGGGCGCGTCCTTGCTGCCCTCGGCAACGGTGATAACATCGCCGGCTTTTACCAGGAAAGAGGGTATATCCACACGACGGCCGTTGACGGCGAAATGGCCGTGACGAACCAACTGCCTGGCCTGGGTGCGGCTCGAAGCGAAGCCGAGGCGGTACACCGCGTTATCCAGGCGCCTTTCCAGCAGAACCAGCAGATTCTCGCCGGTGATGCCCCTCTGGCGTTCGGCCTTCTCAAAATAATTGCGGAACTGGCGCTCCAGCAGCCCGTAAATGCGGCGGGCCTTCTGCTTCTCGCGCAACTGGATTCCGTATTCGGACACCTTCTTGCGGGCCTGTTGCTGACCGTGCTGGCCGGGCGCGTAGCCGCGGCGGCCGAACGCGCACTTGTCGCTATAGCATCTGTCGCCCTTGAGGTACAGTTTCGCCCCCTCGCGGCGGCATTGTCTGCAGGCAGCCTCAATATATCTTGCCATTCTTGTCTAACACCTCCCGAAATCTTAAACTCTTCTGCGTTTGGGCGGACGGCAGCCGTTATGGGGAATGGGCGTGACATCCTTGATGAGATTGACCTCCAGGCCGGCGGCCTGCAAAGAACGGATCGCCGCCTCGCGGCCGGCGCCCGGGCCCTTCACGAAAACCTCGATCTGCTTCATACCGTGTTCCATAGCCGCCTTGGCCGCCTGTTCGGCAGCCATCTGGGCGGCGAAAGGCGTGCTTTTACGCGAGCCCTTGAAACCGAGCTCGCCGGCGCTGGCCCAGGAAATAGCGTTGCCCTTGGCATCGGTGATCGTGATGATAGTATTATTGAAGGTCGAACGAATATGGGCCACGCCATACTCGATATTCTTGCGTTCTTTCCGCTTGGGTCTGGCGGCAACTTTCTTCGCTACCAATATTATCCCTCCCTACTTAGTCGCTTTCCGTCTTACGCCGACCGTCTTCTTCGGTCCCTTGCGGGTCCGGGCGTTCGTCTTCGTCCGCTGGCCGCGGACAGGCAAGCCCTGGCGGTGGCGTTTGCCCCGGTACGAGCCGATCTCGATCAGCCGTTTGACATTGAGCTGCTCTTCGCGGCGCAGGTCGCCCTCCACTTTGTAATTCTTATCGATGGACTCCCTAAGCTTGGCAATCTCTTCCTCGGTCAGGTCCCGCACCCGGGTGTCGGCGTTGACACCGGTGGTGGCCAGTATCTCCTTGGAAAGAGTCAAACCGATGCCATAAATATATGTCAAAGCAACTTCGATCCGTTTGTCACGCGGCAGGTCTACCCCAGCAATACGCGCCATTTATTCTGCACCTCCTAACCTTGTCTTTGTTTATGCTTCGGATTTTCGCAAATAACCATGACATTGCCCTTGCGTTTAATGACCTTGCACTTCTCGCAGATGGGCTTGACCGACGGCCTAACCTTCATGATCCAAACCTCCTCTAGTCCCACTATTTGAAGCGGTAAGTGATACGACCGCGCTTGAGGTCGTACGGCGTCAGCTCTACCGTTACTCTATCGCCAGGCAAGATGCGGATGAAATTCATCCTGATCTTGCCGGATATATGGGCCATAACCACATGGCCGTTCTCCAGCTTCACCTGGAACATGGCGTTCGGCAAAGCCTCGACGACGGTGCCTTCCACCTCTATAACATCCTGCTTGGACATGAGTCACCCTCCTCGTCCGCATCACTAACGGTGCCGCCTGCCGCGCTAAGGGCGGCCCGGATCTCGCGGTCGGTAGCTTCCCGGCCGCCGGCGACCTTCGCCGCGACACCTTCATCAACATACTTCAGAACGCCGACATGCCGGACGTTTTTCTTCTTCGGCCTGGCGGCCTCGCGGTCGCGGCCATCCGCCACCAACACGTACGGCGGCGAAAACCCGACCACCAGATACAGTCGTCCCCGGTCGCGGCCGGCCAGCGAACGGACCACCTGGCCGAGCGCTATCCTGTCAAGCGGCACGGAACTTTCCCCCTACAGTTTGGTCAAAACTTCCGGTCCGTCTTCGGTGACGACGACAGTATGCTCGAAATGGGCCGACCGCTTGCCGTCGGTCGTGACCACCGTCCAGCCGTCATCAAGCGTTCTTACGTCATAGGTGCCCAAGTTGATCATCGGCTCGATAGCCAGCGTCATGCCGGGCTTTAAACGCGGGCCGCGGCCGGGAGGGCCGTAGTTCGGTATCTGGGGATCCTCGTGCATATTGCGGCCGATACCGTGGCCGACAAAATCGCGGACGACGCCGTAACCGTGGGACTCGGCCTCGACCTGGACGGCGTGGGAAATATCGCTCAGCCTGTTGCCCGCCACCGCCTGTTCGAGCCCCTTGTACAGAGAGGCCTCGGTCACCTCGATGAGCTTCGCCACCTCGGCGTCCACCTCGCCCACCGGCACGGTGATCGCGGCGTCGCCATTATATCCATTAATTACCGCCCCGATGTCAATACTTACATTATCTCCACTTTTCAGGCGTCTTAGTCCGGGGATGCCGTGCACCACCTGCTCGTTCACCGAAGTGCAGATATTGCCGGGGAAACCGTGGTAACCCTTGAAAGCCGGGATGGCGCCGGCGCTTTTGATATATTCTTCGGCCACCTTATCCAGTTCCTGCGTAGTGACATCGGGCCTGGCCGCTTTTTTTACTTCCTCCAGAGCGCCGGCCACAACCCTCCCCGCATCCCGCATATAACCGATCTCCCGCTCGGATTTGAGGATTATCATGACATCGCTCCCCGCAGCACACCGTCGATTACAATGGACACCTCGTCGATAGCCTGCCGGCCGTCGATCTCGGTATACAGCCCCTTCTCCTGGTAATAGCCGATCACCGGCTGCGTCCGGGCCCGATACACCGCCAGGCGCCTGGCGACCGTCTCCTCCTGGTCGTCGACCCGCTGGAAAATCTCGCCGCCGCACTTATCGCATCTGTCCGCCGCCTTCGGCGGGTTGAACAAGACATGGTAAGTCGCGCCGCAGCCCTTGCAGATGCGCCGCCCCGTCAGCCGCCGCACAAGCTCGGCATCGGGCACGCTGATGTTGAAAACCCTCGTTATCTCGATACCCATATCGGCCAGCGTACTGTCGAGAGCGGCCGCCTGGTCGAGCGTGCGGGGAAAACCGTCGAGAATAAAACCATTCTTGCAATCGAGCTTCGTCAGGCGGTCCTTGACAATACCGATCGTCACGCTGTCCGGCACGAGGCTACCGCTGTCCATATAACGCTTGGCCTCGAGACCGAGGGGCGTGCCCTCCCTGACCGCGGCCCGGAAAATATCGCCGGTGGAAATATGGGGAATGCGAAACTTCTCTACCAGCAATGCCGCCTGAGTGCCCTTCCCGGCCCCGGGCGGCCCCATGAGCAGGATATACACGCACCCACCTCCTACTTCATGAAGCCCTGATAATGGCGCATCAGAATGAGCGCCTCAATTTGCTTCATGGTGTCGAGCGCCACGCCGACGACAATCAGGAGGGCGGTGCCACCGAAATAAACCCCCTGGATATTCGTCGCCCAGACCACGATATTAGGCAGGATGGCGATAAAAGCGAGGAAGATGGCTCCGGCAAGCGTGATCCTGGTCATGACGCGATCTAGATAATCGGCGGTCGGTTTACCCGGACGGAGGCCGGGAATGAAGCCGCCGTATTTTTTCATATTCTCTGCCATATCCGATATGTTCAACGTAACCGCAGTGTAGAAATACGTGAAAAAGATAATGAGCACCGCGTAAAGCGAAGTGTTCAGGATCGTTCCCCACGCGAACCACTCTGCCACCGTTTTCACCCAGGCCACATCGATAAACTGGGCGATGGTTATCGGGAACATCAGCACGGATGACGCAAAGATAATCGGAATAACACCGGCCTGATTGACCTTCAGCGGGATATGGGTAGAATGGCCGCCATACATCTTGCGCCCGACCACCCGCTTCGCATACTGCACGGGGATCTTGCGCTGGCCCTGCTGGATGATGATGACGAACACGATCATCGCCACCGCGATGACGATGAACAGCCCAAGATTGAAGTAGTTGATCGTGCCGGCCTGCAAATACTGGTAAATGACGTTCAGACCGTCAGGCAGGCGGGAAACGATGCCGGCGAAAATGATCAGCGAAATACCGTTGCCGATCCCCTTCTCGGTAATCTGCTCGCCGAGCCACATCAAAAACGTAGTGCCGGCGGTCAGCGTCAGAGCGATCAGGATGATCGAACCGGCACTGGGATTGAGGATGGCCATCTTCAGGCCGAACGCCATGCCGATCGCCTGGACGAAACCCAGCAGCACCGTGCCGTAGCGGGTAATCTGGGTAATCTTCTTGCGGCCCTCGTCGCCCTCTTTGGCCCACCGCTCGAACGTCGGCACAACCACCGTCAAAAGCTGCATGATAATCGAAGAATTGATATACGGGGTGATACTCATCGCAAATACAGAAAACTTGCTTAACGCGCCCCCCGAGAACAGGTCGAGCAGACCGAACAGATTGCCCTGGTTGAAGAGCTGTTCGATCACCGTAGCGTCCACGCCGGGCACGGGGATATGAGTGCCGGCCCGGAATATCAGGAACATCCCCAGAGTGAACGCTACCTTCTGCCTGAGCTCGGGAATCTTTAACACATTAGATAGGGCCGAAAGCACCTAGATCACCTCGACTTTGCCGCCGGCGGCCTGGATTTTTTCCATCGCGGACTTGGTAAAGCCGTTGGCTTTAACCGTCAGAGACTTTTCCAGTTCCCCGGTGCCAAGGATGCGGATGCCGTCGCGGACATTCTTGATGACGCCGGCTTCCACCAACAGAACGGGATCCACCACGGTGCCGTTCTCGAAGCGGTTGAGCTCCCGCACGTTGACCTCGGTATACTCCTTGCCAAATTTATTATAAAAACCGCGTTTGGGCAGCCGGCGATAGATCGGCATCTGGCCGCCTTCGAATCCGGGGCGGACGCCGCCGCCGGCACGGGCGTTCTGGCCCTTATGGCCTTTGCCGGCCGTCTTGCCGAGACCCGAACCGAGACCCCTGCCGACCCGTGTACGTACCTTCTTCGCGCCGGGAGCCGGAGCTAGATCGTGCAATTTCATTCGGCAACACCTCCTCGACTAATCTTGGACCTCTTCCACCTTGACAAGATGACTGACCTTGCGGATCATCCCGCGGATGGCGGGCGAATCATCCTGCGTAACCGAGCTGTTGGTTTTGCCCAGGCCGAGCGCCTTCACGGTAGCGCGCTGGTCCTCCTGGCGGCCAATCAGGCTGCGGACGAGAGTAATTTTCAACTTAGCCATGGCCTTTCCTCCTTAGCCCAGAAGTTCCTGTACCGTCTTGCCCCGAAGCTGGGCGACCTGCTCGGCGCGTTTGAGCTGCTCGAGCCCCTTGAGCGTGGCCCGCACGGCATTGTTGGCGTTCGCCGAACCGAGCGACTTCGTCAGGATGTCGCGGATCCCCGCCAACTCCAGCACTGCGCGGACAGGGCCGCCGGCGATAACGCCGGTGCCTTCCGAAGCCGGCTTCAGGAGAACCTTGCCGGCGCCGAAAACCCCCACCGTCTCATGGGTGATCGTCGTGCCGACGAGGGGCACCTTGATAAGATTCTTCTTCGCGTCCTCGATACCCTTGCGGATAGCCTCCGGCACCTCGGCAGCCTTGCCCAGGCCGGCGCCCACATGGCCGTTGCCGTCGCCGACAACCACCAGCGCGCTGAAAGAGAAACGCCGGCCGCCTTTAACAACCTTGGCGACCCGGTTTATGAACACGACTTTTTCTTTCAGGTCGAGACTCGCGTAATCAATTCTGGCCATTCATGTCCCTCCTTCTGCCTAAAATTCGAGGCCCGCTTCCCGTGCCGCCGCGGCCAGAGCCGCCACCCGGCCGTGATAAATATAACCGCCGCGGTCGAAAACCACCGTCTTGATCCCCTTCTCCATGGCCCGCTTGGCGATAGCCTCGCCCACCGCCTTGGCTGCAGCCGCGTTGCCGCCGTACTCAAGGCCGAGCTCCTTATCCATCGAACTGGCCGCCGCCAGCGTAGCGCCCTGCTCGTCATCGATGATCTGGGCGTATATATGGTTCAGGCTGCGGAAAACATTCAGACGCGGTCTTTCGGCCGTGCCGGCCAGCTTCCTGCGCATCCTGACATGCCGCTTCTTCCTCGATTCGTTCTTGGACTGCTTAAGCAGCAAGATCCCTCACTCCTTTCCGTAAGCCTACTTCTTGCCTTTGGCGCCGGCCTTGCCGACCTTGCGGCGGATAACTTCGCCCTCGTACCTGATCCCCTTGCCCTTGTAAGGCTCAGGCTCGCGGAACGAGCGGATCTTGGCGGCAAGAGCGCCCACCGCCTCTTTATCGATGCCGGAAACCACGATCTTATTCGGAGCCGGAACATCGATCGTTATGCCCTGCGGCGGATTGACCTCCACCGGATGGGAAAAACCCAGCGTCAGATTGAGCTTCGTGCCCGCCTTGGTGGCCCGGTAGCCCACGCCGGCGATCTCCAGCGAACGGGTGAAGCCCTGGGTCACGCCGGTCACCATATTGGCCACCAGCGTCCGGGTCAGCCCGTGCAGCGACTTGTGGGTCTTCTCCTCCGAAGGCCGGTTGACATTCACGACCCCTTCGCCGACTTCGACGATCATATCCTTCGGTATCGTGCGGGTCAGCTCGCCTTTCGGCCCCTTGACCGTCACCACGTTGCCGTCAAGCTCGACGGTCACGCCGGCCGGAACGGCGATTGGCATCCTACCGATTCTCGACATATGTGCACCTCCTAGTTCGCAAAACTTACCACACGTAAGCGATAACTTCGCCGCCGAGGCCTTCCTTGCGGGCCTGCTTATCGCTCATGATGCCCTTGGAAGTCGAAATAATGGCGATGCCAAGGCCGCCCAAAACCCGCGGCAACTGATCGCTCTTCGCGTAAACCCTCAGGCCGGGCTTGGAAATCCGCTTAATACCGGTGATAACCTTCTCGCGGTTGGCGCCGTACTTCAGGGCCACCCGCAGCATGCCCTGCTTGCTGTCGGAGATAACCTCGTAATCCTTGACAAACCCTTCGAGCTTCAGAATCTCCACGATCGCCTGCTTGATCTTCGACCCCGGGATCTCCACTTTATCGTGATAAACCGAGTTGGCATTGCGGATACGCGTAAGCATATCGGCAATCGGATCGGTCATAACCATGCTTTAAACCCCCCTTCGGTTGCTTCTTACCAACTGGCCTTCGTCACACCGGGAACAGCGCCCTGGTAGCTGAGCTTGCGGAAACAAATCCGGCACAGCTCGAACTTGCGCAAATACCCGTGCGGACGGCCGCAAATCTTGCACCTGTTATACTTGCGCACCGAAAACTTCGGCTCGCGTTTCCACTTTTCAATCAGCGCCTTCTTGGCCACAGCTTTCCCTCCTTTTATGCAGCGCTAAACGGCATCCCCATCAGCTTCAGAAGCTCGCGAGCCTCTTCATCCGTCTTGGCGGTCGTCACGATGATGATATCCATCCCCCGGATCTTGTCGACCTTGTCATAATCGATCTCCGGGAAAATGAGCTGCTCCTTGACCCCCATGGTATAATTGCCGCGACCGTCGAACGCCTTCGGGCTTACCCCGCGGAAATCGCGCACGCGCGGCAGGGCGACATTGAACAGTTTATCGAGAAACTGATACATCCGTTCGCCGCGCAGGGTAACCTTCGTCCCTATCGCCATACCCTGCCTGATCTTGAACGCGGCGATCGACTTCTTGGCCCGCGTCACCACCGGCCGCTGGCCGACGATCATCATCAGATCGCCCACGGCCGCATCGAGCACCTTCGGATTGCCGACCGCTTCGCCGACGCCCATGTTGATGACGACTTTCTCGAGGCGGGGAATCTCCATGACATTCTTGTAGCCGAACTTCTCCATCATGGCCGGAGCCACTTCCTGGAGAAATTTATCCTTCAACCTGGCCATAGCTAGTTACCTCCTTTCCGCGCGTCCTATTTATCCTTATCGATGATCTCGCCGCAATGCTTGCAAGTGCGGGCCGCCATGCCGCTCGACATAACCGTCTTCTTGATGCGGGTCGGCTTGTCGCAGGCCGGGCAGATAAGCATCGCCTTGGACGAGGACAGCGCCGCCTCCTTCACCAGAATGCCGCCCTGCGGCGTCTTCTGGGTCGGCTTGGCGTGCCGCTTCACCTTATTGACGCCCTCGACGATAATCTTGCCTTTCTTCGGCAGGGCCTCGATAACCTTGCCCTTCTTGCCCTTGTCCTTGCCGGACAGGATGACGACGGTGTCGCCTTTTCTCACGTGCAGTTTGACTATATCGGGCACTTCCGCCACCTCCTCAGATTACTTCCGGCGCCAGCGAAATGATCTTCATGAATTCCTTCTCGCGCAGCTCCCTGGCCACCGGCCCGAATATGCGGGTACCGCGCGGGCTCTTATCGTCCTTGATGATCACAGCCGCATTCTCGTCGAACTTTATATGGGAGCCGTCCGGCCGGCGCAGACCCTTCTGCGAACGGACGACCACCGCTTTCACCACTTCGCCCTTCTTGACCACGCCACCGGGTGTGGCGTCCTTGACGGCGGCCACGATCACGTCGCCGATATTGGCGTACCGGCGGTACGACCCGCCCATGACCCGGATGCAGAGAATCTGCTTGGCGCCGGTGTTGTCGGCGACATTGAGGATAGTCTCTTGTTGGATCACCGGTTTTCCCTCCTTCTGCGGAACGTACAGCCTATTTCGCCTTCTCCAGAATCTCCACCACGCGCCAGCGCTTATCCTTCGACAGCGGCCTGGTCTCCATGATCTTCACCGTATCGCCGACCTTGCTCTCGTTGTTCTCATCGTGAGCCTTGAACCGGGTCGTCGTCTTCACCGGTTTATTGTACAGGGTATGCCGCACCAGGCGTTCCACGGCGACAACCACCGTCTTCTGCATCTTGTCGCTGACAACCTTGCCGATCCTGACCTTGCGTTCGTTTCTCTCTTCCGTCACCTTTCTAGCCTCCTTCCGACTGCACTTCTCCGCACTATCGGTCCTTTACGCCTGTTTGGCTTTCAATTCGCGTTCGCGCTGGATCGTCTTGATGCGGGCGATGGTCTTTTTGACCTCCTTGATCCGCATCGGGTTCTCCAGTTGGCCGGTAGCGTGCTGAAAGCGGAGGTTGAAGAGTTCATCCTTCAGGCCGACCAGCTTCTGGTCGAGCTCGGTTACGCTCATCTCACGTACATCTTTAACCTTCATTACGCGTCACCACCCACTTCCTCATGGTCTTGGCCCGCTTCTTCCTTCTTGACGAACTTCGTCCTGATGGGAAGCTTGTGGGCAGCCAGACGCAAGGCCTCTTTAGCCTGGTCCTCCGGCACCCCGGCCAACTCGAACATGATGCGGCCCGGCTTGACCACCGCCACCCAGTACTCGGGCGAGCCCTTGCCGCTGCCCATGCGGGTCTCGGCCGGCTTGGCGGTTATCGGCTTATCGGGGAATATCTTGATCCACACCTGACCGCCGCGTTTGATATAACGCGTCATGGCGATACGGGCCGCCTCGATCTGGCGGTTGGTGATCCAGGCCGGCTCGAGCGCGGCCAGGCCATACTCGCCGTGGCTGATCGTGTTGCCCTTGTTCGCCTTGCCGGTCATGCGGCCGCGGAACTGCTTGCGGTGCTTAACTCTTTTCGGCAACAGCATTACTTATCGCTCCCTTCAGCGGCGACAGCGGCGTCCTTGCGCGGGGCACGCCTTTCGCGCCGGGGTTCGGGTCTTTCCTCCGCCCTGGCCTCGCCGGCCGCGCCCACCTTCGGCGCCTGCGGCAGCACCTCGCCCTTATAAATCCACACCTTCACACCGATGCGGCCGTAAGTCGTGTGGGCTTCGGCGGTGCCGTAATCGATGTCGGCCCGCAGCGTATGCAGCGGAATGCTGCCCTCGCGGTAGCTCTCCGTGCGGGCGATCTCGGCGCCGCCCAGGCGGCCGCCAACCATCACCTTGATGCCCTTGGCGCCCATGCGCATCGTGCGGCCCACCGACTGCTTCATCGCCCGGCGGAAAGCGATGCGCTTTACCAGCTGGGCGGCGATATTCTCCGCCACCAGCGTGGCATCCAGCTCAGCCTGCTTGATCTCGGCGATATTGACGTCGATGACCTTGCCGGCCAGCTCCTTCAGGCCCCGCTTGAGCTCCTCGATGCCCGTGCCGCCGCGGCCGATAACCATCCCCGGCTTGGCGGTATGGATCGTGACCTTCACGCGGTTGGCGGCACGCTCTATTTCCACGCGGGAGATACCGGCGGCAAACAGTTTCTTCTTGACATACTCACGGATCTTGACATCCTCGTGGAGCAGCTTGGCGTAGTCCTTGTCGGCGAACCACCTGGCGTCCCAGTTCTTGATGATGCCGATCCTAAGTCCGTGCGGATTGACCTTTTGACCCACTTCTTTCCCTCCTTCGCGCTTAGCGTTCTTTTACGACGACCGTCACGTGGCTCGACCGCTTCAGGATCTTGAAGGCCTGGCCGCGGGAGCGCGGGTGGATCCGCTTCATCGTCGGGCCCTGGTCGGCGTAGACGGCGGCGACGTACAACTTGTCGGCGTTCATGTCGTAATTGTGCTCCGCGTTGGCGACCGCCGACTTGAGCACCTTCTCCACCACCTCGGACGCGACTTTCGGCGTATGCTTAAGGATTGCGAAAGCTTCGCCCACATTCTTGCCGCGGATGAGGTCGACGACGATGCGGACCTTGCGCGGCGCGATGCGGATATATTTGGCAATTGCCTTGGCTTCCATGATTAACCCCCTCTCGGTCGGCTATTTCAGCGACGTGGATTTCTCGGTGCGGCTATGCCCCCGGAAAGTCCGGGTCGGCGCGAACTCGCCCAGCTTATGGCCGACCATATCCTCGGTGATATACACCGGCACATGCTTGCGGCCGTCATGCACAGCGACGGTATGGCCGACGAAATTGGGCAGGATGGTCGACGCCCGCGACCAGGTCTTGACGACCTTCTTCTCGTTCTTGGCGTTCATGGCTTTTATCTTCTTCAGCAGGCTCTCGTGAACGTACGGTCCTTTTTTGACTGATCTAGACACCCTACAGGCCTCCTTTCGCTATGCGGTTATTTCGTCCTTCTCTTTACGATCATCCGGTCCGAAGGCTTCTTCGTGCGGGTCTTGGCGCCGCCGGCATGCTTGCCCCACGGCGTGACCGGGTGCTTGCGGCCGACAGGCGAACGGCCCTCGCCGCCGCCATGCGGATGGTCGATCGGGTTCATCGCCACGCCACGGTTGGCGGGGCGGACGCCCAGCCAGCGGGAACGGCCGGCCTTGCCGATCGTGATATTCTCGTGCTCCAGGTTGCCCACCTGACCGATGGTCGCCCGGCAATTCACATGGACCTTGCGCAGCTCGCCGGACGGCAGGCGCAGGAGAGCGTTGCCGCCTTCCTTGGCCATCAGCTGGGCGGCGGTGCCGGCGGAACGGACCATCTGGCCGCCCTTGCCGATCTTCATCTCGATATTGTGGATCAGCGTGCCCACCGGGATATCCTTCATCGGCAGCGCGTTGCCCGCCTTGATATCCGCGCCTTCGCCGCTCATGACGGTATCGCCCACCTTCAGCCCGTTGGGGGCCAGGATATAGCGCTTCTCGCCGTCGGCGTAATTCAGCAGGGCGATGCGGGCCGAGCGGTTCGGATCGTACTCGATCGTCGCCACCTTGGCCGGGACGCCGTCCTTGTTGCGCTTGAAATCGATCAGCCGGTACAGGCGCTTGTGGCCGCCGCCCTGGTGGCGGACGGTCAAACGGCCCTGCTGGTTGCGGCCACCGTGTTTATGCAGTCTCTCGGTAAGCGACTTTTCCGGCCTGTCGGTCGTGATTTCCTCGAAACCGGCCACCGTCATGAACCGCCGCCCCGGAGCGTAGGGTTTAAAGGATTTAACTGCCATTGGTGCTCCTCCTTACCAACCTTTATAAGCCTTCGAAGAACTCGATGGTCTGGCCGGGGGCCAGCTTGACGATGGCCTTCTTGTAGTCCGGCCGCTTGCCCTCGTGCTTGCCCATCCGCTTCATCTTGCCGAACACGCGGATGGTGTTGACGTCGAGCACCTTCACCTTGAAAACCTGCTCGACCGCCTGGCGGATCTCAATCTTATTGGCCGTCAGCGGGACAACGAAAGTATACTTGTTGTCCTTCATCAGATCGGTCGCTTTTTCGGTGATAAGCGGGCGGATCAGGATGTCGCGCGCGTTTGCCATCACGCCAACACCTCCTCAATCTTGCTGACCGCGTCTTTGGTGACCAGCACCTTGTCGTGGTAAAGAATATCGTAGACATTCAGCCCCTGGGAAGTAATGCTCTTCACGCCGGGGATATTGCGGGACGACTTCTCCACATTCTCGACATTCTCGTCGGCGGCGGCCACGATGATCAGGGCCTTATCGTCGCCGACCTTCAAACTGTCGAGCATGCCGATGACCGTCTTGGTCTTGGGCTCCTTGACGGCAATATCCTCCATGACGAGCAGCTCGCCCGCCGCCACCTTGGCCGACAGGGCCGACTTGATCGCCAGACGGCGCGCCTTGCGGGGCATCGAAAACTTGTAGCTGCGGGGCTGCGGGCCGAAAACCGTGCCGCCGCCCACCCACACCGGGGAAGTATTGCTGCCGGCGCGGGCGCGGCCGGTGCCCTTCTGGCGCCACGGCTTCTTGCCGCCGCCGCGGACCATGCCCCTCGTCTTGGTCGCCGCCGTGCCGAGGCGCTGGCTGGCCAGCTGCATGACCACCGCCTGGTGCATCACGGCCTCGTTGACCTCAACGCCGAACACGCTGTCGTTAAGCTCTATTTCGCCGGTCTGGGCCCCGGTCATGTTATAAACTGCTACTTTCGGCATAACTTACGTCCTCCTTTCGCGTCACCGGTTGCGGTTATTTACCCGGTTTTACCGTGTCCCTGATGACAACGTAGCTGCCCCGCGGGCCGGGGACGGCGCCCTTGATCAGGATCAGATTGCGGGCCGTGTCGACTCTAGCGACCCTGAGGCGCTGCACGGTAACCCTGTGGCCGCCCATACGGCCGGGGAGCTTCTTGCCCTTGAAAACCTTGCCGCCGCCGCCGCTCGTCCGGGTACCGATCGTGCCCGGCTCGCGGTGGGACTTGGAACCGTGGCCCATGGGGCCGCGCTTGAAATTGTGGCGCTTGATGCCGCCGGCGAAGCCTTTGCCCTTGGAAGTGCCGGTCACATCGATGATTTCGCCCTCGCTGAACACGTCCACGCCGACCGTCTCGCCGACCTTGTACTCGGGCGCCGCCGGCAGGCGCAGCTCGCGGATGAACCTGACCGGCTTGGCGCCGGATTTGGCGAAATGACCCTTCATCGGCTTGGTGACATGCTTATCCTTAACAGTGCCGAAACCCAACTGCACCGCATTGTAGCCGTCGCTCTCAACCGTCTTATTCTGAAGTACGACGCTGGCGCCGGCCTCCACGACCGTTACCGGGATAACCTCGCCCTTCTCGGTGAAGATCTGCGTCATACCAAGTTTCTTGCCTAAAATTCCTTTAGCCATTTATGCCACCCCCCTACAGCTTGATCTCGATGTCCACGCCCGCCGGCAGGTCGAGGCGCATCAGCGCGTCAACCGTTTTCGGGGTCGGCTCGACGATATCAATAAGGCGCTTATGGGTCCGCATCTCGAACTGCTCGCGGGAATCCTTATTGACATGGGGTGAACGCAAGATCGTGAAAATATTTTTCTCGGTGGGAAGCGGGATGGGCCCGGAAACCATCGCGCCGGTACGTTTGGCGGTATCGACGATTTTGGCCGCGCTGGCGTCCAGCGCCTTGTGATCGTATGCCTTAAGGCGGATCCTGATTTTCTGTTGCTTAGCCATTGTATTGCCTCCTTATCGCCCGGTTTCGTGAACGGACACTTCTCAACGGGAGTTTCCCCGCGGCGCGGGCAACATCCCGTCTCATCGCCGAAGAAAAAACCTTTATCACATTAAAAAGCCATATCCGGGCCGGGGCGGCGGTGCCGCCCCGCCCGAATCTCAGTACAGGGACTTACTCGCTGATCGCGGTAACGACGCCGGCGCCGACCGTGCGGCCGCCCTCGCGGATCGCGAACCGCAGCCCTTCCTCGATCGCTATCGGCGTGATCAGGGCGATGTTCATCTGGATGTTGTCGCCCGGCATTACCATC
>JARKPR010000076.1 GCA_029975165.1 Selenomonadales bacterium
GGAGCTGGTTGGCGACGCCGAACATCGGCCAGATGGTGGCTACGTCGCCGCTGTAGAGGAGGTAGCCCCAGGCGAAGCTGATGACGGCGCCGGTGAAGAAGATGCCGGGCCACCAGCCGGTTTCCTTGAGGGGCGGGTAAATGTAGGTGCCGAGGACGTCCTGGAGGATGTAACGGCCGACGCGGGTGCCGGCGTCGATGGTGGTGAGGATGAACAGGGCCTCGAACATGAGCGCGAACTGGTACCAGTAGCTCATGAGGCTCTTCATGCCGCCGATGCTGGCGAAGATGTGGGCCATGCCGACGGCCAGGGAGACGGCGCCGCCGGGACGGTGCATGACCTGGATGCCGACGAGCTGTTCGAGCTGATGGATCTCGACCGGCGGGAAGATGGTCTGGACTTTGGCGTAGACGGGCGCCAGGGTGTTGATGGCGAAGAAGTCGCCGGGGTACATGACGACGGCCGAGATGAGGGCCATGACGCCTACGAAGCCTTCGACAAGCATGCTGCCGAAGCCGATGAACATGGCCTGGCTCTCGAGTTCAAGCATCTTGGGCGTGGTGCCCGAGCTGATGAGGGAGTGGAAGCCGGAAATGGCGCCGCAGGCGATGGTGATGAACACATACGGCCATACGGGGCCGGGGATGATCGGGCCGCCGCCGGCGGTATAAAGCGTGGTCATCGGCATGTTGACGGCCGGCTGGACGATGAGGATGCCGAGGGCCAGGGCCAGCACGGTGCCGATCTTCATGTAGGAGCTGAGGTAGTCGCGCGGGGCCAGGAGCAGCCACACCGGCAGGACGGCGGCGACGAAGCCGTAGACCGGCAGGGCGACGGCGACCTGTTCGCGGCTGAGGGTGAACATGCCGGACAGTCCGCCCCACGCCTGGCCGGGCATTACCCAGTGGCCGGCGAAGACGGCGCCGAGGACGAGCAGGAAGCCGACGATGGAGCCGGAACGGATCGCCCCCGGGGCGATCTTGAACATGTACAGGCCGATGACG
>JARKPR010000077.1 GCA_029975165.1 Selenomonadales bacterium
CGTCATCGGCCTGTACATGTTCAAGATCGCCCCGGGGGCGATCCGTTCCGGCTCCATCGTCGGCTTCCTGCTCGTCCTCGGCGCCGTCTTCGCCGGCCACTGGGTAATGCCCGGCCAGGCGTGGGGCGGACTGTCCGGCATATTCACCCTTACCCGCGAGCAAGTCTCGATCGCCCTGCCGGTCTACGGCTTCATCGCCGCCGTTCTGCCGGTGTGGCTGCTCCTGGCCCCGCGCGACTACCTCAGCTCCTACATGAAGATCGGCACCGTGCTGGCCCTGGCCCTCGGCATCCTCATCGTCCAGCCGACCGTCAACATGCCGATGACCACCGCCTTCACCGCCGGCGGCGGCCCGATCATCCCCGGCCCCGTATGGCCGTTCGTCTTCATCACCATCGCCTGTGGCGCCATCTCCGGCTTCCACTCCCTCATCAGCTCGGGCACCACGCCCAAGATGCTTGAACTCGAGAGCCAGGCCATGTTCATCGGCTACGGCAGCATGCTTGTCGAAGGCTTCGTAGCCGTCATGGCCCTCATCTCGGCCGTCGTCATGTACCCCGGCGATTTCTTCGCCATCAACACCCTGGCGCCCGTCTACGCCAAAGTGCAGGCCATCTTCCCGCAAGTCGAGATCCATCAGCTCGAACAGCTCGTCGGCATCCAGGTCATGCACCGCCCCGGCGGCGCCGTCTCCCTGGCCGTCGGCATGGCCCACATCTTCTCCAGCATCGGCGGCATGAAGAGCCTCATGAGCTACTGGTACCAGTTCGCGCTCATGTTCGAGGCCCTGTTCATCCTCACCACCATCGACGCCGGCACCCGCGTCGGCCGCTACATCCTCCAGGACGTCCTCGGCACCTACGTCTATCCGCCCCTCAAGGAAACCGGCTGGTGGCCCGGCATCTTCTTCACCGGCGCCGTCGTCAGCTTCAGCTGGGGCTACCTCCTCTACAGCGGCGAAGTCGGCACCATCTGGCCGATGTTCGGCGTCGCCAACCAGCTGCTGGCCGTCATCGCCCTCGCTCTCGGCACGACCATCATCCTCAAGCTGGCCACCAATAAAGCCTACTCCCTCATCACCATCGTGCCGCTGGCCTTCCTGTCCGTCACCGTAATCCTGGCCGGTGCCCTGAACGTGGGCAACTACCTCAAGATGAACAACTTCAACGGCAACCTGATGGCCGGCCTGAGCATCATCCTCATCGTCATGGTCGTCATCATCCTCCTGGATTCCATCCGGGTTTGGGCGCGCCTCTTCAAGACCCCCAAACCGGAAGGCATGAACACCGACGTACCGGCGGTATGCCAGTTCGGCGAAACCCAGCCCAACATCCCCAGCTAATAGCAAGCAGTATCGAAAGGTCCGCGCCGCAGGCGCGGACCTTTTCATGTCCGGCCTGTTTTCCGCTGGCAGCGGAAAAAGTGCCATTAAACTGCCATAATATGCAATTGGCGGCAAAAATATTGCCCTTTGACAAAGGAAAGGTTTATACTAATTAATGGAGAAAAATACGAAATAATCGTACGCGGAAAGGCGCTGCCGCCCAACCCATGCCGCCGCGGCCGGAATCGATGGAATCTTCGCTCTCCACCCCCTGATTATGCTCGACAAGGAGGTGAGGAACGGACCTGTTTTTCCCCCGGTAATGACCGTTATTACAAAGGAGGAAAAAACATGAATTCCATCTGGCTGCTCATCGTGGCGGCATGCGCCTTCGTACTTGCCTATCGCTACTACGGCGCGTTCATCGCCACCAAAGTGCTCATGCTCAACGACGCCAACGTCACGCCGGCCCACCGCTGCAACGACGGGCGCGAGTATGTGCCGACCAACAAATGGGTCTTATTCGGTCATCATTTCGCCGCCATCGCCGGCGCCGGCCCGCTC
>JARKPR010000087.1 GCA_029975165.1 Selenomonadales bacterium
GCACGGGGCGCTGGTTTGCGGGCTGGAGGAGCGGGCCGGCAGTCTGGCGCCGGGCAAGTACGCCGATATCGTGGCGGTGGCCGGCGACCCTCTGGCCGATATCAAAGCGCTCGCTAACGTTCGGCTGGTCATGAAGGCGGGTCAGATCGCCCGTTGTGACTTGGGAAGAGGGATGAAATGAAAGTCGTCGCTTTTAACGGCAGTCCCCGCAAGGATGGCAACACGCAACATGCGCTTAAAGTCACCGGCGGAGAGATCGTCAAGGCAGGAATAGAATTTGCAATCATTAATGTGGGCAATAAAAATATACGCGGCTGTATGGAATGCGGGGCATGCCGGAAAAACAAAAATGAACGTTGCGTAATTAATGATGAAGTAAACGACTGGATTCACAAGATGAAAGAAGCCGACGGAATATTATTGGGGTCACCGGTACATTACGCCGGCATCTCCGGAACATTGAAATCCTTCTTAGATAGGGCATTTTATGTCACCTCAAGCAACAATTATATGTTGCGCAACAAAATCGGCGCGGCGGTGGTCGCTTTAAGGAGATCAGGCGGTACGTCGGCTTTCGATGCGCTTAATCATTATCTCTTATATTCCGGAATGATTATTGCAACAGCGAATTATTGGAACATAATTTACGGCCGGGATCCTGGGGAAGCCGTAAAAGACGAAGAAGGAAATCAGATTATGAGAATTTTAGGCAGGAATATGGCCTGGCTGTTACAAGTATTGGCAGCTGGCAAGGCGAGAGTAGACCCTGTGCCGACGGAATCCAAGACATACACAAACTTTATAAGATAGGGCCTGAATCCCCCGGCTACGCCGGGGGATTATTATTCGGCGCATCCCCGGGGCGCGGCGCCGCAACGAAGACCCGTCCGGCCCCTCTACTTGTCCAGGGTCGAATGGAACATCTCCTCGCTGATGTGCTGCAGCTCGGCGATCATGGCGGTGATCGTCCGGGTGGCGTTGGCCTGCTCCTGGGTGATCGTCGCCGTCTGCCTGGCGTTGCCGACCACCTGCTCCAGCGACGCCTTCATCTGGCTGAGCAGGTCGTCGATGTCCTTTACCGAAGCGGTGCTTTGGATGGAAAGCTTGCGCACCTCGTCGGCGACTACTGCGAAGCCGCGGCCTTGGTCGCCGGCCCGTGCCGCCTCGATGGCGGCGTTGAGTCCGAGGAGGTTCGTCTGGCGGGCGATTTGCTGGATGGCGTCGAGAATGGCGTGGGTATTGTGCGCATCCTGCGAAGCCTGGTCGGAAATCTTACCCACCGACACCATCGTCGCCGCCAGCTCCGCCTGAGAGGCGTTCAGCTCCTCGACCGTGGCCGCGATCTGGTTGACCGAATCGTTTATCCGCTGGGCCTGACGCATAAGGACCTGTTCAATATCCCGGCTCTGGGCGAACAGGATGACCTTTTTCGCCATCCGGCTGAGCGAAGCGGACGTCGCCTCCCGGGGCGGGCTGGCGATCACCGTCACGTCGGGCCGCAGGCAGTCGCCGTATTTTGCGTATAACGTCCTGCCCGGAGCGACGAAGCCCTCGTTGCCGATGATATAGCTGGCGGCGGCCAGCTTCTCCCTCGCCACGTTCGCGGGGATCTCCTCGAAGGCAACGACCTCGTAGCTGACGTGGTCGAGCTGATAGCTGTGCAAGAATTTCAGGGTAACCTCCGCGCCGGCCTGGCTGTTATTGAAGACCACGACATTCCCGCCCGCCGGCAGGCGGGCGATGCGGACGAAGAACTGGATGGGCGGGCGCATCTCCAGCGAGGCCACCTTCTCGGCTCCCAGCCTGCCGACGAGCTCCTGCTCGCGGTTTATGTAGCCGACGTACATATCGCCGGGGATGTCGGCGTAGTCCTTGAGGAGGGCCTTCTTCGTCGTCACCATGTTGCCCAGCGTATCGGTGACCACATTCTCCAGTTCTTGGGCTGCCGACTCGTTGATGCCGACCAGGACTAGGCTTACCGTCATGAATACCACCCCTCCGTAGCAAATTTTTGCGCTTCGCGGATCCTGTCTTTCTCCCGCGGCCGCCGAAAAAAACCTGTTATTCAACGAAACTTCTTCCGAAAAGAGGAAAACTGGTAAAAATGTCGAAATAATTTATACTTTTTCACTCTAAGTTTGGAGAAGAAAAATGTTTTTTTCGCAGCGGCACGGCTTGAAAACCATCCCGGAAATGCAGATCGAAAATATGAACGACGATCTGCGCATAGGACTGTGGAACGCGTTCTTCAACTATTTCCTGTCCAGCCTCGCCGCGCCGGCGGGGCACAACGGAACCGTCGCCATGCAAACCGACCTGCTGTACAAAATCTGGCTCTACGCGCTGAAGAGGCCGGGCGACGAGTTCCCCCGCGACCCCAAACGGCTGATCATGCTCTACAAGCGCCACTTCATGACGGCCAAATGGCACGAAGTGTTCGACATCGTCGAATACGCCGCCGGCAAATACCAGCGCGACGACGTCTGCCGCGAATTCATGCTGGAGTGCAACTTCGTCCTCGAAAAAGAGGTGTCCGCATACCGCTTCGTCGACGGGACGATCGTGCCGGTCTACGAACTGCAGCCGCCGGTTTTGGCCCCGGAAGGGGTAAACACGCCGCTCAGCGTCGACCAGATCAGGCTGCAGAAAGCGCTGTCCCTCTACACGATGCAGACCACGCAGAGAAAAATGCCGGCGTCGCTGGCCCCGAAGCGGGCCAAAGCGGCCGAAAGCGGTTCCGCCCTATAGTTTTTCCCGACCAAGACCCGACCTTCAAGCGTCCGGGTCTTTCTTATGGGCGGCCGCCGCCCGCGGCGTCAGCGGTCCTCCGCGCTCAAGCTGTCGGCCAGAGTGTCGAGCTGCCGGGCAAGCTGGCTTGTCTGCTGCACCGTTCCGGCGATGTGGGTAATGGCGTCGGCGATCTGGGCCATGATACCGCCAATCTGCTCCACCTGTTTGGACGTGCCGCCGCTGTCGGCCTGGATATCCTTGATGACCGCCTCGATCTTCTTGATCGATTCGGCGCTGCTGGCCGCCAGCTTGCGGATCTCCTCGGCCACCACGCCGAAGCCTCGCCCGTGTTCGCCGACGCGCGCCGACTCGATGGCGGCGTTGAGGCCCAGCAGATTGGTCTGGGAAGAAATCGCCTTGATAAGATTTAAAACCTGGTCGGTCTCGCAGATGCAGGCGTACGACTCCTTCGTCGCCTGCGACAGCGCCCGGCTGGTGGCGGCGATCTCCTCGGCCTGGGCCGAGATTTTCTGCACCGAGGCCGCGCCGACAACCTCGTTCCGGGCGTCGAAAAGCGGGATGGCCACCGCGATATAAGGCACGCCGAACAGCGATTTGTCGGCTCTCACCACCACGCGCCTCTTTTCCGCCATCGCCCGGACGACGGCGCTCCCCGGCTTCAAGTGGTCGCTGGCCTTGATCCTCAGATCGAGCTTCTTCCCCGGTTTGGCGAAGATGAACTTTTCCCGGTCGGTCAACGTTACCGACACATCGCTTGTCAGCACCTCGCCGACATAGGGCCACACCCGCGCTAAGCAACCCAGCAGTTCGTCCTGCATGTCCCCGCCACCTCCCGCCATGCAAAGCATACGCAACCTCACGAAGGCAATTGGCAGCTTATACCATAATTCTACTATAAATAGAGGAATTTTCCAACAAAAATCGACAAACCGGCACCCTGCCGACTATTCGATTGTCTTATCGCCCGCCCGTATGGTACGATAAAATACAACACGATATTTAAAAATATTAAGACCGGCTATAAAAAGTCAAGTGGGAAGGAACGTTACATGGCCGGGAGATAAGGAGCGTTGTCCCGAAGAACAGCAAAAATGATGGAAGTCATTTTGCGGCAGACATGACCGACAGCGGTCATGTGGGACTTTC
>JARKPR010000001.1 GCA_029975165.1 Selenomonadales bacterium
GGCTGGCAAGAAGAAGCCAAGAAGGCCGGCCTGGAGCCGAAGTTCATGGACTACAAGCAATTCGGCGAATTCTACAAGAAGGACTTCGAAGTGTACAAGAACCTCATCAACGACCTGGGAATCAAGCCGCAGTAACCGTAAGTCACTAGTGCCGCGGACGGGGTCCCGGCGGCGCCGGGACCCGTCCTTACCGGCGGAAGCATCCAAGTGCTTCGAAGGGGGTAATAACCATTAATGCATTATTGCGGATCATTCCCGCAGACGCCCTCATCGCGATCGTGCTGTTCATAGGCGAGATAAAGCTGTGGCTGGACGCCGCCGACACCCCGCCGCAGGCGCAATTCTATCCGCGGATCCTGCTGGGGTGCGCGGCCGTACTGACGATGGTCATTTTCTTCCAGGCGATGCGTAAAGCCAGACAGAAGAGTGACAAGCCACCGTTCGTGCTCAACAGGCAGGTTGCGGTGCTTACCGTCATAATCTTCGCCCATATCCTGAGCATCGAATATCTCGGCTATCTGCTGGCGACGATTATTTTCGGCATCGTGGCCATGGCATATCTCGGCATGCGGAACAAACCGGTTCTTATCGGCGTACCGGCGCTTGTCGCTGTGGCCTTGTACGTCTTGTTTACCAACTTGTTATTCGTGTCGCTGCCCCCGGGTACGCTGCTCGAATTTCTGGGGCTTTAGGGGGAGAAGGATATGTGGGATTATATTCTCTTAGGCTTCACTAACTTTTTCGAGCCGATGAACCTGGCGGTGGCCATCGCCGGCACGTTCATCGGCATCGTGTTCGGCGCTCTCCCCGGTTTTACGGCCACCATGGGCGTGGCGGTATTCGTGCCTGTTTCATACTTCCTGACCCCCCAGGCGGCGCTGCTGCTCTTAAGCGGCATCTACTGCGGCGCGATCTACGGCGGATCGGTGTCGGCCGTGCTGCTGGGCATCCCGGGGACGCCGGCGTCAATGCCGACGACCTTTGACGGGTTTCAGCTTACCAAGCAGGGTAAGGCCGGGATAGCGCTGCATTTGTCGACCTACGGATCGGCAATGGGCGGCTTTTTAAGCTCGATTGCCCTGCTGCTGGGGGCGCCGGTGCTGGCGATCTTCGCCCTTAAGGTAGGGCCGCCGGAGACGATGATGCTGGCCTTTTTCGGCCTGAGCGTCGTGTGCATGCTGACGGCGGAAAATATGGTCAAGGGCGTGCTGGTGGGGTTCTTGAGCCTGATACTCGCCACGGTCGGCCAGGACCCGGTGGAAGGCTTCCCCCGCTTCACTTACGGCCTGCACGAGATGATCGGCGGCGTGCCGCTTGTGCCGGTGCTGATCGGCATCTTCTCGCTGCCGGAAATCTTCCTGATGATCGAGGGCGGGGCGAAAAACACCGTCTGCCCGACGGTCGGGTCGATGGCGATCAAGGCGAAAGACCTCGCCAAACACTGGTGGCTGACGCTCAAGTCGGCGATAATCGGCATCTGCATCGGCATCATCCCGGCGGCCGGGCCGGATATCGGCTCCTTCCTGTGCTATAACGAGGCGAAACGGGCGTCCAAGGAGCCGGAGAAGTTCGGCAAAGGCTCGTGGGAAGGCATCATCGCCTCGGAGGCGGGCAACAACGGCGTCACCGGCGGATCGCTCATCCCGCTTTTGACGCTCAGCATCCCGGGCAGCGCCCCGGCGGCGATCTTCCTCGGCGCCCTTTACATCCACGGCCTGCGCCCCGGCCCCAACCTGTTCACCAAGCACGCCGACGTCACCTACACGATGCTGGTCGGCTTCATGTTCATCCAGATAATGATGTACTTCCTCGGGCTGGCGTTCTGCAAGGGGGCCTGCTCGGTGGTCAAAACGCCGCGCAGCGCGCTGGCGCCGATGGTGGTAGTGATGACGGTCATCGGCTCGTACGCCTGCGACACGACGATGTTCGACGTGTGGGTAATGTTCATCGCCGGCCTGATCGGCTACATCATGGTCAAGAACGACCTGCCGCTGTCGCCGGTCGCCCTGGGGCTCATCCTCGGGCCGATGCTCGAACAGGCGCTGCAGCAATCGCTGATCATGTTCCACGGCAACATCCTGCTGGTATTCACGCGGCCGATCGCGGTCATGTTCTTCCTGTTCGGAGTGGTGTCGCTGTCCTGGCCGTTCATCCACAAATGGCGCCAGTCCCGCAAGGCGGCCTCTGCCGAGTAATGACAACTACGCTAAAGGGATGACGATAATGAAAGAGCGCAAACTTGTCTGCGGCGGTTTATTGGTGGCCGAAGCCGGCGCCCCGCCGCTAAAGGGCGGCGCCGTGCTGGTCGAGGGCGGCCTGGTCGCCGCCGTAGGGACGAAGCAGGACCTCGCGGCCGCCGCCGGCGACGCGACGGTGCTCGACTGCGGGGATAACACCCTCGTCCCCGGCCTGATTGACTGCCACAACCACCTGTCGCTCGACGTGACGCTGGACAATTACCTGGCCAAAATGAACGACAGCGAGTGCGAGCTGACGCTGCGGGCGGTCAAGACGTTGGCGGCCGACATGCGCTCCGGAGTGACGACCTCCCGCTGCATGGGCGACCGCTTCTTCCTCGACGCGGCCTGCCGCAAGGCGGTGGCCGAAGGACGGCTGCCGGGGCCCAGGCTCGTCGTGGCCACGCGGGGGATACGGGCCAGCCACGGCCACGGGTTCGTCGGCCTGCCGTTCGACGGCATGGCGGCGTGGCGGGACGCGGCGCGGGAGAACCTCAAAAACGGCGCCGACCTGCTGAAATTTTACGCTACCGGGACGACGAAAACCAACGGGCGCATCACCTGCTTCCCGTCGCGCGAGGAAGTGTTCGCCCTGGCCGAGGAAGCCCGCCGCGCCGGCGTGAAGACGGCGGTGCACTGCATCGGCGGGCCGGGGTTCGCCCTCTGCCTGGAGGCGGGCATCGACTCTATCGAGCACGGCTATTTCCTGACCGACGCCGAAATCGCCCTGCTGAAGGCGTCGCCGTCCTGGCTGGTGCTGACCCCCGGCGAGTTCCTCGCCGCCAAGCCGACGCTGGACGCCCAGCGGCGGGAGGCCTTTCGCCAGCAAAGCGGCGAGGTCCGCGAGCGGCTGGCCGCGATCGTCGCCAGCGGCGTGAAGTACGCGGTGGGCACCGACGGGGCGCATGGGGGACTGGTCCACGAGCTGGAGTATATCGTCGCTGCCGGCGCCACGCCGGTGGCGGCGCTGCGGGCTGCGACGCTGCACGGGGCGCTGGTTTGCGGGCTGGAGGAGCGGGCCGGCAGTCTGGCGCCGGGCAAGTACGCCGATATCGTGGCGGTGGCCGGCGACCCTCTGGCCGATATCAAAGCGCTCGCTAACGTTCGGCTGGTCATGAAGGCGGG
>JARKPR010000005.1 GCA_029975165.1 Selenomonadales bacterium
TCACGCCTTGGAAGTAAAGGTCAGAATGCCGGCGGAAATCGCGCCCACGAAGCCCAAAGCCACCAGGAAGAATAACCCGCCCGTATAGCCGAGCGAAGTGCCGATGAAATAGCCGGTTACCATCGGGGCCAGCGCCGCCAAGCCCTGCGAGATCCCGTTCATCAGGCCGGTGACCGTCCCCAACGACCTTACCGAAAACAAGTTCTGCAGCGCGGTAAAGGACGACGGCGTGACAAAGGCGATGAAGCCGATCGCCACGGCGATGATGCACGCCGATGCGTAGTTGTTGGCCACGATGGCCCCGAAATACATCGTTATCCCCGACAGTGCCGACGCCACGGCGATAATCGGCATGCAGCGGCCCAGGCGGTCGCACGCCCAGCCGGCGATCATTTTGCCGAAGATGCCGGCGATGAACGGCAGCGACGACAGCCAGCCCATCTGGGCCCACGAGAAGCCGCGCGCCGACTTCAGATAGGACGGCAACCACGTGTACAGCCCGAAGGCCACGCACAGATGGCAGGTGAACGCGATCACCAGCAGCCAGAACTTATAGTCGCCGATAAACCCCTTGGACCGCTGCCAGAACGTGAGGTTTTCCGCTGTGCCGTCCTGCCGTTCCTTGGCCAGGCTTTCCTCGATATGTTTGAGTTCCAGCGCGTTGACCCTTTTATGCTCGCGCGGCGTGTCGGTTACATGGAACCACAGCAGGAACATCGGGATCAAGCCCAGGATGACGCACAGGAAATAGCTCGAACGCCAGCCGTAGGTGCCGATTATGTAGGCGAACAGCGGCATGGCGACCGCCGGCGCCACCGACTGGCCGATATTCCAGGATGCGTTGGCGCGGCCGCGCTCCTTGGCGGGAAACCAGTTCTTGACGAATACGACCTGCATGGGGTAATAGAACCCTTCGCCGATACCCAGGAGGATCCGCGAGGCGATGATCATGCTGAACGTGCCGGCGAGGCCGCCCATCACCAGCGATATTTCCCACAGCACAATGCCGAACAGCATCGTCTTGCGCGGCCCCAGCCAATCCCCAAGCGGGCTCAGCAAGGCGTTGGACAACCCATAGGTCAGCATGAACAGGGTCATCATCATGCCGATTTTGACCGGCTGGCCTTTTATGCCCATATCGAGCAGGAATGGCTCGTTGGCTGCCAGGACGTAGACGTTCACGCGGTCCAGATAGCCGATGAAAATAGCGATGAACAGCATCACGATCAGAACGAAACGAAACCTTGTCGGCTGCCCCGTCAGCTTGGCATCGGGACCTGCCATTTGCACATTGTCTTGCATCTCGTTAGCACTCCCTTCTGTTATCACTCCCCACATAACTATCTCCCCACAACCGGGCCTTTTTTATTGTGTCCGCATTATATCGCCCGGAACGCCTTCCAGCCGTCGGCCGCCAGTTGTCCGAAGGACGCGTGCCGGCGCGCGATGCCGAGCATCGCTTTGGTCATTTTCGCCGGCACCTTGCCGTCGACGGTGAACATGAACTTCATGGCCGCGTTGGCCATGTCGGGATACTCCTTGAAAATTCGCGGGATCTCCATGATATGGTGCCAGCCGGCGAAGACCTTCATCGTCGGCAGCAGCAAAAGGTCCTCAAGTTCCTGCATGTACAGCGGGCCTACCTGGGCCGGGGCGCCGGCTTTTAGCACGGCGTTGGCTGCCGCCAGGCCGCTGACGATCGCCAGGTCGATGCCGCGGATGATGGTGCCGGTGTTGATGCCGAAGCCGGCGGCGTCGCCCACCACCAGCAGGCCGTCGCGATAGAGCTTCCGCGGCACGCCGCTCAGTCCCAACTCAGGCACGAGGTGCGCCCCGTATTCCACCGTCGTGCCACCGTCGATAAGCGGCAGGATGGCCGGGTGCAGCTTGAGGTCCTGGAGAATCTCCTGGATACTGCGGCCGTTTTTGGCCGCCTGTGCGGGATTGAACACGATCCCCAAGGAGAGGCTGCCCTTGTTGGTGTACAGGAACGCGCCGCCGGAAATACCCTCTGTGCAGCCGATAGCGACCCGCGCCGCCCCTTCGTCACCGGTCAGGTTGAAACGGGCTTCGATTAGTTCGTCGGGCAGTTCGATGATTTCCTTAACGCCCACGCCGACGAGGCTGGCCGTGATGTCCGGCCGCAGCCCGGCTTTCTGGGCAATGAAGGAGTTGACGCCGTCGGCGGCGATGACCACGTCGGCGTACATTTCGTCCTCGCCGGCCTTGATGCCGACGATTCTACCGTTTTCCTCGATGAGCTCTTCCACCAGGATGCCGGCGGCCACCATCACCCCCTGATTCTCGGCCTCGGCTGCAAACCACTCGTCGAAGGGAGCTCTGAGAACGGTGTACGACTGCGGCACCTCCTCCCCGCAGGCGAAGTCGGCATAGTCCACCGTTACGGCGCTCTTCTGCCCCAGCAGCATGATCTGCTCACGCACCACCTTGCGCTGCAGCGGCGCTTTCTTGTACAGGCCCGGCTCGACCAGCTCCAGCGCGTACGTATACAACCGCCCGCCGGTCACGTTTTTGCTGCCGGCAGAAGCGCCACGCTCGACCAGCAGGACGCTCTTGCTCTCCCTGGCGAGCACGTAGGCGCAGGCGGCGCCCGCCGGCCCCGCGCCGATAATTATCGCGTCCAGTTTATCTTCCGCTGTCATTTAGCCACCCCGTATTTATGCAATGTATTGCCGCTCACTCAGCCCGCTCTAGCTGCGGGTCGAAGGCCGGCAGCAGCCGCTCCAGGCGGGCGCTTTCCTGACGTAGCCAGAGGATTCTTTCTCTAAGGCTCTTTTTGTTGTCGATCAACCTGTAAATGTTTCTAGCCGGCGGCTCAACAACCCTGATCTCGATGTTCCCCGTCGGCACCAGCAGTCGTTGCCGCGTTTTGGTGAAGATAACGGCCGCATTCTGCGACGGAAAGGCCGGGGCATACTCGTCGTCCGGCCGCCAGGCCACCCAGTTCGTTTTTGCCGTCGGCGTGATAAAAGACACCGGATTCCGACGGTGGGCCAGCTCGGCGCATGCTTCGATATCGGCGCTCAGTTTACGGACCGGGACCAGCGTGGCGGCAGATTTCATCACTTCAAGGTAGTCGGTGATAATTTTCCTGGCCCGCGAGGCGTACAGCTGCAGCGGCAATTCGGCCGCCACTTCGTCGACAGTTTTGGCTACATGGGCGA
>JARKPR010000015.1 GCA_029975165.1 Selenomonadales bacterium
GGCCACTACGAGCGCTACCTGGGCGTGGCCATGTCCCAGGCCAACAACGTCACCTCCGGGCGCATCTACTTCAACGTGATCCAGAAGGAGCGCCGCGGCGACTACCTGGGCGGCACCGTGCAGGTGATCCCGCACATCACCGACGAGATCAAGCGCTCCATCCTGGGCGTGGCCAAGGACGAGGACGTGGCGCTCATCGAGATCGGCGGCACCGTGGGCGACATCGAGGGCCAGCCCTTCCTGGAGGCCATCCGCCAGCTGCGCACGGACCTGGGCAAGGAGAACGTGCTCTACATCCATCTCACGCTGATCCCCTACATCCGCGTGGCGGGCGAGCTGAAGACCAAGCCCACCCAGCACAGCGTCAAGGAGCTGCGCTCCATCGGCATCCAGCCCGACATCATCATCTGCCGCTCCGAGATCGACCTCGACCAGTCGCTCAAGAGCAAGATTGCGCTCTTCTGCAACGTGGACCCCGACGCCGTGTTCACCTCCGTGGACGTGAAGAGCATCTACGAGGTGCCCCTCAAGCTCTACGCCGAGGGCGTGGACCAGAAGATCGCCATCCTGCTGCGTCTGCCCGCCAAGAACGCGGAGCTCGAGCCCTGGCAGGACCTGTGCAAGAAGCTCGCCCACCCCAAGGGCGAGGTGACCATCGGCATCGTGGGCAAGTACGTGGACCTCAAGGAGGCCTACAAGAGCCTGCACGAGGCCCTGGTGCACGGCGGCGTGGCCAACGACGTGAAGGTCGACCTGGTCTACGTGAACTCCGAGGAGGTCACCCCGGCCAACGTGGCCGAGCGCCTGGCGGGCATGGACGGCATCCTCGTGCCGGGCGGCTTCGGCGACCGCGGCATCGAGGGCAAGATCAAGGCCATCCGCTACGCCCGCGAGAACAAGGTCCCCTACTTCGGCCTGTGCCTGGGGATGCAGTGCGCGGTGATCGAGTTCGCCCGCAACGTGTGCAATATGAAGGGCGCCAACAGCACGGAGTTCAACCCCGAGACGCTGTATCCGGTCATCGACCTTATGCCCGAGCAGATGGCGGTCGAGGAGAAGGGCGGCACGATGCGGCTGGGCGTGTATCCCTGCAAGGTGACGGCGGGAACGCGTACGTTTGCCGCGTATGAGGACGAGCTTATCTACGAGCGCCACCGCCACCGTTTCGAGTTCAACAACGCGTACCGCCAGCAGTTCACTGCCGCCGGGATGGCGATCGCCGGCATGCTGCCGAGCGGCCGGCTGGTGGAGATCGTCGAGCTTGAAGGCCATCCGTGGTTCGTGGGCACGCAGTTCCATCCCGAGTTCAAGTCGCGGCCGACGCGGCCCCATCCGCTGTTCCGCGATTTCGTGAAGGCCGCTCTGGAACATAAAGCGCTTCGGTAGGCCGGTCGGGGGCATCACCGGCCCCGCCGCTACATATACTATCATTATGCGAACACTGTTGGGCCCGCCAACAGTTTCTTTTTTAAGATCACTTTGAGGGAAAGGTGTGGGTGCCTTGTTCAAGCGGTCGGTGGTTATCCTCATCGCGGTGGTCGTGTTTGTGTCGCTGGCGGCGGCGGCTTTCCTCGTGCCCGGCCTGAAGGCCAGGCGGTCGGACGGCGAGGGCAGCAAGGTGGCGATAATCTACGTGGACGGGGTGATCGTGGGCGGCCGCGGCCAGGCCGGGCTGCTGGGCGAGAGCGGCGGCACGGACGCGGTCATCAGGCAGCTGCACCAGGCGCGCGACGATAAGACGGTGAAGGCGGTCGTGCTGCGGATCAACAGCCCGGGCGGCAGCGCGCCGGCGTCCCAGGAGGTGGGGACGGAGATCAAGAAGCTCCGCGCCACCGGCAAGCCGGTGGTGGTGTCGATGGGCGACGTGGCGGCCTCGGGCGGCTACTGGCTGGCGGCGGTGACCGACCGCATCTATGCCAACCCGGCGACGCTGACGGGCAGCATCGGCGTTTATATCCCCTACACCAACTGGCAGGAGCTGTACCGGAAGATCGGCCTGCAGTCGGAGAAGATCAAGAGCGGGCCGCATAAGGATATCCTGTCCCCCGAGCGGCCGATGACGGCCGAGGAGCGGGCCATCATCCAGAGGATGGTCGACGAGCTGTACGGCCAGTTCGTGGCCGTGGTGGCCGAGGGCAGGAAGATGGAGCCGGCCAAGGTGCGCCAGTTGGCTGACGGCCGCATTTACACCGGCAGCCAGGCGAAGGAGCTCGGCCTGGTGGATGAATTGGGCACGATGTACGACGCGATCGACGGGGCGGCGGCGCTGGCCGGCATCGCCGGCAAGCCGGCGCTGAAGGAGTACGGCAAGCTCAGCCCGTGGTCGCTGCTGTTCGGGCCGCAGGACGAGTTCAGCCTCGAGCGGCTGTTTTTCCGCCAGATGCGGCAGGAGCTGCCGCTGACCGCGCCGCTGGCGCTGCCGGAAAAGCTGCCGGAGAAGTGGTAGGTGAGCCGTGATGGGGCCGTTTTTGGAGATTCTTTATGACGTTCTTTTCAGCCCGGCAGCGGCGATGAGGCAGATCGCCGCCCGGCAGCCGGTGGGCCAGGCGTTCGGCGCCTTCCTGCTCAGCGTGCTCATCCCGGCGGGGGCGGCGTATTTCGTGCTGCAGACGTTCGGGGCGGGGAAGTTCAGCGGCGCGGCGATTTTCGTCGCCATTGCCGCCAGGCTGGCGGCCTGGTTCGTGGGGGCGGCCATCCTCCAGCTGGTCGCCGAGTTCTACGGCGGCCGTGGGACGGCGCTGGGCCTGTTCGCGGCCATCGGCTTCGCCCACCTGCCGGCGATTTTCGTCGTGCCGCTGGCGGTGGCTGCGCTGCTGCTGCCGGCCGGGGCGGCGGCGATCGTCCTCGCCGCCGGCGGCCTCGTGCTGCTGCTGTGGATTTTGTCGCTGGTGGTTGTCGCCATCCAGGGAGCGCATGGCTTCGGCGCCGCCAAGGCGGTGTTGGTACTGCTGACGCCGCTGCTGGCGGCGGCGGCCGTTGCCGTGGCGGTCGCGGTGTTCGTCGGCACGGCTTTCTGGCCGCTGCTGGGATGAGCGGCATGGGTAGGTGGCTTTGTCTGCTGGCGGCGGCGCTGCTGCTGGCGGGGTGTTCGCCGGGACGGCCGGCGCCGCAGACCGGCCTGGCGCCGCAGCCGCCGGAGGTGCTGGCGGCGTGGGGACTGCCGGACGGCCTGGCGGAGCAGGGGACAGGCAACAGCTGCCGCGTGGTTACGGGCGCCTATCTGGCGGCGCCGGCGGCGCTGGAGCTGGCAGCCGGCGGCCAGGGGGAGCTGGAGTATTTCCGCGAGGCGCCGGCCGGCGAGCTTTGGGGCCGGGGCCGGGTGCAGTTTTTGTCGACGATGGGGGCGGGACGGATAAAGCTGACCGCCCTCGACGCGGCCGGCCGCCCGCTGGCCGCGGCAGGCTGGGTGTACACCGGCCCGCTGCCGGCGGGCGACGCGGCGACGCGGTGGCGGGACAGCCGCTATACCGCCAATTATGTGGGCGGTTGGCTGGCGTTCGATTATAATGTGGCCGAGCTGTTCGCCGCTTGGCCGGAGGTGGCCGCGCGGGCGGCGAAATACCGGCTGGGCGTGACGGTGGGCCAGGGCCAGCACGCGCTGGTGACGGCGCTGGGGCTGGAGAGCAGGCCGGCGGCGGCGGTGCGGGTGACGGCGGCCGCGGCGGCGCTGATCGCCGAGCTGGGCCAGGAGATGACGGTGGCCGCCGAGGTGGAGAATGTCACGTCCCGGCCGCTGGCCGACGTGAAGGTGGCGTTCGTCGAGCCTTACGGCTACGGCCTGACGGTGGGGGGGGACAGGCAGCAGGTGATCGCCGGCCTGGCGCCGGGCGAGAAACGGCGCTTGGCCTGGCAGGTGCGGGCCCAGCGCCCCGACGCGGTCAACCTCGGTAAGCCGTGGGCGGCGGGCTTCGCGGTGAACGGCGAGGCCGTGGCGGCGCAGACGCTGGTGGCGGTGGCCGATCCGCGGCCTGGCAAGGTGTTTTACGTGATGACCGAGGATCTGGAGGCGATCGACGGCGCGGGCTACGCGGCGGCGTGGGGCAATTGCGACGGCTGGCTGCAGCCTGAGGAGCTGAGGGTCCAGATGGTCGGGAAGTCCGAGCGGCTGAACGCGATCGCCGAGCGGCACGGGGCGAAGTGGACGCATTACATCGCCTGGCCGCTGGTGGAGGCGGCCCGCTGGGCGGGGAGCGTGTCGGCGAGCGGCGAGTGGCCGAAGGCGGCCGAGGCCATCGCCCGCTCGGTGCGCGAGCAGTCGGCCCGCGGCCACGAGTACGGCATCCATATGCATTCGGATTACGACCCCTATCTGCCGGGCAATCTGCTTTCCTACAACCCGGCGGTGGACGGGCTGTGGGCCAACCACCTGCGCCACGGCTGGGCCCATTCGCTGGTCAGCGAGGGGAATTACGGCGATTATGCGAGCCGCACGGGCTTGCTGTATGCCTACCAGCGCCAGTTGGACGAGCTGGCGGCGTTTTCGCCGCACGGGCAGCTGACAACGGCCCGGGCGGGGTCGTTCGACTTCGGAAACGGCGCGGCGTCGGAGGCCATGAGCACGCGGGCCTACCGCAAGGTCGGCCTGCTGGCCGGGAGCGACGCCGACGGCAACCGCGGCGGCGTGACGGCGGGCGACTGGGGGCAGGAGATTTATCTTGCCAGGCCGGACGATATCAACGCGCGGGCTGACCGGCTGACCGACACCGGGCTGGTCGAGTTCCGGCCGACGCCGCGCGAGTTTATCCAGTATGACAGCCAGAGCGCGGCGGCGATGAACGCCAAGGTGGACGAGGGGATGGCGGTCTACGCCGCCGGCGGCCGGGTGGCGCCGGGGGTCCATGCCGTGGTCGGCTTCACGCACGCCATGTTCGTGATGGGCGAGGGCGGCTGGCGGAGCACGGAGGGCGGCCAGTTCGCCGCCCTGGACGGGCATCTGGCCTACCTTAAGGAGCGGTACGCCGACAAGGGGCTGCTGGCGTTCGCCACGGCCGGGGAGCTTGTGCGGGCTTACCTCGACTATTACGCGCCGGTCCCGGTGGCGGTGTACGGACCGCGCCGCTCGGCCGGCTGGCTGAAGAGCGAGTATCCCGTGATCCTGCTGGGGCGGGATATACCTGTCGACGCGGCCCACCCGCACAAGGTGGCGGTCAAGTATCCCCTCTATCTGCGGGATGCGGCCTACCGCGTCAGCGTGCTGAAAAACGGCCGGCCGGTGTACACGACCTGGAGTCTGCCGACCGCGGACAACGACGTGGTTTTTACCGCCGACGACAAAGAGGCGAGCTATACGCTGGAGATTTACCACAACGAGGTAATAGGCGGGGCGCTCAAGCTCTGGCGGCAGGTTAAGGCGCGCTTGTTCCGCGGTTGATGGTGGAAAAAATTCAGAATTGCAATTATTTTCCATTTTGCAGGGAGGATAATTGTCGGTGCATGGGGAATAGAGAGGTACGATTGGCGGAGGAGGCTTTTGCTATGACGCAAAAACGGTCGGTAGTGCTTATCATCGATGATCAGCCTGGTATCCGGCGGCTTCTCACCGAGGTGCTGCAGGAGGAGGGCTACATCGTGCTGGAGGCGGGCAATGGCTACGACGGCCTGCAGAAGGCCCGCGAAGGTCATCCGTCGCTCATTCTCATGGATATGAAGATGCCGGGCATGGACGGCATCGAGACGCTGCGCGAGCTGCGGCGCATGGGCATCGGCGGCAAGGTGATCATGATGACGGCTTACGGCGAGCTCGACCTGGTCACGGAGGCCAAGGAGATCGGCGCCGCCGATTATATCACCAAGCCGTTCGACATCGTTGCCCTGTGCGAGATGATTAACAGGAATCTGGCCAGCCCCGCGCCCAGCCGGCTGGCGATAAGCTGACGGCAGGCGGCGGCGATGCCGTCTGCCGTGCGGGTTGCCTTTGCCGGGGTTGAGGCAAGGCCCCGGTTTTGTCTTCGCAAGGGTGTTTCGCCGGCCGGGAATGGAGGACGGCAGGTCATTCGCCGTCACCGGCAGGAAATTTTTCCTTACCGGCGAAGTACCTAGAGGTGAAGGGGGATAAATATGCTCGTCAATACCGTGTCCACGCTTGCCCTGTACTGTTCGCACTGCGGCAAGATTGAAATGCATGACCTGTCCCGCTTTTCCCTTAAAAGTTCGGTCGGGCGCGAGCTCAGCTGCGGCTGCGGTCAACGTCTGGCGACCGTGTCCGGGGTGGGCCACGACCAGTACCTTCTCGATATACCGTGCGTCGTCTGCGAGACGAGCCATGTCGTGTGCGTGAATGTCAAGGATTTCTGGCAGGGACGCGTGAACAAGATATATTGCGCGGCCGCCAATCTCGAGCTGGGCTTCAGCGGCGAACGGGGCGCCATCGAGAAGGCGATCGCCGACCAGCAGCGCGAGTTCGCCAGCATGGTCCGCGACATGGCGAACGAGGATTTCATCGATAATTCCCGGGTGATGTTCGAGGTGCTCAACCGGGTTCACGATATCGCCGAGCGCGGCGGGGTGTTCTGCCGCTGCGGCGGCGGCGTCATCGAGGCCGACGTCCAGCCCGATTCGATCGAGCTGGTATGCGCGCATTGCAACGGCCGGCGGGTAATCGCCGCCAGGACTGAGGCCGATTTGCTGGCGGTGAAGGCGCTGGCGACCATCGAGCTTATCCCCGGCCGCCGTTCCCATCGCCGCTGACGGGAGGGATTGAGTGATGAGGTTTTTTCTCGATACCGCCAATATCAAGGAGATAACCCAGACCGTGTCCTTGGGCGTGATCGCGGGGGTTACGACCAACCCGTCGCTGATCGCCAAGGAGAAGCAGGATATCAGGAAGGTGATCGGCGCGATCGCCGCCATCGTCCCCGGGCCGGTGAGCGCCGAGGTCGTCAGCACGACGGCCGCCGACATGGTGCCCGAGGCGCGGGAGCTGGCGAGGATCGCCCCCAATGTCGTCGTCAAGGTGCCGCTGAACGCCGAGGGGCTGAAGACGGTGAATGCCCTGGCCGCCGAGGGGATCAAGACGAACGTGACGCTGATTTTTTCCGTCAACCAGGCGCTGTTCGCCGCCCGGGCCGGGGCGTCGTTCGTGAGCCCCTTCGTGGGGAGGCTGGACGACATCGGCCACGACGGGATGGCGCTGGTGAACGAGATCGCCGACGTTTTCGCCATCCACGGCATCGAGACGGAGATCATCGCCGCCAGTATCCGCCACCCGCTGCACATCGTCCAGGCCGCGAAGGCGGGGGCCAATATCGCGACGGTGCCTTATAAGGTGCTGACCGCGGCGCTCGCCCATCCGCTGACCGACGCGGGCATCAAGAGGTTCCTCGAGGACTGGCAGAGCGCCAATCTTTGACAGGAAAAATAGTACGAAGGCTGCCGGCACGGCTGTGCGCACCGGCAGCTTTTCTGCGTCCAGGGGGCATTTTTGCGGTTTTTCTACAGTTATTTACAAATTAGGCAGCCGGGTTTGCGGGCGGCCTGCCTTTTCCAGGCCAGGAAAGGGGCGCCATAATATGCATAAAAAAGCAACCCGGGGCTTATGATAGTAAGGGGCAGTCCATACGCGAGGTGATGCTGATGCAGGTGATGCTGGTGATGGTGCTTACGGTCGGCGTTCTGCTGTTCGGCCATGTGGCGGTGCTGGCGGCGAGGACCGCCGTGCCGGCGCGGCCGGCGGCGACGGCGCCGGCACCCGTGCCGCCGGCCGCTCCGCCGGCCGCGCCGGCGGCCGATCCCAAGCCGGACATCAAGGTCCACACGGTGGCCGAGGGCGATACCTTGAGCGAGATCGCCGCCTGTTACGGCATTGATGTCGATACGCTGCTGGGGGCCAACCCGGATGTGGACGAGTTTATCCGCCCCGGGGACAAGCTGGTCATCCTGCCGCGCAAGGGCGTGCTGCACGAGGTGGCCGACGGCGACACGCTGTGGACGCTGGCCAGGGCGTACGGCGTGGACGAGGCCGCGATTATGGCGGCCAACGGCAAGGCGGACGATGTGCTGGCGGTGGGCGAGAGGCTGTTCGTCCCCGGCGGCCGGCCGCGGGCGATGGCCGCGTCCCGCGGCTACGGCGCACGGTTCGTATGGCCGGCGGCAGGTGATATTACTTCGCCGTTCGGGTACCGCTGGGGGCGCCACCACGACGGCATCGATATCGCCGCGGCGGCGGGCGCGCCGGCGCGGGCCGCGCGGGCCGGGCGGACGGCGTTCGCCGGATGGCGGGGCGGCTACGGCAATATGGTGCTGCTGGACCACGGACAGGGTTACATGACGCTGTACGCGCATTTGGACGAGTGCGCGGTGGAGCGCGGCCAGTACGTGGCGACCGGCCAGGTGATCGGCTATGTGGGCGACACGGGGTATTCGTTCGGGGCCCATTTGCATTTCGAGGTGTGGCGGGAGGGGCAGGCGGTGGATCCGCTGCCGTTCCTGCCGTAGGGCAGGCCGCCCAGCAGCGCCCATCTGCGGCGTTGCTCCCTTCCGGTGCGCCCCGCACAATGTTCGTCAGAACAATCGCCAATCATTCGGGAGCGCTGACAAGGCTGGCGTAATCAGGACGTGCATCTGGGCCTTCTGGACGGCCTGCGAATCGGGTCAGGGAAAAGACGGACAATCGAGCGGCCGGAATGCTCCGGCCGCGGTTTTGTTTGTATATCGCCTTGTGGCGGCGGGGATAATAGGGTTAGCAGATTTTTCCGTCCGGCCGGGAGAGCATATGGCCTATGTTTTAGCCGTCTTGATGGCGGCGCTGAGTTTCCTGCTCAACCGCGCGGCGCTTAGGTTCGCCGGGGCGAAGGCGGTGGTGACCTGGGGCCCGGCCCTGGAGGAGGCGGCGAAGACGGCGCCGGCCGTTTGGCTGGGGGCGGATGTGCTTTTGACCCATGCGCTGTTCGGGGTGGTCGAAGCGGGCTACGATTTGCGGACGAGCCCGGCGAACGGGCCGGCGGCGGCGCTGCTGAGCGTGGCGGGGCACACGCTGTTCGGCGCCCTGACGGTGGCGGCGCTGTATTTGACCGGCAGCCTGGCGCTTGCCGTGGGGGCCGGGGTGGCGGCCCATATCGCCTGGAACGCCGCCCTGATCCGCCTCACGGCAGGACGGGAAAGGAAAGAGCGATGAGGATCCATTATAGTTGCGACAACTGCGGCCGGCCAATCGATGCCATCGAGGTCGACGCCGTCGACGAGGCGAGGTTCGGGTTCGACTGCCTGACGGCCGAGGAACGGCGGGATATGATCCGTTACGACGAGGCCGAAAATGTCATGTACGTGCAGTCGTTGTGCGACGCCTGCATCGAGGCGATGGGCCTGCCGGGCACGGCCGCGCCGCCCCAGGGCTGGCTGCACTGACCGGCCGTCGGCTTTTCCTGCCCGGGGGCTGCGGGCGGCAGCGCGTTTTTTGTCGCCCGCAGCGGTAATATTTGGTTCCGTTGGCTAATACTTTGTGTTAGAATGGGTTATAACAGGGCTTTGCAAGTCGCAAAGCCCTTTTCGGCATGCGAGGTGCTTAGATGGATTTTTTGCTGCAGGCGATGCGCCAGGATCAGATGGTGGCGAAGGCGGCGGCGGCGTTCGCCGCCGGCCGCCAGAGCACGGTGTACGGGGTGACGGGGACGCAGAAGGCGGCTGTTGTCGCGGCGTGTTACCGCGCCCATCCCCGGCCGACGGTGGTGGTGACGGCCGGCCGCGACGCGGTGGGCGAGCTGAAGGCCGACCTGACCGCTCTGCTGCCGGGTGTGCCGGTCCTGGAGCTGCCGCCGCTCGATATCGTGACCTTCACCGCCGCCGCCCGCAGCATTGAGCTTGCGGCTGTGCGCATGGACGTGCTCGGCCGCCTGGCCCGCGGCGAGCGGCTAATCGTGCTGGCCGGCGCCGAGGCGGCCGTGCAGAAGGTGCTGCCTAAGGAGGATTTCCTGGCCGGCCGCCTGACGCTGGCGGCCGGCGAGACGCTGGGCCGCGACGACCTGCTGGCCGCCCTGGTGCGGTTCGGCTACGAGCGGACGGATCAGGTGGACAGCCGCGGCCAGTTCAGCGTGCGCGGCGGCATTGTCGATATTTTCCCCGTTAACCGCGAGCAGCCGCTCAGGCTGGAGCTGTGGGGCGACGAGGTCGATTCGCTGCGGGAGTTCGACGCGGCGACGCAGCGGTCGCTGGACAATCTGCGGCAGGCCGACGTGCTGCCGCTGGCCGAGCCGGAGCATGCGAGCAAGGCGGCGGTTTTCCTGTCGTACCCGGAGGCCGGGACGAGTGTGGTTTTCGACGAGCCGGCGCGCGTCAGGGAGCAGATCGACCGCCTGGTGAAGGAGAGTCCCGAGATCAGGCCGCATATTTTCGCCTGGGCCGAGCTGGCGGCGGCGGCCAAGGCGCACACGGTGCTGTATCTTTCCCTGATGCTGCAGCGGGTGCCGCATACCGAGCCGGCGGAGATCGTCAGCGTAACCGCCAAGGCGGTGCCGCCCTTCCACCGCCAGATGGATATGCTGGTGGACGAACTGAGGGGCTGGCAGGCGCGCGAGCGGGCGACGGTCATTTTTATGACGGGGCGCGAGAAGGCGGCGGCGCTGCACAAGAGCCTGGCGGCGGAGGGGGTGCGGGCGATCCTGGCCGACCGCCCGGAGGCGCTGGTGCCGGGGACGACGACGGTGACGACGGGTACGCTGGCCGCGGGCTTCGAGCTGCCCCACGCCGGCCTGGTGGCTGTGACGGAGATGGATATTTCCGGGCGGCAGAAGAAGCGCCGCCTGCCGCGGATCGCCAAGGATAAGCAGATCGCTTATTTCCGCGATATCAATGTGGGCGATTATGTCGTCCATGTCAACCACGGCATCGGCAAGTACGTCGGGGTGGAGACGCTGGAGGTCGGCGGCGTGCACAAGGATTATTTGCTTGTGCGCTACGCCGGCGAGGATAAGCTGTACGTGCCGACCGACCAGGTCCACCTGCTGCAGAAGTATATCGGTTCCGAGGGCGACGTGCCGCGCCTCAACCGCATGGGCGGCAGCGACTGGCTGAAGGCGAAGACGAAGGCCAAGGCGGCGGCCACCGATTTGGCGAAGGACCTGCTGGCCTTGTACGCCGAGCGCCAGGTGAGCAAGGGGTTCGCATTCCCGGCCGATTCGCCCTGGCAGAAGGAGTTCGAGGAGGCTTTCCCGTTCGAGGAGACGCCCGACCAGTTGACGGCGCTGGCGGAGATCAAGAAGGACATGGAGGGCGATTTGCCGATGGACCGGCTGCTGTGCGGCGACGTGGGCTTCGGCAAGACGGAGGTGGCCCTGCGGGCGGCCTTCAAGGCGATCATGGGCGGGAAGCAGGTGGCGGTGCTGGTGCCGACGACGGTGCTGGCGCAGCAGCATTACCAGACGTTCAGCGCCCGTTTCGCCGGCTTCGGGCCGGTGGTGGAGGTCATAAGCCGTTTCCGCAGCCCGCGCGAGCAGCGCGATGTGGCCGCCAGGGCGGCGGAGGGCAAGGTCGACGTGCTGATCGGCACGCACCGCATCTTGCAGGGGGACGTGACGTTCAACAATCTGGGCCTGCTGATCGTGGACGAGGAGCAGCGGTTCGGCGTGGCCCAGAAGGAGCGGCTGAAGCGCTGGCGGACGAATGTGGACGTGCTGACGCTGACCGCCACCCCCATCCCCAGGACGCTGCATATGTCGCTGGTGGGGGTGCGGGATATGAGCGTGATCGAGACGCCGCCCGAGGACAGGCTGCCGGTGCAGACGTATGTGGTGGAGTACCACGAGGAGATAATCCGCGACGCCATCCGCCGCGAGCTCAAGCGCGGCGGGCAGGTGTATTTCGTCTATAACCGCGTCCAGACGATCGACCGCATGGCCGAACGGCTGAGCGAGATGCTGCCGGACGCGCGGGTGAAGGTGGCCCACGGCCAGATGGCCGAGGAGCTTCTGGAGCAGGTGATGCTGGATTTCTACGAGAACCGCTACGATGTGCTGGTGTGCACGAGCATCATCGAGAACGGCCTGGATGTGCCGAACGCCAATACGATGATCGTGTACGACGGCGACCGCTTCGGGCTGTCGCAGCTTTATCAGATGCGCGGCCGGGTGGGCCGGTCGTCCCGCCTGGCCTATGCCTATTTCACCTACCGCCGCGAGAAGGTGCTGACCGAGGTGGCGGAGAAGCGCCTGCAGGCGATCAAGGAGTTCGCCGAGCTGGGGGCGGGCTTCAAGATCGCGCTGCGCGACCTGGAGATCCGCGGGGCGGGCAATTTGCTGGGGGCCCAGCAGCACGGCCATATCGTGACCGTCGGTTTCGAGATGTACTGCCGGCTGCTGGACGAGGCGGTGGCCGAGATCAGGGAGGGGCGGCCGGTGGAGCCGGCGCCCGAGCCGGTGTTGGAATTTAATGTCGATGCGTATCTCGACGGCGACTATATCGGCGATGCGATGCATAAGATTGAAGTGTATCAGCGGATCGCGGCGATCAGGACGGAGGCGCAGATCGGCGAGATGGTCGACGAGCTCATCGACCGTTTCGGCGAGCCGACGCCGCCGGTGATGAATTTGCTGGCGGTGGCCCGGCTGAAGAATCTGGCCCGCCGGATCGGCGCCCGGTCGGTGGTGGAGTACGCCGACAGGGTGGAGATAACGTTCGGCGATGCGCCGCAGGTGGCGGTGGATAATATTTTGGCTGTGAAGGAAAAATATCCCGCCCGTTTCAAGCTGCTGCCGGGGCCGCCGGAGGTCATCCGCCTGCGGACGGGCAAACTGGCCGCGCCGCTGCTCGCTTGGCTGGCCAGGGTGTTCGCCGAGCTGGCCGGCGGGCCGGGCGAATGATTTCTTTTTCCGTGCGTGCGTCAATGAATAAAAGCCCTGGGGCGGATATATACTATCACTGACCGAAATGTCAAATACTGTAGAAAAGGGGGGATAATGGTGAAGGCGACTGGGATAGTCAGAAGGATTGATGATCTGGGCCGAGTAGTGATTCCGAAGGAGATCCGGCGTACCTTGCGTATCCGCGAAGGTGACCCGCTCGAGATATATGTCGACCGCGAAGGGGAGGTTATCCTTAAGAAGTATTCCCCGGTCGGGGAGCTCGGGGACTTTGCTAAGGAATACGCCGATTCTTTGTTCGATGCGATTGGGCATATAATTATGATCGCAGACCGGGACAACGTCGTGGCAGTCGCTGGCGCATCGAAGAAGGAGTTCCTGAGCAAGCCATTGGGGCCGGCGGTGGAGAAGGTGATGGAGGAAAGGAAGACGGCCCTGATCAACAATCCCGGCGAATACAAGCACTGCAAGGGCTGCGTGACCGACTGCGACGAGGACGAGGTGTGCAAGTTCACGGCCGAGGTGGTTTCGCCGATTATCGTCGAGGGCGATGCGATCGGGGCGGTGATCATCTGTTCCAAGGAACCGGGCGTCCAGATGGGCGATATGGAGGTCAAGCTGGCCGAGACGGCCGCCGGCTTCCTCGCCAAGCAGATGTCGCAGTAAATTTATGAACGATTGAAAGTAGCGGACAAAGGTTCGCTACTTTTCTATTTGCCCCCCAGGAGCGGCCAATATTGCTGGAAAGTGTTTTAAGTACTAGAATATTTTGTTATAATATAATGTGCACTTGCCGCCTCCCCCGCGAGGACGGCGGCATGCGGGAGGAAGAACGCCATTGGGTAAGGATACGTTCCTGAAGGGCGCTTTGATATTGACCGTCGCCGGCATAGTCGTCAAGCTGATCGGGTCGGTGAACCGGATTCTTTTGTCGCGCCTTTTGGGCGGGGAAGGCATCGGTCTTTACCAGATGGCCTATCCGATATATTTGCTGGCGCTGAGCATTTCCTCGGCCGGCATCCCGGTGGCGATATCGATCATCGTGGCCGAGAAGGTCGCCCTCGGCGACTGGCGGGGCGCGAACCGCGTTTTTCGCCTTTCGCTGGTCATGCTGGCCGCTACGGGCGTTGTTTTTACGCTGCTGCTGTGGTTTGGGGCCCATTGGCTGATCGACCAGGGTTTCGTCCGCGACCCGCGGGCGTATTACGCGATCGCCGCCCTGGCGCCGGCCATCTTCTTCGTGACGGTGCTGTCGAGCTACCGCGGCTATTTCCAGGGCCTGCAGATGATGACGCCGACGGCCATCTCGCAGATCATGGAGCAGCTCTTACGCGTGGTGACGATGATTCTGCTGGCGTACTTGCTGCTGCCGAGAGGCATCGAGTTCGCCGCCGCCGGCGCGAGCTTCGGGGCCGGTCCGGGGGCGGTGGCCGGCCTTTTGGTCCTGCTGTATTTTTACTGGCGGTACCGGGCGGGCCTCCAACGGCATATCGAGAACCAACCGGCGATTAGGCAGGAGGCGGGGGCGAGCATCCTAACCCGTATCGTCCGCCTGGCGCTGCCGGTGTCGCTGGCGAACATCATGCTGCCGGTGGTGGCGACGCTCGATCTGGCGATCGTCCCCCAGCGGCTGGAGGTGGCCGGCTATACGGTCGCGCAGGCGACCGAGCAGTTCGGGTACCTGACCGGGATGGCGGTGCCGCTGGTGAACATGGCGACCATCCTGACGGCGTCGCTGGCGGCCAGCCTGGTGCCGGCGGTGTCGGAGGCCTTCACGCTGCGCAACCATCACCACGTTTACCAGCGGACGGCGACGGCGATGCGGATCGCCAACCTCATCACCATCCCCGCCTTTGTGGGCATGTGGCTGCTGGCGAAGCCGATTTCGCTGATGCTGTACGGCACGCCCAACGCCGATACGTCGATCGCCATCCTGTCGGTGGGGATTTTCCTGCTGGGCATCCACCAGGTGACGACCGGCGTGCTGCAGGGGCTGGGGCATACTGCGATTCCGGTGATCAATATGGTGTTATCGGCGGTGGTGAAGGTGGCGATGAGCTGGGTGCTGACCGCCGTGCCGGCTTTGGGCATCAAGGGCGCGGCCTGGGCGACGAACGCCGATTTCGGCGTGGCGGCGCTGCTGAATATGTTTTTCATTTACCGTTACGTGGGGTTTGTCATCGATGCCAAGGATACGCTGCGCACGTCGCTGGCGGCGGCGTTCATGGGCGGCGCGGTGCTGCTCGCTTACCACGAGGTCATGGCCGTGACCGTCCACAATACGCTGGCCACGCTGGCGGCCATCGCCGTGGGCGGGTCGGTGTACGGCCTGGTGCTGCTGCTGACCGGCGGCGTGACCGCGCGGGATATCGAACGGGTGCCGCGGGTGGGGCCGTTGCTGGCGAAGATTCTGCGGGCGCTCAGACTGCTGAGGAGCTGACATGGGAGAAATCGTCGTTATCGGCCTCGGACCGGGCGACTTCGGCCTGGTGACGGGGCAGACGCTGGCTCTGCTGGCGACGAGGCCGGCGCTTTATCTGCGCACCGCCCGCCATCCGGCGGTCGCCGGCCTTACGGAGCGGGGCATCCCTTTCACGAGCTACGATTACATGTACGAGCGGTACGCGACCTTCGACGCGGTGTACGCGGCGATTGCCGCCGATGTCGTCGCCAGGGCCAAGGACGGGCGGGTGGTGTACGCCGTGCCGGGCAGCCCGGCGGTGGCGGAAAGGACGGTGGCCCTAGTTCGCGAGGCGGCCGGGGCGGCGGTACTAGGCTTCTCGATGCTGCCGGCGATGAGCTTCCTCGATTTGCTGTTTGCCCGTCTGGGGCTCGATCCGGTGGCCGGTCTGACGGTGACGGACGCCGCCGATATCGCGGCCCTGCCGCCCGACCTGGGGACGGCGCTGGTCGTCACCCAGGTGTATAACGCCCGTGTGGCGTCGGACGCCAAGCTGGCCCTGATGGGCATTTACCCGGACGATTTCCCGGTGACCGTGGCCCGCAACCTCGGCCTGGCCGACGAGAAGGTGAGGACGGTGCCGCTCTATGAGCTCGACCGCCTGCCGGCCATCGACCACCTCACGAGCGTGTATGCGGCGCCGCCGCCGCGACGGACGGCGACCTTCAGCCTCGGCCCGCTGGTGGACGTGATGGCGAAGCTGCGCTCGCCGGGCGGGTGCGTGTGGGACCTGGAGCAGAGCCACCCGTCGCTACGGCGCTATATCGTCGAAGAGGTTTACGAGGTGCTGGAGGCGATCGATCTCGCCGACGCGGACAAGCTGTGCGAGGAGCTCGGCGACCTGCTGCTGCAGATCGTTTTCCACGCCCGCATCGCCGAGGAGTGCGGCGCGTTCTCCGTGCAGGACGTCGTCGCTACGGTGACCGACAAGATGGTCCGCCGCCATCCCCATGTTTTCGGCGATATTTCGGTGCGCGACGCGGCCGAGGTGATCGTCAACTGGGAGAAGATCAAGCGCCGCGAGCATCCCGGCGAACGCCCGGGCGTGCTCGACGGGGTGCCGAAGGGACTGCCGAGCCTGATGCGGGCGTTCAAGTTGCAGGCGAAAGCGGCGAAAGTAGGCTTCGACTGGAATAGCGTCGCCCCGGTGTGGGAAAAGATATACGAGGAGCTGGACGAGCTTAGGGAAGCCGCGGACGGCGGCGCCAAGGAGGCGGTCGAGGGGGAACTGGGCGATGTGCTGTTCAGCGTCGTCAACTTGGCGCGCTTTTTCGACATCGAACCGGAAACGGCCCTTAATGTGACCAATAACAAATTCATCCGCCGGTTCGCCCGTATAGAGGCGGAAGTAAAGGGCCGGGGCCTAAAATGGGAAAATTTTACATTAGAACAGCTCGATGACCTATGGAATGAAGCAAAAAAGCCCAAAAACGAAGAAAAATAAGTAATTTTTGACAAATTTTTTTAGGGACAGGAGGAATAAATACAGCAGTAGCGAATAATGCTAAAAGTAACCAATATTGACGAGGAGGAAGGAATTGTGAATAAAACTGAATTGGTTGCGAGCGTTGCCGAAAAAGCCGCAATGACTAAGAAGGATGCCGAGAAAGCTATCAACGCGCTGTTCGCCAGCGTCGAAGAAGCTCTTGCCAAGAAGGACAAGGTTCAGGTCATTGGTTTCGGCACTTTCGAAGTTAAGGCTCGCGGCGCCCGTAAAGGCCGCAACCCGCAGACCGGTAAAGAAATCACCATCCCGGCTTCCAAGACCCCGGTCTTCAAGGCTGGCAAAGGCCTCAAAGACAGCGTCAACAAGAAGAAATAAGTATATAGACGAAAACCGGGGGCCGTTCCCCCGGTTTTTAATTTTTTCGCTTATTATATTGCCGGCCGTTGATCAGCCCCCATCTGCTGTGTTGTTCCGCCGGTCGCTTGCTAGCGTACGTTCCGAGTACGCGTCGCGGCGCGACCGGCAGAGCCGCCTTGCATCTGGGGGCTGCTGAACGGCCGCGGCATTTCAGAACGATGGGAGGACGTCTTGAAGGTTTAAAAGCAGGCTCGTTATCCCATATTAATCGTATGCAGGAGGAAAGAGCACGCGGGGCCTTCAGCGGGCGGCGGCGGTGTGGTATTATATAAAAGTTGACGCTATTTGCCGAGGTGAGCGAAGATGCCGGAGCCGTTTCACAACGTCCTTATTGTCACGGCCTCGGTGGGCGCCGGGCACGACCAGGCCGCCAGGGCGATCGGCGCGGAGATCGGGGAGCGGTACCCGGAGGCGCGGGTGACGATCGCCGATTTCATGGGCGAGGATAATTCGCTTATGAATTCGGTGCTGAAGGATGCCTACCTGAAGATGCTCGACCTGTCCCCGGCCGTTTACGACCGGCTTTACCGCTGGTCGCAGGCGCCGGGCCGGTTCCCCCGCGTGGGCGGCCTCGTTTCCCGGGCGCTGCAGGACAGCATGCTGCGCCTGTATGTCCGGCACCGGCCGGACCTCGTTATTTTCACCCATCCGTTCCCGTGCCTGGCGGCGGCGTACTTGCGCCGCCGCGGCAAGATCGCCGCGCCGCTGGTGGCGGTGATAACCGATTTTTCCGCCCACCCGCTGTGGGTTCACGAGCAGGTGGACATGTATTTCGTGGCCGCCCGCGAGACGAGGGCCGAGCTGGTGCGGCTGGGCGTGACGGCGGAGCGGGTTTTCCCCACCGGCATCCCGATCGACGCCAGCTTCGGCCGCCGGTCGGGCGGCTACGCGGTGGCCGGGCGGCTGGGGCTTGCGTCCGGGGTGCCGACGGTGCTCATCATGGGGGGCGGACTGGGGATCGGCCCGGTGGCGGAGGCCGTCCGCAGCCTGGACGGCGTCGCCCGGCCGCTGCAGCTCGTGGTGGTCGCCGGCCGCAACGCCGAGCTCCGCCGCCGGTTGCAGGCCGCGGCGCGGTCGGCCGGCCACCGCGTCGTCGTCCTGGGCTATACCCGCCGCGTCCGGGAGCTGATGGCCGCGGCCGACCTGCTGGTGACCAAGCCGGGGGCGCTTACGGTGAGCGAGGCGTTGTCGGCGGGGCTGCCGATGGTGCTCGCCAGCCCCTTGCCCGGCCAGGAGGAGGACAACGCCGCGTATCTGGTGGCCCGCAAGGCGGCGGTGATGGCCGGGGAGGGCGACGACATCGGCGGCGTCGTGGCCGGCCTGCTGGACGATCCGGCGGAATTGGCGCGGATGCGGGCGATGGCCTGCAGGCTGGGCCACCCGTGGGCGGCGAGCGCCGCCGCCGCTATCATCGGCCGCCGCTTGGTAAAATAAAAGGCTTCGCGCGTCAGCGCGAAGCCTTTTTGTTATTTTTTGCGGGCCCGGCTCTTTTTTTCGACTTCGGCGTCTTTCACGATGAGCACCGGACAGGGCGCGTAATGGACAAGATGGTTGCTGACGCTGCCGAGGAAGAGGCTGGTGACGTCGCTCAGGCCGCGGCGGCCCATGACGACGAGGGAGAAGCCTTCGTCGACGATCATGTCGACGAGCAGTTTGCCCGGCGGGCCGTACTCCAGGCGGCTGGCGACCTTGCCCGTAAAGTCGGCGAAGACTTCCTCGGTCCTGGAGAGGATGAGCTTGCCGGTGGCTTCGAGGTCCTGCAGGACGGACAGGGGGATGGCGACGGTGTCCGGCATGCTGAAGGCGGGGAGGGTGTAATAGTTCTGGACGACGTGGACGAGGGTGATGTCGCTGCCGAACTTTTCCGCCATTGTCCGCGCCACCTTGGCGGCGTCCAGGGCCATGTCCGAACCGTCGGTGGGGACGAGGATTTTGTTGAACATACCTAATTCCTCCTCATGGCGTTGTGGTATATGTAGATTTTCGGCGGAGCAGCGGTGTATTCCTGCCGGCCGACACTGCATAGTATGCCGCCGTAGGCTGCAATACTAGTACTACGAAAGGAGGAAAAGCTTATGCGGAAAAAATGGATGGTCATCGTGGCGGTAGCGATGGCGGTTGCCCTGGTGGCGAGCGGCTGCTCGCTGTTCAAGGCGCCGCAGCAGAAGCCCGTCCCCCAGCAGCAGGCCGGCCAGGGTACCGAGCCGGAGATCTCGGTGTACATGCACGAAACAGGCGAGAAGAAGACGATGAAGATGGAGGAGTATATCGCCGGGGTGGTGGCCGGGGAGATGAAGCCCGACTGGCCGGTGGCGGCGCTGGCCGCGCAGGCGATCGTCGCCCGCACGTTTACGCTGGAGGAGATCGAGACCAAGGGCGGCGTGCCGGAACGCGGCACGCAGGCATCGACGGACATTAAGGAGTTCCAGGCTTACAGCGCCAAGGAAGTGAACGACAATGTCAAGAAGGCGGTGGAGATGACCCGCGGCATGGTGGCCACATATCAGGGCAAGCCGATCCGCACGTGGTTCCACGCCTCGGCCGGCGGCGTAACGGCCACGGCGAAGGAGGGGCTGAATTTCAAGGAGAACGAGCCGCCTTACATCCAGTCGGTGCAGTCGCCGGACGATCTGGCGCCGGCCGATGTCAAGAATTGGACGGTGTCGTTCAGCAAGCAGCGGGTCATGGCGGCTCTGAGCGCGATGGGCCAGCGGGTTACGACGATCGATAGCGTGGAGATGGGCCAGAAGGGCCCGTCGGGCCGGACCACCGGCCTGGTGTTCAACAAGACGGTCCAGGTTTCCGGTCCCGAATTCCGGATGGCGATCGGCAGCACGGAGCTTAAGTCGATGTTGCTCGACAGCGTGACCGTGGAGGGCGATAAGGTGACGTTCGCCGGCAAGGGGTACGGCCACGGCGTGGGCATGTCGCAGTGGGGGGCCAACAAGATGGCTGCCGAGGGGAAGAAGCCGGAGGATATAATCGGCCATTACTTCAAGGGGGTTAAGGTAGAGAAGCGGTGGCAGTAGCGACAGCGGGCCGGAGCGATCCGGCCCTTCAAGTTGCCGGACGGTATATGGGTCGGCGAGATTTGACAAAATATGCGGTATAGAGGTAGGAGGGGAAATGGTGCGGGTTGACGATGGGTAAACGGAAACGGCGCATCGGCGCCATCCTGCGGTTGTCGGCCGGTTTTCCGGCGGCCTCGCTGGCGGCGGCGGCCGGCAGTCTGGGCAGGCTGAAACGGCTGCTGCAGGACGGCCGGGAGATCGCCGGCGGCCTGGCGGATGTGGCGGACAGGCTGCGGAAGGTGGCGGCGCCGGACGGCGAGCCGTTCATTTTCACGACCAGGCTGGCGGAGAACGAGCGGTTGCTGCGCCAGGTGTACCAGGATTGCGACGACATCGTCTTCCGCAGCTTCGTCACCGCCGGCGGACAGGGCCTGCTCGTCTATCTGGACGGCATGACCGACACCGGCCTGGTGGAGCTGCATGTGCTCAAGCCGTTGCTAGCGCTGCGGGAGCGGCCGGCCGATCTGCAGGCGCTCGCCGACCGGGTGCTGACCGCGTCGTCGGTGACCGTGGCGGCCGATGTCGGCAATTGCCTGGAGGCGGTGCTGACCGGCAACCCGCTGGTGCTTTTGGACGGCATCGCCGCGGGCCTGGTGATCGAGGCCGTCAGGCACGTGAAGCGCGGCGTGGAAGAGGCCAAAGCCGAGACGGTGGCCCGCGGCCCGCACGACTCGTTTACCGAGACGCTCAAGGACAATGTCGTCCTCATCAGGCGGCGGGCCAGGGACGCCGACATCAAGGTGAGGATTTTCCAGGTCGGCGCGCGGAGCAGGACGGCGCTGGCCCTCGTGTACGCCGCCAGCATCGTCAAGCCCGGATTGGTGGCCGAGGTCGAGCGCCGCCTTAGCAAGATCAGGGTCGATCAGATAACCCTCGCCGCCCAGGTGGAGGAGTTCATCGTCGACCACCCCTGGTCGCCTTTCCCTCAGACGTATGTGACCGAACGGCCGGATACCATGCTGATCTCGCTGTACGAGGGGCGGGTCGCCCTGATCGTCGACAATACCCCCCATGCCATCATCGTGCCCTGTACGTTGTCGTCGCTGCTGCAGAGCACCGAGGATTTCACCATTCAGCCGGTGGTCGCCAGCCTGATGCGGGTGACCCGCTACATCTCGGCGGCGCTGGGCATTTTTCTGCCGGCGATGTATGTGGCGATCGTCTCTTACAATCCCGGGATGCTGCCGACGTCGCTGGCGATATCGATCGCCGAGCTGCGGGCGCGGACGCCTTACCCGGCATTCATGGAGGTCATCATTATGGAGGTCATTCTGGAGATTTTCCAGGAGGCGGTCGTGCGCCTGCCGCAGAAGGTCGCGCCGGCGGCCAGCATCGTCGGCGGTTTCGTCATCGGCACGACCATCGTCCAGGCCGGCCTCGTGAACGCCCTGCTGGTCGTCGCCACCGCCGGCACGGCGATCGCTTCGTATACCATGCCGTCGTACAACCTGGGGCTGGCCTTGCGCTGGCTGCGGGTGCCGACGATCGTCGCCGCGTCTGTGCTGGGTTTTTACGGGGTGGTGCTGGCGTATCTGGCAATCATCATCCATATGTGCAGCCTGCGCAGCTTCGGCGAATCGTTCCTCGGCGGGCTGTTCGACGTGACGCTGCTGGAGGACATGCAGGACAAGCTGGTGCGGGTGCCGATGCCGCGGATGGGTTCGCGGCCGAAGGTTTTCGGGCCGCAGGACCGCTCGCGGGTGGGAGACTGATATGGCCAATCTCGAAGCCAAGACAAGGATGTCGCCGCTGCAGCTGGCGATCGTGATCGCGTCGACGATGGTGGTCATCACCGGCCGGGTGACGGAGCCGATTATCAACTATGCCGGCCACGGGGCCTGGCTGGCCCTGCTGGCGGGGACCGCGGCCTTCTACGGCGTGGCCTGGCTGATGATCAAGCTGGGCGGGCTGTTTCCGGACGAAAGCTTCGCCGAATACCTGCCGCGCTTTTTGGGCCGCTGGCTGGGCGGGGCGGCGGTGTGGCTGTTCGTGGCCGTGTTTTTTTTGCAGACAGCCATTATCCTGCAGGGTGCGAGCCGGGAGATTACCTTCTTCATGTTCGACCGCACGCCGTTCGAGGTGGTGGAGGGCGGCCTGCTGCTGGTGTGCGTTTACTGCTGTCTGCAGGATTGGGGGACCATCCTGCGGGTGGTGCAGTTCGTGTTTTTCACCGCCCTGCCGGTGGGGCTGTTCTTGCTGGTGATCAGTTTGGTGGGTTTCAGGTTCATGAATTTCCTGCCGCTGTGGCCGGAGGACGCTACCGGGCTGGCGAAGGGGGCGCTGCACACCTTTAGCCTCTTCCAAGGCTACGAATGCCTGCTCCTTTTGCTGCCGATCGTCAGCAAGGGCGGCATCAGGCCGGCCAAGACGGTGGCGGGGGCGTTCGCCCTGTCGGGCGGCGTTTTCCTGCTGGGAATCGTCCTCGAGATCGGCGTGCTGACCCTCGAGGGGGCCAAAAATGCGTCGTTCGCGCTGCTGACGATAGTGCGGAGCGTGGAGATTCCGGGGACCTTTTTGGAGAGGCTGGATACCTATTTCCTGCTCTTTTGGGTGCAGGGCATCTTTTTGAGCGTGACGCTGGCGGTATATTTCATGGCCCAGGCGCTGACCCTGCTGTATCGCTACGCCGACCACCGGCCGTTCGTGCTGGCGCTTGTGCCGCCGCTGTTTATCCTCGGCGATGCCGCCCACCACATCAAGGTGTTCGAGGGGCTGCGGGCAGCGGCGGATTGGGCTGGGTTGGCGTTTTCGCTCGTAGTGGTGCCGGTCATTTTTGCGCTAGTCTGGTGGAGGAGGCGACGGGAACGTGGCGCTGAGCAGGCCAGGGGGACGTAGCCGGCTGCGGCTGGCGGCGCTGATCGCCGTTCTTGCGGCCGTCTGCCTGCTGACGTCCGGCTGCTGGGACAGGGTGGAGATCCAGGACCGGGCGTTCGTGCTGGCGGTAGCGGTGGATGTCGCCGAGGAAGGGGCGGACAAGCAGCCCGACAAGGCCAAGGTGGAAAGTTTCGTCCATCCCGCCCCGCCCGACCGCTACCGGGCGATTTTCCAGGTGTTGCGGTTCGGAGGGGCGAAAGGCGGTCAGGACAGGCCGGGCAGCGATGGCAAGACCTTTTTGGTGACGGGGCGGGGGCCGACGATGCTGGACGCGGTGCGCGACGCGCTGGGGGAAAGCAGCAAGGGGCTGTGGTTCGAGAATATCCAGGCGATCATCTATAGCCAGGCGGTGGTCGAGCGGTACGGCATAGCTTCTTTGGTCGACTTTTTTCGCCGCGACGGCGAGATGCGCGGCCGGGCCCAAATCTATATCACCCCCGGCGAGGCCGGCAAACTGCTGCAAATCGCGCCGCCGACCGGCGAGCCGGGCGGCATTTACCTGGCCAACGTGGCCAGGCGGCAGGCCAAGGATATTAACCTGGCGACGTCCCGCACCGATATCGGCTTTTCGTCCCAGGCCATCGACACCGGGGCGGAGATGGCTATCCCGGTGGTGGAGGCGGTGGGCGAGACGCTGAAGATCAAGGGCGCGGCGGTCTTCAGACAGGACAAGTTCCAGGGATACATCGACGAGTATACCATCCGCGGGGTGAGGATGATCAGGGGGGTCGAGAGATCGGCCGCCATCAGCTTCGAGTGCCCGGACCATCCGGGGGATGCGGTTACGTTCGAGCTTTTCCGCCACCAGACCGCCCTCACGCCCCATGTGGAGGGAGACCGGGTGTGGTTTGAGATCAGTATCGCCATGCGGGGCAACATCGATGAGATTCAGTGCGGTCACCGGCACGACGCCCTCGACGCCGAGTATCTCGACAAGGCCCAGAAACTGGCGGCGGCCGAGGTGGAACGCAATATCAGGCATTCGCTGGCGGTCGCCCAGCAGCATGGCTGGGAGTTGTTTTATTTCCGGCAGACCTTGCGGGCTTATAAGCCGGGGGACTGGCAGCGGATAAAAGACCGCTGGGAGGAGATTTACCCGACGGTACCGGTGGAGGTGAAAGTGAAGGTTTCGATCATCAATGTCGGCGAACATCGCTGACGGTCCGGGATGGCTAATGGAATATTTCCCTGGCGGCGTAAAGGGCGGCGAGCAGGCCGACGTAGGCGTAGGCGACGCGGCGGGCGAGCTTGGCCTCGCGCGCCCTGGCGTTGTGCCTGTCGAGGCTGCGGGCCAGGCTGTAAGCGGCGGCCGCGGTGCCGAGCAGGACGAGTGGCAATTCGAAGACGGTGACGTGGGTAAGGAGGAAGATGGTTTGGTTCCAAACGGCGGCAATGTCCATGGCGCGGCCCCTTTCGCACGTTTGCATATAGTATTGCCGCCGACGGCCCGACGTGTACTACTTTTTTGCTTCTTCACATATACATAATCGAAGCACTCATAGGAGGGATAGACATGCCGCTGGAGGATAAAACGCCGCGCTGGCGCCATCAGTTCACGCTCACCGACCGGGAGGAAATGACGGTCGAGGGGGTGGTCGGCCTGGGGAGCTTCGACGAGAAGGAAGTGGTGATGGAGACCGAGCAGGGCGTGCTCACCGTGCGCGGCGAGGGGCTGAACATCAAGCAGCTCAACCTGGAAAAGGGCAATATCATGGTGGAGGGCACGGTCAGGTCGGTGGCCTACGATGACGATGTGCGGCAGAAAAAGGGACTGCTGGAGAGGCTGCTCAAATAAGGCGGGGGTTGGGGCTGAAGCTTCGTGCCGGGTGGCTTGCGGTGTGGTATGTGCTGCTGGCGCTGCTGGCGGCGGAGGGGGCGCTGTATCTGGCGGCCGGTTGGGCGGCGAAGGAGTGCCGTCAGGCGGCGTGGCGCGCGTTCTCCGCCGCCGCTTCGGAGCGCCGGGAGGTAGACAAGGTCCCCTACGCGGCGCTGATCAACCGCTACGCCGGCGGGGAAGGGGTTAGCGCGGCGGTGGTGGCGGCGATCATCCGGGCGGAGAGTTCGTATAACCCGCGGGCCGTTTCCCGCACCGGGGCGGCGGGGCTGATGCAGGTGATGCCCGGCACCTGGCGGGCGGTGAACAGCCGCGTGCAGGCTTGCAGCGGCCGGCACGCCGGGGAGTGCGGCGCCGACTGCTATTTCGATCCCGAGCGCAACATCCGCATCGGCACGGCGTATTACGCCGCTCTCGTCAGGCAGTTCGGCGGCGATCTGGTGCTGGCGCTGGCCGCCTACAACGCCGGGCCGGCGGCGGTGGAGCGCAGCGGGGGCGTACCGCCGTTCGCCGAGACGAAGGAGTATGTGGAGCGGGTGATCGAGTACTGGTACGAGCTGGCTGCCCTGCCGGCGCCGGCCCGGACGGCGCGGCTGTGGGAACGGGCCGGCCGGGCGGCGGGCTGGGGAGCGGCAGCCACGGCGGCGCTGGCGGCATGCGTGGCGGTAAGGTTGCTCAGGCGCCATCGCTCGTGGCGGTGGCGGTAGCGATGAAGGGGCGGGACGATGAACGCTGACGGGCAGGTCGAGACATTTGTCATAACGGTGGTCACCGGGATGTTTCTGGGGCTGGTGTTCGATTTTTACCGCGTGCTGCGGGCGCTGTACCGGCCGCACCGTCTGCTGACGGCGCTGGCCGACCTGGCGTATTGGCTGCTGGCGACCGGGCTGGTTTTTCTGGCGCTGCTGTTCGGCAACTGGGGCGAGCTGAGGCTGTACGCCTTCATCGGCCTGGCGCTCGGCGCGCTCGGCTACTACCGGCTCCTGAGCCGCCAGGCCGTCCGCGCGCTGGCAGGGCTGCTGCGCCTCGTCGGCGGTGCGGTGCGGGCGGTGAAGACGGTCCTGGCGTATACCGTCGTCAAGCCGCTGGCGTTTCTCGCCGGGCTGGTCGTGAAACCGGTCCGCTTCCTGCGGAACCGGTTCGCGGCCCGCCGTCCGCCACCGCCGGATGATACGGTGCCGCGGTGAGAAAATGTGGCAAAATAGAGGAATGTTTACATAGTTCAGCGAATATAAATGGACAAGCGGCCGGCCCGGCGATGAGGCTTGGGTCAACGCCGCGACGGAGGGTGACGAGATGGCGGCAGGCAAACGTCCCGTGAGATACCGCATCCGCTGGTTCCGCCTGGCGGTGCTGGCCGTTGTCGGCGTGTCCCTGTACGTGCTGGCCGGGCAGCAGCTGGAGATGAACGCGGTGAACCGCGAGGTGGAGGCCACCCGTATCCGCCTGGAGCAGCTGCGGCAGGCCAACCAGTCGCTGGGCGAGGAGAAGCAGCGGTTGTCGACGCCGGCGCATATCGAGAAGGTGGCCCGCGACGAGCTGGGGCTCGTGAAACCGGGGGAAGTGCCGTATATACCGGCGGAAAAAAATTAATCGCCAGGGCTTTTCTTGACACCTTTTCCACGCCAAGAGTATAATATGGTTGCAAAACATCGTAATTCATCGCGTATTAAGGAGGAAATTTGACTAGCATGTCCATTGAGGTTGGCAGTGTGGTGGAAGGAGTCGTGACCGGGATAACCAATTTCGGCGCCTTTGTCGAACTGCCGGGAGGAAAGGTAGGCCTGATCCATATCTCCGAGGTCGCCGACGTGTATGTCCGCGACGTCAAGGACTTTCTGAAAGAGCGCGACAAGGTGAAGGTGAAAGTCCTGTCGGTGGACGAACGCGGCAAGATCGGCCTATCGATCAAACAGCTCCAGCCACCAAGCCCCGCCAGAAAGCCTCCTGCCAGCGACGGCCGCCGTCCGGGACGCTTCATGCCGCCGGCGTCGTTCGAAGACAAGCTGAGCAAGTTCCTCAAGGATAGCGATGAGCGCCTGACCGACCTGAAGCGCAACACGGAGTCCAAGCGCGGCGGCCGCGGCGCCCGCCGGGCCGAATAACAGCGAGCCTACAGGGAGCATCCCGTTACGGGGATGCTCTTTTTGTGCTCGCGGCACGGCGGAGCCGGCGCGGTTATTGTCGGATTTTTTTTCGTCCGGGCGACGCGGTTAGACAAATGTGTCGGTGGTAAATTATGTAAAATAGTACATGATGCACTACCGGGAGTGGACAAGGATGCCGAAAGGAACGGTTGGGACGATACCCGGCGGGACGGCGGCGGCCGGGCCGGAACGCGGAACAGGCGGGGAAGGCCGGGGCGGCCTGCTCGCCTGGCTGCTGGCGGCGCTGGTGCGGCCGGTAAACTTGCCGGTGAATATTCTCGCTTTTCTGCTTGGCCGGGTGTCGATTATGGGCGAACTGGCCCCGTTCGGCCTGGCGTTCTGCGCGGCGGTGGCCTGGGCGGACAAGGGGCGGGCCCCGGCGGCGGCCCTGGCGGCTTTGCTGGGGATGCTGTCGGCGGGGCGTTTCCTGGAGGCGGGGCTGTATCTGGCGGCGGCGGCCGTGTACGTGAAGGCGGCGGAGCGGCTGACCAAGCTGCACCACAAGCTGCAGGCCGTGCCGCTGTATGTGTTCGCGGTGGTCGTGGCCGGCGGCGGCCTGGTGATGCTGTGGAACAGGGCGCCGCTCTACAGCTTCCTGCTGGTGGGTATCGACGCGATTTTGTGCGTGGCGCTGACGTATATTTTCCTCGCCGCCCTGCCGCTTGTGACCGGCCGCCAGGGGGAGCGGACGGCGGGCAGCGAGGCGGTGACGTGCCTGGTGCTGATGCTGGCGGCGGCCGCCGCCGGTCTGGGCGAGCTGTCGGTGGCGGACTTGAGCCTCCGCAACGTCGCCGGCAGCCTGACGGTGATGGCGCTGGCCTTGGCCGGCGGCGCGGGGCTGGGGGCGGCGGCCGGCGTGGCGGTGGGGCTGGTGGCCGGCGTGGCGGCCGGCGGGACGGCGCCGCTGGTGGCGCTGTACGGCGTGGCCGGCCTGGTGGCGGCGGCCGGCCGGTCGCTGGGGAAGGTGGCGGTGATCGCCGGCTTCCTGCTCGGCAGCGCGATCGCGGTGCTGCAATTCGCGCCGCAGGCCGAGCTGGCCAAGGTGCTTGCCGAGGGGGCGGCGGCGGCGGCGGTGTTCGCGGCCGTGCCGGTGGGCTGGCTGCGGGTGTGGCGGCGGAATTTGCAGGACAGGGCCGGCGAGGAGCGGGCCGAGCTGCCGGTGCAGCTGGCCGCCAAGCTGGCGCGGGTGGCCGATATTTTCACCTCCCTGGCGGCGACGGTGGGCCGGCAGGCGGCCAAGAGCGGGGCGAAGGTCCGCGACGAAGAGCTGGGCAGGCTGCTGGCGATAACCGGGGAGAAGCTGTGCAATTCCTGCCGGCGGCGGCCGGCCTGCCGGGGCCAGGATTACGGGCTGATGTGCCAGGCGCTGGAGGAGGCGCTGACGCTGGCCGACAAGGCCAGGGTGACGAGCGCGACGCTGCCCGGGCCGCTCAAGGAGCGGTGCGAGCGGGGCCGGGAGCTGGCCGAGCTTGTCAACCTGGGCGCCGAGCGCAACCGGGCGGTGACGTTTTGGGATAAGAAGGCGGCCGAGACACGGCTGCTGGCGGCCGAGCAGATGAAGGCGATGGCGGCTGTCATCCACAACCTGGCGGGCGAGGCGGGCCGCGCGGCCGAGCAAGCGGCGGCGACCCGCGCGCGATCCGGCGGGGACTGGCCGGAGCCTGGCCGCTACCGGGTGACGACCGGCTGGGCGAGCGCCGCCAAGGAGAGGGTTTCCGGCGATACGGCCGCGGTGCTGCCCCTGCCGGGCGGGCGGGTGGCGCTGGTGCTGAGCGACGGCATGGGCACAGGCAGCCGGGCGGCCGGGGACAGCGCGGCGACGGTGCGGTACCTGGAGCGCCTGCTGACGGCCGGCTTCGCGGTGGATGTGGCGGTGAAGACGGTCAATTCGCTGTTGCTTTTAAAGCTGCCGGAGGAGAGCTTCACGACGGTGGATATGGCGGTGATCGATACGGCGACCGGCGAGGCGGAGTTCCTTAAGGTCGGAGCCGTGCCCAGCTTTGTGAAGCGGCAGCGGGAGGTGGCGACGATCAAGGCGGCGTCGCTGCCGGTCGGCATCATGCAGCAGGTGGAGATCGAGCCGGTGCGGTGGCTGGTCGCGCCGGGGGACGTGATCGTGCTGGTGAGCGACGGGGTGGTGGAGGTGCCCGGCCGCGGCGGCGAGCGAGACGCGTGGCTGGCGGGCTTCCTGCGGCGGCTGCCGGATTGCCCCCCGCAGGAGCTGGCGGAGCGCATCCTCCGCCAGGCGGCCGAGCTTGCCGGGCCGTACCCGCGCGACGATATGACGGTGCTGGTGGCGCGGGTGGCCGGGATAAGTGCATAGGGCGACCCCCTCCGTCATGGCCCCCGGCGCGGCGCAAATCCGCCCGGGGGGTTTTTGCGCGGCCGATAATGCAGGGCGAAAGCGGGCAAACTAACGGTAATCCATAAAATAGCAGGAAATCGGCGGGCGGCGGGAGAAGGTGTAAACAAAGAGACTTCCACGGAAGGGTGTGGACGGGTGGACGGCGTGCCGCTCGAGGAAATTGTCGCTTTGGCCGTGCTGGCCGGCGAGGTGATGCTGAGGAACGGCGCCGAGACTTCGCGGGTGGAGGAGACGATGGCCCACATCGCCCGGGCTTGCGGCGCTTCTGCAGCGGAATGTTTCGTCATCCCGACCGGGGTGTTCCTGAACGTGACCGATGCGTCGGGCCGCTCGCTGACGACGATGCGGCGGATCACCGACCGGACGATCAATCTCGACCGGATCGCCAAGGTGAACGAGCTGTCGCGCCGCCTGGCCGCCAACCGGCTGGGATGCGCCGAGGCCAAGGCCCTGCTGGCCCGCATCGCCAGGGAGCGGACGGGGTTTACGCTGCTGCCGTCGATGATCGCATCCGGCCTGGTGGGCGGCTGCTACGCGGCGCTGCAGGACGGCGGCCCCTGGGAGGCGGTGGCGGCGCTGCTGGCCGCGATGGCGGTGCGGTATATCGCCCATGTGGTTTCCCGCCTGCAGGGTGTGCGGTTCACGTTCGAGTTTCTCGGCGCGCTGACGGCGGCGGCCTTCGGCAGCGCGGCCCATTATCTGTGGCCCGGGCTCGGCCGCGACCTGATCGTCGTCGGCGGCATCATGCCGCTGGTGCCGGGGGTGGCGATCACGAACGCCATCCGCGATGTCATCGCCGGCGATCTTTTAAGCGGCCTGTCGCGCGGCCTGGAGGCCGCCCTGACGTCGGTGGCGGTGGCCATGGGCGTGGTCATTGTGCTGGCGGTGGTGTGAGGTGACGGCGATGATGGTGAAGATCGCCGCCGTGTTCGTGATGGGGACGGCGGTGGGCGTGATGTACCGTATCCCCCGCGGCCTGCTGCCGTATGGCGGCCTGAACGCCGTTCTCGCCTGGCTTGTGGCCTATCTGCTCGGCGCCGCCGGTATGAGCGTGGTGGCGGCGATCTTTTTCGGCAGCGTCGCCCTCGGGGCGGCGGCCGAGGCGCTGGCCCGCCTGCTCCGCAAGCCGGCGACCATCTTCATCATCCCCGGCTTTATCCCCCTCGTCCCCGGCCGGGAAGCGTACACGACGATGCGCTGGCTGGTGGAAGGGCAGCACGGGGACGCCCTGGCGATGGGCATGCAGACGCTGCTGACCGCCGGCGCGATCGCTTTCGGGATTTTCGTCAGCATCACGGTTTACCGGCTGGCGTTGACTTATATGTATAACTTCCGGAAGGGGGCCGGCCGATGCTGACGGCTGTCCGGGAGTGGATCGGCCGCCATGGGCTGCCGGCCGCGGGCGACAGGGTGCTGGCCGCCTGTTCGGGCGGGCCGGATTCGCTGGCGCTCGTCCACATCCTGAGCCTGCTCAAGGACGAATACGGTTTTTCCCTCGCCGTGGCCCACGTCAACCATATGCTGCGGGGGGCGGAGGCGGACGCCGACGCGGCGTTCGTGCGCGCGTTCGCGGCTTCGCTCGGGCTGCCGCACTACGAGACGGCGGTGGACGCCGCGGCGTTCGCGGCCGCCGAGGGCCGCTCGCTGGAGGACGCGGCCCGCGTGGTGCGCTACCGCTTCCTGCGGGCGACGGCGGCGGCGATGAGCGGGGCGCTGATCGCCACCGGCCATCACCGCGGCGACCAGGCGGAGACGGTGCTGCTCAACCTTTTCCGCGGCGCGGGCGGCGCCGGCCTGGGCGGCATGAAGCCGGCGGCCGGCGGCGTGATCCGGCCGCTGCTGGATACGGACCGGGAGGAGATCGACGCCTACTGCCGCGCCAACGCTCTGGCGCCGCGCATTGACAGCTCCAACCTCGACGCCGCGTACCTGCGCAATTACGTCCGCCTGGAGCTCATCCCCCGGCTGGCGGCGGTGTTCAACGCCAACATCGCGGCGACGCTGTGCCGCACGGCCGAGCTGGTCGGCGACGAGCACGATTTCGTCGCCGCGGCGGCGCGGGCCGCGTGGCCGGAGGTCGTCCGCGAGGAACGGGGCGCCCTGGAGCTCGACTGCCGGGCGCTGGCGGGGCTGCATGTGGCCCTGCGCCGCGAGGTCGTCCGCCGGGCGGTGGAAAAAAAGCGCGGCAATTTAAAAGGAATAAGCTTTTTTCATGTGGAAAAATTATTAGAATTAGCCCTCGATGGTGCGACCGGCCAGCTGGGCGGGCTGCCGGGCGGCCTGACTGTCCGCAAGGAGTACGGGCGGCTGGTGTTCGCGCCCGCTCCGCCGCCGGCCACCGGCATCGCGCCGCCGGGCGTGGCCCTGGCGGTGCCGGGGACGACGCCGGTGCCGGCCTTGGGCATCGCGGTGACGGCGCGGCTGTCGGCGGCGCGGCCGGCGGACGCCGGCCCGGGCAGCGCGATCTTCGCCTGGGACGAACTGGCGCCGCCGCTCTTCGTCCGCACCCGTCAGCCGGGGGATCGCTTCCGGCCGGGCGGCAAGAAGGTGAAGGCCTTCCTCATCGACGCCAAGGTGCCGCAAGGGCGGCGGGACAGCGTGCCCGTCTTCGCCGACGGCCGGGGGGTATTCTGGCTGGGCGGGGTGCGGCAGGCGGCCCGCGGTCGGCCGGACCGGCCGGCCGGGGCGTATCTGCAGCTTATCATCGAACAACAGGAGGACGACCGTGGTTGACGACATCAAGGAAGTGCTGGTCACGAGCGAGGCGCTGGCGGCGAGGATCAGGGAACTGGGCGAAAAAATCAGCGCCGATTACGCGGATAAGGACATACTTATGGTGGGCGTGCTGCGCGGCGCGGTGATATTCATGGCCGACCTGGCCCGCGCCATCAGCCGGCCGGTGGCGCTCGACTTCATCGCCGTGTCGAGCTACGGGGCTTCGACCACTTCCAGCGGCGTGGTCAGGATCATCAAAGATTTGGATGAGGACATAGCCGGCAGGCACCTGCTGATCGTCGAAGATATCATCGACTCCGGCCTTACGCTCAAGTACCTGTACGACAACCTGCTGTCGCGCAACCCGGCGAGCGTCAGGATCTGCACGCTGCTGAGCAAGCCGTCGCGCCGCAAGGTGGACGTGCCGGTGGACTACAACGGCTTCACCATCCCCGACGACTTCGTGGTCGGCTACGGCCTCGATTTTGCGGAGAAATACCGCAACCTGCCGTATGTGGGCGTGCTCAAGCCCGAGGCCTACAAGAGCCAGGCCGCGCATAGATATGAATAGCGGCACGGGCCGGATGTTTCGTTGTCACTGACATTTATTTGTGTTATAATAGTATCCTATGAATGAAGTAGTTTTTTCCGCTAAGCTCCAGCGAAGGGAGGTAAGACTTTGAACAAATTTTTCCGCAACGTCAGTTTTTATCTGCTGATCATCATTATCGCCATATCGATAATCGACTATTATTCCTCGCGCACCACCACCAAGACCGAAATCAGCTACACCCAGTTTCTCCACAGCGTGGAAGAGCAAAAGGTGGAGCGCGTGACGATAGTGGATAACACCATCAAAGGCAAGCTCCGCGACGGCACCGAGTTCACGACCGTGACGCCCAACGACCCGACCCTGATCGCCAACCTGCGCGAGAAGAATGTGGATATCAAGGCCGAACAGCCGCCCCAGCCGCCGTGGTGGACGACGATTTTCTCCTCGGTGCTGCCGATGCTGCTGCTGATCGGCGTGTGGTTTTTCATCATGCAGCAGACCCAGGGCGGCGGCAACCGCGTGATGTCGTTCGGCAAGAGCCGCGCCAAGCTGCATGGCGAGGATAAGGTCAAGGTTACGTTTGCCGACGTGGCCGGCGCCGACGAGGCTAAGCAGGAGCTCGAAGAAGTAGTCGAGTTCCTGAAGCACCCGAAGAAGTTCAACGATCTGGGCGCCCGCATCCCCAAAGGGGTGCTGCTGTTCGGGCCGCCGGGGACCGGCAAGACGCTGCTGGCCCGCGCGGTGGCCGGCGAGGCGGGCGTGCCGTTCTTCAGCATCAGCGGCTCCGACTTCGTCGAGATGTTCGTGGGCGTGGGGGCCTCCAGGGTCCGCGACCTGTTCGAACAGGCGAAGAAGAACGCGCCGTGTATCGTGTTCATCGACGAGATCGACGCCGTCGGCCGGCAAAGGGGCGCAGGCCTCGGCGGTGGCCACGACGAGCGCGAGCAGACGCTCAACCAGTTGCTGGTCGAGATGGACGGTTTCGGCGTCAATGAGGGGATCATCATCATCGCCGCCACCAACCGCCCGGACATTCTCGACCCCGCCCTGCTGCGGCCGGGACGGTTCGACCGCCAGGTGGTGGTGGACCGGCCGGACGTCAAGGGTCGCCAGGAGATCCTCAAGGTCCATACCAAGGGCAAGCCGCTGGCCAAGGACGTCAACCTCGACGTGCTGGCCCGCCGGACGCCGGGCTTCACCGGCGCCGACCTCAACAACCTCGTGAACGAGGCCGCCCTGCTCGCCGCCCGCCGCAACAAGAAGCGCATCGACATGCCCGAGCTGGAGGAGTCGGTGGAGCGAGTGGTGGCCGGGCCGGAGCGCAAGAGCAAGGTCATCAGCGACAAAGAGAAGAAGCTGACCGCTTACCATGAGGCGGGGCACGCCCTGGTGGGCATGATGCTTACCCATACCGATCCGGTGCACAAGGTTTCGATCATCCCCCGCGGGCGGGCCGGCGGCTACACGCTAATGCTGCCCAAGGAGGACCGCTACTACGCGACGAAGTCCGAGCTCCTGGACCAGCTGAAAACGCTGCTCGGCGGCCGGGTGGCCGAGGCGCTCATCCTGAGCGAGATCAGCACCGGCGCCCAGAACGACCTGGAGCGGGCCACCGAGCTGGTCCGCAAGATGATCACCGAGTACGGCATGAGCGAGGTCCTCGGGCCGATCACCTTCGGCCGCCGCCAGGACCAGCAGGTCTTCCTCGGCCGCGATATCGCCCGCGACCGCAATTACAGCGAAGAGGTGGCCTACTCCATCGACAAGGAGGTCCGCCGCCTGATCGAGGACGCCTACGCCAAGACGGAAGAGATGCTCACGAACAACCTCGACAAGCTCCACCTCGTCGCCGCCGCCCTCATCGAGCGCGAGACGCTGGAAGGCGAGGAGCTGCGCCAGCTGCTGGACAACGGCAAGATCGAGGATAAACCGGCGCCGCCGGCCGAGGAGCCGCCGACAGTTGCTCCCACGAACGCCATCCCGGTGGAGAACGGCGAGCCGGGGCCGAAGGTGGTCTACACCTTCCGGCGCGAGTCCGGGGATATATGGAGAAAACGCTGACGGCCGGAGCGGCCGCCGGGGAATAAAAGGCCGAAAGCTCGGAGACCGCCAGGCGGTGCCGAGCTTTCGGCGATATGAGGTGGTTTGCATGCCGCGCCGTTGGATTCCCAACATCCTTACGGTGATAAATCTCTTCGCCGGCCTGGTGGCGATCATGCTCTCGCTTGTCGACCAGTGGGCGCTGGCCGTGGCCCTGATTTTCGGCGCCGCCCTGTTCGACAGCCTCGACGGCCGGGTGGCGCGGCGGCTGAACGTCGCCAGCGAATTCGGCAAGCAGCTCGATTCGCTGGCCGACCTGGTGTCGTTCGGCGTGGCGCCGGCCCTTATCGCCTATCAGCTGGACTTCGCGAACATCGGCTGGGGCGGCTACATACTGGCGACCGTCTTCCCGATCTGCGGGGCGTTGCGCCTGGCCCGTTTCAACATTTCCACCGTCAGGGGCCATTTCGTCGGCCTGCCGATCACCGTGGCCGGGCCGCTGCTGGCCGCCTGCGCGTATCTGGCGCCGGCGCAGTCGGGGACGGTGGAGGCGATTATTCTGTTGGTGCTGTCGTGGCTGATGGTGTCGACGGTGAAGGTGCCGAAGCTGTAGGATGTACTGTATACTTGGGCGGTCGTTGATAGGCCGCCATCTGCGGCGTTGCTCCCCCCGGGCGCTATGCCGTCCATGGCGCGCCCGGGACTAGGCCCATCCGGGGCCGTCGTCAGAGCGCTTGCTAGCGTACGCAAACAGTACGCGTCGCGATGCTGTACCTTTCTCTGCAAACCATGTATGCATACTTGGTCGCGGAGGAAACGGTACCGCGCTCGCACCCTTTCGGGTATAAGCGATCACATCAACGCTGAAGCGTTGTGTGTCTGCTTATCCGGTGCGCCTTGCATCTGGCGGGTTCTGAACGACCGCGGCGATTCAATTTTACGGGGGGACCATAGCTTAGCATAAAAGAGACGCCGTTGCACGGTTCAACGGCGTCTCTTTTGTGTGTCCGCTTATTTTGCTGTTTTCACGAAGTGGTGGCCTCTGTGGCCGCCGTGGCCGAAGCCGCCGAAGGCCTCGTGCAGCTTCTTCATGTCCTGCTTGAGGGTGTCGTTGCTCACTCCCAGCGAGCTGGCGACGTCCCGCCAGGTGTTGTTGATCTTTTTCATGTCGAGGATGCTGGCCGGGGTTTTGCCGGTGTTCTCGGCCAGGAGGCCGGCCATGGCGATGTCGTGGCTCCTGTAGCCCTGGTCGAGCAGGTTCAGGGCGGTGTCGCGGTCGAAGCCGAGCTTGGCGCTCAGGCGGTCGGCCGTCATGGCCTGACGGGTGGCCTTCATCTGTTCCCTGGTGACGCCCAGGGTTTTGGCGACGTCTTTCCAGGTGTTGTCGCTCTTCTTGAGGTCGAGCACTTCGTCGAACGTTTTGCCGCTGGCCTTGGCGAGGAAGGCGGCGGCGTGGACGTCTTTGGCGCCCGTGCCACTGTTCAGGCGGGCGAGGACGGTATCCTGGCTTATGCCGTAGGTTTCCGCCAGGCGCGCGGCGACTTTGGCCGGGTCCATCTGGTGATGGGCCTTCGCGGGACGGGCCTGGTCGCCTTGGGCGGACTGGGCAAAGAGGGGGGCGGCGGCGCCGACGAGGAGAAGGGCGGCGAGGGCGACGGCGACAACGGTTTTGCTACTGACTAGTTTCATTTGTTCATTCCTCCATCTATTCTTATCTCATCAGCCTGTATCTCGGCTGTTGAGGCAAGTATAGACGAAGAGTATGACAAATATATGACCGAAAGTGTGACAAAAATGTGAACTATAGCTACGGATGCCTAGAAAGTCCATCTGCGGCGTTGCTCCTCGGATGTCGCGCCTTGCATCTGGAGCTTTCTAGGCATCCTAAGTCAAATTACCTATTATGCCGTCGGTAAAGTAAATGTGACGGTGGTGCCTTCGCCGGGGGCGCTGGCGAGGGAGATGCTGCCACCCATCGAGGCGACGAGCCGTTTGGTTATGGCCAGCCCCAGGCCGGTGCCGCCGCCGCTGCGGGAACGGGATTTGTCGACGCGGTAGAAGCGGTCCCAGATGTAGGGCTGGTCCTCAAGCGGGATGCCGGAGCCGTGGTCGGCGACGGCTACGGCGACCTTGCCGGCCAGGGGGCGGACGCCGATGTCGATGGCCGCGCCTGCGGGCGAGTAGCGGCCGGCGTTGGAGATGAGGTTGTCGAGGACCTGGGCCAGGCGGACGGGGTCGGCCAGGACGGGCGGCGTGTTTTCGGGGACATCGACGCGGACGGTGAGGTTTTTTTCCGCCAGCAGGGGACCGTGTTTGGCGGCCTCGCCGCTTAAGAAGGCGGCGAGGTCGAGCTTCTCGGCGACGATGGCCATTTCGCCGGCCTCGAACTGGGCGAGGTCGAGCAGGTCGTGGATGATGCGGTCGATGCGCCGGCTTTCGCCGACGATGGTGGACAGGTAGCGCTGCTGCTGCTCGCGGCCCGTGGCGACGCCGTCGGCGAGGGCTTCGGCGAGAGCCTGGATGGAGGCGATGGGCGTCTTGAGCTCGTGGGAGACGTTGGCGAGGAATTCGCGCCTGTTTTGCTCGATTTTGGTCAAAGCGTCGGCCATGGAGTTGAAGGTCCGGCCCAGGCCGCCGATCTCGTCGCTGCCGGTGGCGCCGGTGCGGCTGGCGTAGTCGCCGGCGGCGAAACAGGCGGCGGCCCGGCTTATGTCGGCGATGGGGCGGGTGAGGCTGCGGGAGATGAACAGTCCGAAGAGGGCGGCGGCCAGCGTGCCGGCCAGGAGGCAGAGGAGCAGCAGGCGGTCGATGGCGCCGGCGGCCTGGTTGACGCCGATGATGGGGGTGTAGAGGAAGACAGCGGCCGGCGGGGTCGACGCGACCGGGACGGCGACGATGATCGAGGGGTCGGGGGCGCGGCGGCCGCTGTTGACCCACGATTGGGGGATGCCGTTAAAAAGGGCCTCGATTTGCTGCGAGCCTTCCGGGAAGGATCTGGACCACCGGGGCGGTGCCTCGCCGGCGATTACGCGGCCCTGCCGGTCGGCCACCCAGATCTTGGCGCCGAGGAGGTCGCCGATGACTTCCAGGCGGTCGGGCACGCGGCCGCTGTTCAAGGCGCGGCCGGCGGCGGCGGCGATGGTCTGGCTTTTGGCGAGCATTTCGATGCGTTTGCTTTCGATTACATGGCCGCGGATGAGATAAGTCATGAGGGCACCGAGGGTGACGGTGGTGAGGAGGATGACGACGATGTAGGAGATGAACAGGCGGCCGAATATTGAACGGATCATTTGGCGCTCACCTCGAATTTGTAACCGGTGCCCCACACGGTGTGGACGAAGGTATTGGCGGGATCGGCAATTTTCTGGCGCAGCCGTTTTACGGTGGCGTCGACGGTGCGGTCGTCGCCTTCGAAGCCGTAGCCCCAGACATTGGTCAAGAGTTGTTCGCGGGAGAAGACGATGCGGGGGTGGCGGGCCAGGAAGAGGAGGAGGTCGAATTCCTTCGGCGACAGGGCGACGGTGTGGCCGTCCTTTTCGACCGCCTGGGTGGCGGGACGGATGGTGAGGCCGGGGAAGCTCAGTTCGTCGCCGTCGGCGAAGATGAGGCCGCTGCGCCGCAGCACGGCCTTGACGCGGGCGACGAGCTCGCGGGGGCTGAAGGGCTTGGTGACGTAGTCGTCGGCGCCGAGGGCGAAGCCGGTGATCTTGTCGGTTTCGGTGCTTTTGGCGGTCAGGAAGATGACGGGGACGCGGCGGGGCAGCTCGCGGCAGATCTCCCAGCCGCTGCGGCCGGGCAGCATGACGTCGAGGATCAGGAGGTCGGGCTGCGTTTCGGCTTCGAGGTCGAGGGCGGCGTCGCCGTCGGCGGCGGTGTGGACGGTGAAGCCCTCGCGGGCGAGATAGAGCTGGACGACTTCGCGGATGCTGGCTTCGTCGTCGGCGACCAGGATTTTTATCGGCATGTTCTCTCCTCCGTGCTTGTGGATAAAGGTAAAAGATGCTATGATAAGCATGGCCGGATTTCGCGATCCGGAATCGGGCGGCATCCTCCGGGAGCCGTACCGCGGGCGGCCCTGTTGCAACCGCATAGGCGATCTTTGGTGTAAACCGCTTGGATCCGCAGGGACCGGGACGGCGAGGACCGGAGCAAGGTCAGCGTGCCTTCCTGTCTTTGCCGGGAAGGCTTTTTTATTTCTCAGGAGGGCTTGGCTATGGAGATCGTCGGCCGCGTGGCTGATGTGGAAAAACTGGTGCGGGAGGCCAGGGCCGACGGCCGGACGGTCGGCCTGGTGGCGACGATGGGCTGCCTGCACGAGGGGCATCTTACGCTGCTGCGCACCGCCCGGGCCGCTCACGGCCTGGTGGTGGCCAGCATTTTCGTCAACCCGCTCCAGTTCGGGCCGGGGGAGGATTACGCCGTATATCCGCGCGACCTCGACCGCGACGCGGGCCTCGCCGCCGGCGCCGGCTGCGACGTGCTGTTCGCGCCGCCGGTGGCGGAGATGTACCCCCAAGGGTTGGACAGCATGCTTACATATGTGACGGTCAGGGATATAACCGATCGGCTGTGCGGCGCGTCGCGGCCGGGGCATTTCCGCGGCATGGCGACCGTGGTCGCCAAACTGTTCAACATCGTCGCGCCGGATGTGGCCTATTTCGGCCAGAAGGACGCCCAGCAGGTGGTCGTCGTCAGGCGGATGGCGGCCGACCTGAACATGAACGTGCGCATCGTCGCCGTGCCGACTGTGCGCGAAGCCGACGGTCTGGCTCTTTCTTCGCGCAACATGTACCTAAATCCTGCCGAGCGGCAAGCGGCTCTTGTCCTCAGCCGGGCGCTCGGCCTGGCGGCGGCGCGCCTCAAGGCCGGCCGGCGGGACGCGGCCGCCATCCGCAAGGCGATGGGCGACCTCGTCGTCGGCGAGCCTTTGGCGGCCTGCGAGTATGTCGCGGTGTGCGATCCGGTGACGCTGCGGGAGCTGGACCGGGTCGAGGGACCGGCGCTGGTGGCTCTGGCCGTAAGGATAGGGAAGACGCGGCTTATCGATAACCTGCTGTGGGAGGGGTAGGGAGAGGCCGGGCCGGTGACATGGTTATTATAATCACCTTGGCGGTGATCGATGACAAGGAGGCGATAACTTAATTTGACAGATTGTTAACTTTTACATATAATTTAGATAACAATTCCCGGGAGGTGAGCGCGGTGAGGGGAGAAGTACTGCTGATGCTGCGCCGGCAGCCGGGCGGCTACGTGTCGGGCGAGGAGATTTCCCGCCGCCTGGACGTTACCCGCACCGCCATCTGGAAGCATATGCAGGCTCTGAAGCAGGACGGTTACGACATCGAGGCCCATCCGCGCCTGGGGTACCGCCTCCGCGGCGGCCCCGACCTGCTGCTGCCGGCCGAGATCGAGGCTGCGCTGACCACCAGGCGGCTGGGGAGATCGGTCGCTTATTTCCGCTGCGTCGAGTCGACGAACAACGAGGCGAAGCAACTGGCGGCGGCCGGCTGCCCGGAGGGCCAGGTCGTGGTGGCCGAGGAGCAGTCGGTGGGGCGGGGCCGGCTGGCGCGCGGCTGGTTTTCGCCGTTCGCCAGGGGCGTGTGGTTCACGATCGTGCTGCGGCCGCCGTTCAGCCCCCAGGAGGCCCCCAAGTGCACGCTGCTGGCCGCCGTGGCCGTGTGCGGCGCCATCCGCCGCGCGACCGGCGTGGCCTGCGGCATAAAGTGGCCCAACGACATCCTGTATGAAGGCAAGAAGCTTGTCGGCATCCTCACCGAGATGTCGGCCGAGATGGACGCCATCAATCACGTGGTGATCGGCATCGGCATCAATGTGAACATCGCCGCGGACGATTTCCCGCCCGAGCTCCGCAGCCTGGCCACGTCGCTGTCGCTGGCCGCCGGCCGGCCGCTGCCGCGCCTGGCGATTTTCGCCGCCGTCCTCGAGGAACTGGAGCGGGTTTACGACCTGGCGCTCGCCGAGGGGTTCGGGCCGGTGCTGGCGGAGTGGCGGGCCGCGTCGGTGACGCTGGGCCGGGCGGTGGATGTGTCCGGCCCCGGCCGGCGGTTTTCCGGGACGGCGCTCGATATCGACGACGACGGGGCGCTGCTGGTGGCGACGGCCGCCGGCGTCGAACGGGTGCTGGCCGGCGATGTTTCCATCCGGACTCCGGAGAGGAAGGAATAAGCGCATGCCTGTCCGCAACATGATTCTCGCCGGGCTGTTCGCGGCCCTGATCGCCATAAGCTCACAAATTTCCTTCCTATTGCCGCTCAGTCCCGTGCCCCATACTCTGCAGACGCCGATGACGCTGCTGGCCGGTGTCGTGCTGGGAAGCCGCTGGGGATTCACGAGCGTGGCGGTGTGGGTGCTGCTGGGCGTGTTCGGCCTGCCGGTCTTCGCCCAGGGCAAGGCGGGGGCGGCGGTGCTGCTCGGGCCGACCGGCGGTTTTCTGCTGGGGTTCATGCTCAGCGCCTTTGTGGTCGGCTGGCTGACCGAACGCACGGCGGCCGGCTACGGCAGGACGTTCGCCTGCATGCTGGTCGGCGTGGCCGTGATTTTCGCGGTGGGCGCGGCCGGCTTCATGGCCAGTTTCACCTATTTTCTGGATAAACCGATGACCTGGGATAAGACGCTGGCGCTGGCGGTGGCGCCCTTTTTACCCTACGATATCATCAAAACGATGATCGCCGCCTATCTGGGCGTGCGGGTGCGGCGGGCGCTGGCCAGGGCCGGGTATAGCAACAGCTGATATCAGGGCGGCCGTTCGCCAAAGGAGTATTACTTACGAATATGGAGGTAATATACATATGCTGTTAGTTTTCGATGTCGGCAATACCAACATCGTCCTCGGCGTCTACAACGGCGCCAGCCTTCTCCACCACTGGCGGGTGTCGACCGACCGGCTGAAAACGGCCGACGAATACGGCGTGCTCGTCAAGAGCCTCTTCGACCACCGCGACCTCAGGCTGGGCGACATCGACGCGGCGATAATTTCGTCGGTCGTGCCGCCGTTGATGGTGCCGCTGACCCGCATGATCCAGCGTTATTTCAGCGTCGAGCCGCTGGTCGTCGGCCCCGGCATCAAGACCGGCATGAGCATCAAGTACGAGAACCCGCGCGAGGTGGGCGCCGACCGCATCGTCAACGCCGTCGCCGCGTTCGAGAAATACGGCGGCCCGCTCGTCGTCGTCGACTTCGGCACCGCCACTACGTTCTGCGCCATCGATAAGAGCGGCGACTACCTGGGCGGGGCGATCGCCCCCGGCATCGGCATCTCGACCGAAGCCCTGTTCCAACGGGCCGCCAAGCTGCCGCGGATCGAACTGGCCAGGCCGAAGACGGTCATCTGCCGCAACACGGTGACCAGCATGCAGTCGGGGATAATCTTCGGCTTCGTGGGCCAGGTGGACGAGGTCGTCCGCCGCATGCAGGCCGAGCTGGGCGAGCCGGCGACGGTGGTGGCCACCGGCGGGCTGGCCAACCTGATCGCCAGCGAGTCGACGGCTATCCAGCATGTGGAGCCGTTTTTGACGTTGGAGGGGTTATTGATAATCTACAACCGCAACGCCGCCGTCGACCGCTGATAAGTGGCGCTAAGCCCTTTCGTCCTCCGGACGCGAGGGCTTTTTCGCGCTGACCGGAGGATTTGCGTTTGCCGGCTGCGAATTGTGTTAATAATATCCGGTGTTCCCTGCCGAGCGAACAGGAGTGATAATATGCAGATCGGCGCGGTTGCCGTCGCCGAGCCGGCGGTGGCGCTGGCCCCTATGGCCGGCGTCACCGACCTGCCGTTCAGGCTGCTGGCCAAGGAGATGGGCTGCAGTCTGCTTTATTCGGAGATGGTCAGCTATCAGGGCCTGCTCCATAACAACTGCCATACCCTGGACATGCTCAGGATCGACGAGCGGGAACGGCCGCTCGCCATGCAGATTTTCGGCGCCGACCCGGCCGGCATGGCGGCCGCGGCCCGCATGGTGGCGCGCGCCGGCGCCGATATCGTGGATATCAATATGGGCTGCCCGACGCCGAAGATCGTGAAGAACGGCGAGGGGTGCGCCCTCATGCGCCGGCCGGAGCTGGCCTACGCGATAATGGCGGCCGTTGCGGCGGCGGTGGACGTGCCGGTGACGGTTAAGATCCGCAAAGGCTGGGACGCGGCGTCGGTGAACGCGGTGGAGATCGCCGCCCTGGCCGAGCGGGCCGGGATGGCCGCCATCGCGGTGCATGGCCGGACGCGCGAGCAGTTTTACGCCGGGGCGGCCGACTGGGACGTCATCCGCAGCGTGAAGGAGCGGGTGGGCATCCCGGTGATCGGCAACGGCGACGTCCGTACGCCGCAGGATGCCGCGCGGCTTTTGGCCTACACCGGCTGCGACGCCGTGATGGTGGGGCGGGCCGCCCAGGGCAACCCGTGGCTTTTCCGCCAGATCGGCTGCTACCTGGCGAGCGGCCGGCTGCCGCCGCCGCCGACGGTGGCCGAGCGGCTGGCGGTGCTGGCCCGCCACCTGGCGATGCTGATCGAGTATAAGGGCGAGCGGACGGCGGTGCGGGAGATGCGCCGCCACGCAGCCTGGTATACCAAAGGGCTGCCGCATGCCACCGAGATCCGCCTGCGGCTCAACCAGGCCGAAAGCCGCGAGGATTTCGACCGTATCCTGGCGGCGCTCGGCAGCCGTCCGGCAGGGGGTGAGGGCCTATGATCCCGATATTGCCCGTTGCGAACGGGATTTTGCCCCGGCCGGACGGCGGCCGGATCAGCGGCGTGTTCGTCCTCGACCAGGGCGGCGAGCCGCTGGCCAAGGCCGGCGCCGGGCGGGACGTGCTGGTCTGCCCCTGGGTGGCCGAGGACGAGGCCATTTATCCGGTCGGGGTGCTGGCGCGGCTGGTGGCCATCGGGCCGCAGACGGCCGTGGACGAAACCGGCAAGGAGCTGCCGGTGCTGTTCGCCGTTCTCGAAGGGCGGGGGCATGCCCGCTGGCACACGCTGCAGGCGACCGGCGGGTTCGTCGCGTCGCCCGACGTCGAGGCGATGGACTTTAAGGCGATGCGCAAGGAGTACCCGGCCATATCGGGGGCCGGCTGGCTGCCGGCCGGCGGCTTCACCGAGTTCCGCGACCGGACGGATATTCTGGTGACCGTTTATGGCTCGGACCTCGAAACCGGCCAGACGGTGAGCATCCGCGCCAACGTGGGCGGCCTGGTCACGCAGGAGCAGGCCCATACCGTCGAGCACGGCATCATCCGGGCCTTGCGCACGTACGGCCTGTGCACGGCGCGCACCCTGCTCGACTCCATCGTCCGGGAGACGGACGAGCTTAAGGCCTCGGTCGAGTTCGGCCTGCGCTTCGCGCTGCCGGAGATGATCGGCCGCACGGCCACCGGCGCCTGCGGCAACCCGATGACGAGCATGGCCCAGTTTTACCTGGCGCGGGAGTTCATCGACAACGTCGCCGCCGGCAAGTCCCTGCACCGCTCGCTCCACGACGCCAGGCAGCGGACGATGTCCCACATCACCGGCGACCTGGGGATAACGATGGACCGCGGCCTGCGGGCCCTTCAGGGCCTCAAGCGGGGCATGAGCCACGACGACACCAGGCTGCGGGTCGAGACAAGCAAAAGAGTGATCGGCAAATTCCCCCTCGACCCGTGGGGTTAATTTTGGGAATAAATGTAAAAATACTCTTGTTACTGGCAAAAAAAAGTGATAAAATTATGTATGTACACAATATTGTGCACATATAATATGGGGGAGCGGTTGTCATGCTCCGGCGCGTTGGCGATAAGATCATCAACCTGCAGAAAATTCACAAGGCGATAGACGAAGCATTGGAGCTGCGCGGTCAGGGGCTCTCGCAACAGGATGTCGCCAACCGGATCGGCGTCGACCGCACGGTTATCTCCCGCCTGGAGACGCTCGGCGAGGTCCGCAAGGGCGGCCGCATAGCCCTTATCGGGTTCCCGGTGAAGAATTGCGACGAGCTGGCGGCGGTGGCCAGGCAGGAAGGGGTGGACTATTGTCTGCTCCTCACCGAGAAGGAACGCTGGAATTTCGTCGAGAGCAAAAGCGGTATCGAGCTGTTCAACACTATCATGGAGATAATCGGTACCCTCCGTTCGTACGACATCGTCATCATCATCTGTTCCAATATGCGGATCAAGCTTATCGAGGCACTCTTGGACAAGGACGTCATCGGCATCCAGATCGGTGAGTCCCCCCTCAACGAGGATAAGTACGTGAAGCCCGACATGATCCGCTCCATCATCCATCAGTTGCATTCTTGACAATTCCGGAGGCCGCCATGAAAAGGATCGTCAGCATCAGCCTGGGTTCCGCCAAGCGCGACCACCAGGTCGTGAGAGAGTTCGGCGGCGAGAGTTTTTCGATCGAGCGGATCGGCACCGACGGCGACAAGGACAGGGCCATCGCCCTCATCCGCGCCTTGGACGGCAAGGTGGATGCCTTTGGCCTGGGCGGCACTGATCTCTACATATACGCCGGGCCGCGGCGCTATACGTTCCGCGACACGGCCCGCATCGCCGCCGCCGCCCGCAGCACGCCCGTCGTCGACGGCAGCGGCATCAAAAATACCCTTGAGCGCCGGGTGATTAGCTTTCTGCAAACGCGGCACGGCATGAATTTCGCCGGCCGGAGAGTGCTGGTGGTGTGCGCCGTCGACCGCTTCGGGCTGGCCGAGGCGCTGGCGGCGGCCGGGGCGCGGCCGGTGTACGGCGATCTCATCTACGGCTTGGGGCTGCCGCTGCCTATCCGCTCGCTGCGGGCCCTCGACCGGCTGGCCCGCATCGTCGCCCCGCTGATAACCCGGTTGCCGACCAGTCTGTTTTATCCTGTCGGCGAGCGGCAGGAAGAGATCCGGCCCCGTTATGAACGATACTTCCGCGAGGCCGAGGTGGTGGCCGGCGATTTCCACTTCATCCGCCGCAATATGCCAGCCGATCTCGCCGCCAAGACGATTATCACCAATACCGTGACCGCCGCCGACGAGGAGCTGCTGCGGGAACGGGGCGTGGCCACGCTGGTCACGACGACCCCGGAGATGAACGGCCGCTCTTTCGGCACAAATGTTCTCGAGGCCGTGTTGGTGGCTTCCGCCGGCAAGCGCCCGGAGGAGATGACCGCCGACCAGTACGGGCGCATGCTGGACGAATTGGGCATCGAACCGCGGATCAAAGCGCTGAGCGATAAGGAGGCACAAACCCATGGATAACTTCGCTTTTGTCGTTCATCCTCTCACCGCGCGCGATTTCTGCCGCAAATTCCCGTTTGCGAAAAACTGGTCGGACGGGTTCATCGAGGGGCTGATGCGCTACATCCCCCCGTTCAAGGTATCGAGCATCCGCGGCGTCGTCTCGCCCCACAACCGGACCGAGGGCTGGTTCGTCGGCTGCCCCCTCACGTCCCGGCAGATGATCGAGATGCCGGAGCCTTATGTGATCAGGAAGATCATCAAAGCCGGCAAGGTCGCCGAGAAGCTGGGGGCGAAGATCCTCGGCCTGGGCGCCTTCACGTCGGTGGTCGGCGACGCGGGGATAACCATCGCCAAGAACCTCAACATCGCCGTCACGTCCGGCAACAGCTACACCGTGGCCACTGCCCTGCAGGGGACCCGCCAGGCGGCTAAGCTGCTCGGCCTGAACATCGAGAAGGCCAATGTCGTCGTGCTGGGGGCCACCGGCTCGGTAGGCGCCGCCTGCGCCCAGCTCCTGGCGCGCGAGGTCCGCTACCTCACGCTGGTCGCCCGCAACGAGGCCAAGCTGGAAAAACTTGCCGGGCAAATTTTCCGGGCGACAGGTTTAGCGGCCAAAGTAACGGCGAATACTAAGGGGGCACTCAAAGCGGCCGACATCGTCATCGCCGTGACGAGCGCGGTCGACACCCTCATCGAGCCCGAAGACCTCAAAACAGGGGCGATCGTCTGCGACGTATCCCGGCCCCGCAACGTATCCCGGCGGGTGGTGGAGGCGCGCGACGACGTGCTGGTGATCGAGGGCGGCGTCGTCGAGGTCCCCGGCGATGTGGAATTCGGCCTGGATTTCGGTTTCCCGCCCCGCACGGCTTACGCCTGCATGGCCGAGACGATGATCCTGGCTCTGGAGAAACGGTACGAAAATTTCTCCCTCGGCCGCGACCTGACGGTGAAGCAGATCGAGACGATCGAGCAGCTGGCAAGCAAGCACGGGTTCCGGCTGGCCGGGTTCCGCAGCTTTGAACGGGCCGTAAGCCCCGGAGAGATCGAGAACGTCAAGGAAAAAATCCGGGCGAGGAGCGCCCTGCTTAAGGAGGGAATCTGCTAGAAATCGTTGACAAATGGCTGTTTTACGCCTATAATAAATGCCAATGAGGGGGAAACATCCTTATAGAAACAAGTGTCAAGTTGTTCGCTTGACACTATTTATATTGCCTGGGGCGGTCGGGAGGCATCGCTCCTGCCGCATGAATAATATATATACAGGTTGGGACGCAATTTCACGGATAAAAGGAGAGCGGAAGCATGCCGGAAAAGCAGATTATCCTGACTGCCGAAGGATTGAAAAAGATAGAGCAGAAATTGGACCACCTGAAGTCGGTGCGCCGCCGGGAGGTCGCGGAACGGATAAAGCAGGCGATCGAATTCGGCGACATCAGCGAGAATTCCGAGTACGAAGACGCCAAGAACGAGCAGGCATTCATCGAAGGCGAAATTCTTACGCTCGAAAAGATGCTCCGCAACGCCAAGCTTATCGATGAGGACGAGATCAGCGCCGATGTCGTGACCCTCGGCTCCACCGTCGTCCTCAAGGACCTCGAGATCGGCGACGAGGTCGAATACACCATCGTCGGCTCGGCCGAGGCCGACCCGACCGAGAGCCGGATCTCCAACGAGTCGCCGGTGGGCGAGGCCATCCTTGGCCGCAAGGTCGGCAGCGTGGTCGAGGTCAACGTTCCGGCCGGGACGCTGAAGTACGAGATCGTGGACATCAAAGGGGCTTAGGTTCCCGCCTGAGGAGACTTTTTATGACCGACAATCTGGATAAAGGTGCTGTGACCGGAGAAGATTTAAACGAATTGATGCGCATACGGCGGGAGAAAATGGCGGCCATTGCGGCTCGGGGCATCGAGCCTTTTGGCCGCAAATATCATTTTACCCACCATGCCCGCGAGATCATCGACAAATTTGCCGAGCTGGAAGGGCGGACGGTCAGGCTGGCCGGGCGGATCGTGGCGGTCCGCGGCCACGGCAAGGCCAGCTTCGCCCATTTGCTGGACATGTCCGGACGCGTCCAGCTTTATTTGCGCCAGGACGTGCTGGGCGAGGCCGTGTACGAGGAATTCGGCCTGATGGACATCGGCGACATAATCGGCGTCGAGGGCGAGGTGTTCCGCACCCAGAAGGGCGAAATCAGCGTCAAGGCCACCAGCCTCGAATTTCTCGCCAAGTCGCTCCGACCGCTGCCGGAGAAATGGCACGGCCTCAAGGACGTGGAAACCCGCTACCGCCAGCGCTACCTCGACCTCATCGTCAACCCCGAGGTCCGCGACACGTTCGTCGTGCGGAGCAAAGTCATCCAGGCGCTCCGGCACTATTTCGACGCCCAGGGCTACTTGGAAGTCGAGACGCCGATGATGCACCCCATCGCCGGCGGCGCGGCGGCGCGGCCCTTCATCACCCACCACAACGCTCTCGATATGCGGCTGTACATGCGGATCGCCCCCGAGCTCTACCTGAAACGGCTGATTGTCGGCGGCTTCGAGAAGGTCTATGAAATCAACCGCGTTTTCCGCAACGAGGGCATTTCGATCAAGCACAACCCTGAGTTCACCCTGCTGGAATCGTACCAGGCGTACGCCGACTACAACGACATCATGGCCCTCACCGAAGAAGTAATCGCCAAAGTCGCCAACGAAGTGCTGGGCACGGCCAAGATTACCTATCAAGGGCAGGAGATCGACCTCACGCCGCCGTGGCCGCGGATATCGATGACCGACGCCGTCAGGAAATTCGCCGGCGCGGACTTCGCCGCCGTCAAGACGGTGGCCGAGGCGCGGGCGATCGCCGACAAGCTGGGGGTCAAATACGAGCCCAAGCAGGGCATCGGCGCCATTTTGAACAACGTGTTCGAGGCAGTGTGCGAAGAGCATCTCGTGCAGCCGACGTTCATCACCGGCCACCCGACCGAGATTTCGCCCCTCGCCAAGCGCAACAAGGACAACCCTGACATCACCGACCGCTTCGAGGCCTTCATCTTCGCCCGCGAAATCGCCAACGGCTTCTCCGAGCTCAACGACCCCATCGACCAGAAGGAGCGCTTCCTCGGCCAGGTGGCCCAGCGCGAATCGGGCGACGATGAGGCGCATATGATGGACGAAGACTACGTGACGGCGCTTGAGTTCGGCATGCCGCCGACCGGCGGGCTGGGCATCGGCGTCGACCGGCTGATAATGTTCTTCACCGACAACTACTCCATCCGCGACGTCATCCTCTTCCCCCACATGCGCCCCGCGCAACGGGACTGACGCAGTACCAAAAGCAGGCCGCGGCCTGCTTTTTTATTTCCTCTACGCATAGGAAGCATCTTGGAGATATCGTCCATGGCTTCATCCTCGCCCTCCGGCTCATCCTGCCCCTCGGCGTGCAGAACGTCTTTATTTGGGCCAGCGGCGTCTATCTTCTCCACAGCCTGCTTTTGGCGCTCTAGCGGCTTGACAACCGGCGGCCGCTGTGATAACATATCATCTGCGCCGCATAAGTAATTGCGGCGGTTTTTACCGGGAATTGCCTATTGACACAAGCCGTTAGGGCGTGTTAATATAACAAAGTCGCCGCAAGCGGAACTGGAGCAAAAGGCCAGGGGAGGCAAGCAGCGGCAAGAATGGAAAAAAGCGAAAGTTGACAAAG
>JARKPR010000022.1 GCA_029975165.1 Selenomonadales bacterium
AGAGGTTCCACTCTTAGTAAAGCAGTCTTTGCCGCAAGGAGGGATAGGAATCCTCACCCCATACGAGCTTATTATATCTCACGGTCAATTGACCGGCGATATACGCCTTATAACCAAAACTAATTATAGTAGGAGGGTCAACGGTGGAAACCAAGATCGCCAAAGCATTGAGCCGCATCAACCAGCGGGAGGTTGTCGATTTCACCTGCGAGCTGCTGCGCATTCCGAGCGTTGTCCGCGCCGATATCGAGCAGGGCAACGAGGAAAATGTGGCGCTTTTCATCGCCGAAAAACTGAAGGCGATGGGTCTGGCCGTGAACATTGATTACGTTGCGGCGCGCCGGCCGAATATCATCGCTGTTTACGAAGGCAAGCAGCCGGGGAAATGCCTGCTGTTCGAAGGCCATACCGACGTCGTCACCGAAGGGGCGGCCGAAGACTGGACATACCCGCCGTTCGCCGCGCGGATCGCCGACGACCGCATCTACGGGCGCGGCGCCTGCGACACCAAGGGGAACGTGGCCGCGATGATCATGGCCGTCAAGGCGATAATCGAAGCCGGCGGCGAATTCAACGGCAAAATCGTTCTCTGCATCCCGGTCGACGAAGAAGGCATGATGATCGGCATCAAGCACTTCATAAAACAGGGCTGGGCCGACGGCGTGGATGGCGCGATAATCTGCGAGCCCGAAGAAAACAACCTCTGCATCACCCAGAAAGGGGCGATGCGGGCCATCATCAAGGTCGAGGGAAAAATGTCGCACGGCTGCATGCCGCTCGCCGGCATCAACCCGATAACCCGGCTGGCCAGGCTGATAACGGCGCTCGACGAATATGAGAAGCGCGAAAAAACCCGCCTGGGCTGCCACCGCTTCCTCGGCTACCCGAGCATCACGCCGACCATCGTCCAGGCTCCCGTCCAGGGCGAGCCCCAGATCAACGTCATGCCCAAGGAAGCCATGGTCGCCCTCGACATCAGAACGGTCCCCGGCCAGGACCACGAGATCATCAAAAGGGAAATCAACGCCATCATGGGCGCTTTGCACGAATACGACGGCAACTTCAAGGCCGGCATGGAAGTTATCGAAGAGCGGCCCTGGACGGAAACCGCCCAAGACGATCCGCTCGTCGTCGCGCTGGCGGAAGCGTACCGGGAAGTGACCGGCAAAGAAGTGATCTACAACGGCGTGCCGGGAGCGACGGACGGGACCTTCCTCAACGCCTGGAAAAACATCCCGGTCGCGACCATCGGTGCCGGCAACCGGCTGATCCCCCACCAGAAAGACGAATACGTCGATATTCCGGAATTGCTCGAGACCACCAAACTATATGTCGCGGCAGCGCTGCGGTACCTGAAATAGCCTGGACGCCCGCGCATGGGTTCGCTGAACGGACGCATGCGCTTTTTTTTATCGGCATAAGCGTCGGCTGGCGAGCTGGCGTGGATTGTCAGCAGTAGCCAATCGCTGTTATAATGTAAACAATATGGAAAAAATCCTACTAAAAGGGGGAATATCTACTGTGCTACTTGTGCTCGACATCGGCAACTCCAACATTGTCGTAGGGTTATACGACGGCCCCGAGCTCATCCACCACTGGCGGCTCGCGACCGACCGCGGCAAAACGGCCGACGACTACGGCATGCTTATGTACAATCTGTTCAGTTATCAAGGACTCACTTTTCAAAGCGTGGAAGCCGTAATCATGTCGTCGGTCGTTCCGCCCCTGACCGTGCCGTTCAGCAGGATGGTGCAGCGCTATTTCGGGGAAGAGCCGCTGATCGTGGGCCCGGAGATGGCGACCGGGATCAGCATCAAATACGATAATCCGCGCGAGGTGGGCGCCGACCGGATCGTCAACGCCGCCGCCGCCCATGAAAAGTACCATGGCGCGGCCATCATCGTCGATTTCGGCACCGCCACAACCTTCGACGCCATCACCGAAGAAGGCGACTATCTCGGCGGGGCCATCGCCCCGGGGATCGGCATATCCACCGAAGCTCTTTTCCAGCGGGCGGCGAAACTGCCCAGGGTCGAACTTATCAAGCCGCCGGCGGTCATCGCCCGCAACACGATAAACAGCATGCAGGCCGGCATCATCTACGGCTACATCGGCCTGGTCGACGAGATAACGCTGCGCATGAAAAAAGAACTGGACGACGAGGCGATGGTAATAGCCACCGGCGGCCTGGCCAACCTCATCGCCAGCGAGTCGCGCCAGATCGACGTAGTCGACGCCTTCCTCACCCTGGACGGCCTGCGGCTGATCTACCGCATGAACCGCCGCTGTCACTGAACTCCGCTGCCACAAATTGCTTAAAGGAATATCGTCGGCAGGCAGGAAAATAAATAAGCAAATAGTCGTACCAGCGGGAGTAATCTATGAAGCTCAGGATTTTCGCCCTACTGCTCGCCATGACGGTATGTCTAGGCTTCGCTGCCCCGGCGGAGGCCGCCAAGCCGGAAATAAAGTCCGACAGCAAGTACTTCGATTTCGCCCGGGGCGTATATATCCTCAAGGGCAACGTTTCGGTGGCGGTCAACAACCGCCTGATAACGGCCGGGGAGGCCCGGGTCAGCGTCATGTCGCTGGAGGTCTGGGGCACGGGCGGCATCACCCTAACCCAGGACGACATCAGCTTCAGCGGCGCCAGCGTGTACGTCAACGGCCGGCGGCACAGCGCGGCGATGAAAGGCGGCGTGACGTTCCAGCGGGACGGCCTGTCCATCACCGCCGACGAAGCCGATTACAACTGGCAGACCAAGCAGGGGGAATTCCGCAGCAACGTCAGGGTCGACGATAACGGCACGGTCATCGAGACCGACCGGTTGGCCTACGACATTGCGGCCAACACCTATCTGGCGGAATAAGGCCGTACGAATGCACGAAGGCTTCCGGTCACCGGAAGCCTTCGTTATTTTGCCTTGTGCGTCAGTTGTCAGGCTTGAATTCGCGCATCAGCCTGGCGGCGAGCGGAGCGTCGGCCGGGGCGAAGTCGTAGCCGCCGAGTTCGGCGGCGTCCACCCAACGGTAGTCTTCATGCTCGATCGGGCTGAGCTGGCCGCCCACCCAGCGGCAAAAGTAGGCGAGGACGAGAATCTCGCCGCCGGGGAACACATGGAGGCTTTCGGCGAAGAATTTCCCTACGCGAATCTCGATGCCGAATTCTTCCGCCATCTCCCGCGCCAGGCAATCCTCCGGGCTTTCCCCCGGTTCGATCTTGCCGCCGGGGAACTCCCAGCGGTGGGCGAAGCGGCCTTCCGGCCCCCGCCTGGCGATGAAGAGCTTATCATCCTTAACGAGGATAGCTGCGGTAACTTTTGTGAGCATGGCGCCTCCTGGGAGAAAATTTCCCTATACTTCTCCCTTTTGCGGCAAAACTCCTCTTATATCTCAGTCAATTTTTCGGCCAGGAAACGCTCGGTCTTGGCCCTGATAGCCGTCATCGCCGGTGAGGGCGGCAGGGAAGCGAGCAGGCGCTCGACATAGCCGCGGGCCGCGATCTCGCGCACCGTCCAGGGAAAGTTGATGTCGAACAGCCAACTGAGCATCACCAGCTTGCGATCGTCGGCCTTCCTGATGTCGTCGTAAGAAAGGAGCCTGCCGGCGATGAAGTCGGCCGCCATCTGCGGCGAGCAGCCCCCGGCCGGCGGGGCGGGCGGCAGAACCCGGCAGATGTCGAGCTTGTCGGTATCGCGGATCATATTGGCATGGAAGACGAGGCGCGGGTCGACCTCTTTCGGCAAGGCCATGGCGTTATGCCAGCGGACGGCGAACGCCAGAACCTCCCAATCCCCGGCGGTCACCGCTGTGTCCAGGCCGGCGGCGAGCATCTCCTCGACGCCGAGGCGGCCGTGATCCACCGAGTCGCGGTCGCGGAACGTGCGGTATTCCGTTGCCTGCCTGAACCGGCCGACATCGTGGCACAGGCCGACGGCTTCGGCCAGCCGCGACGCAGCGGCATCCAGGCCGAGGCTGGCGGCCAGGTCGCGGTTATGCCTGGCGACGATCAGGCTGTGCTCCTCCTTCTGCAGGACCATGGCCCGGACAACGGCATCGCCGCCGGCGAACGAACGGGTATAGGAAGCGAACCAGCGGTAGAGGTTTTCAAGAACGGCAGTATCCAAAAAAGGCAGCTCCTCCAGGAAAAACTTGTTGCCATCAGGATACCACTTTTGCCATCCGCCGACAAGGGCCGCGCTGTTGACTGTCGAACGATAGTCGTGCTTCTCCGCCTGTTTATCGGCATACGCCGGCGGAGCGACAATATTATTAAGTAGCGCGCCAATTGCTTCGATAAATAGATAAATGGCGCAATCAGCGGGAAGCAGGGAGGCTGTCATGGAAATATTCGCCATTCTGACCTTGGGCGCGGTACTGGCCAACTGGTGGGCCTGGCGGCATCGCTGACCGCCGTACCGCATCCACGGCCGTTTACGTCCGCCAGGAGCCGGGAATATCTTGCCGCCGCCGCGGTTATCCTATAGCGGAAAAGGCGACGAACGGGGGCACCGGCATGGACGTGCGGAGCGGACGGGAAATCGTTGAACTGCACAAGGAATACGAGGTCAAGATGAAGGAACTGAAAGAGGCCGCGTCCAGGCTTGAGGATCTGGGGTATACCAAAGCCTTGCTCCAGGCGCAGATCGTCAAACTCGGCGAAGACCTCAAGCTGCTGGAGACGACCCGCTTTCAGGCCCTGGAGCCGGTTACGGTTTCCAAAGCGACCCTCGGCGGCCACGATTTTTTTGTTTCCTGACGTATTTACAATCCAGAACGTGTGTTCTAATATAATAATTAAGGAAGATTCACACCGGGCTAGACCTGAGAAGGTGTGAATTTTTTTCACCTGGGACCACGTATGGCCGCGGGGGGAGAAGCGTATGCAGCGATGGATAATTCATGTCGACATGGACGCTTTTTACGCCGCCGTCGAGCAGCGTGACGACCCGGACTTAAAAGGCCGGCCGGTAATCGTCGGCGGCGTCGGCCGGCGGGGCGTGGTTTCCACCGCCTCTTACGAAGCCCGCCGCTATGGCGTGCATTCGGCCATGCCGATGACCGAGGCGAGGCGGCTTTGCCCCCAGGGCGTCTTCATGCCCGGGGACCATAAAAAATACGCCCGGGTGGCCGGGCAGATCAGGGGTATCCTGGCGGCCTTCTCGCCGCTCGTCGAACCGTTGTCGCTCGACGAAGCCTTCCTCGACGTCACCGGGATGGAGTGGCTCTATCCCGACCCGGCCGCGATCGCCGCCGCCATCAAGGCAAAAATCAAACGCGAACTGGATCTGACCGCCTCCGCCGGCGTCGCTCCCAACAAGTTCCTGGCCAAGCTGGCCTCCGACTGGCGCAAGCCGGACGGGCTGGTCGTGGTGCGGCCGGAGGAAGTGGCGGCTTTCCTGCGGGCCATGCCCATCGGCCGCCTGTGGGGGGCGGGCGAGAAAACCGCCAAGCTGCTGCAGCGGATCGGCATCACCACCATCGGTCAACTGGCCGGCGCCGACGAAGCCCTTCTCCGCCGCCATTTCGGCCAGGCGGCCGATGATATGCGGCGGCTGGCCCGCGGCGAGGACGACCGGCCGGTCGTGCCCGAGCACGACCCCAAGTCTATCGGCAACGAAATAACCTTCGCCGAGGACCTGCGCTCGCGGGACGAAATCGCCACCTGCCTGCTGGCCCTCAGCCACAAGGTCAGCCGGCGCCTGCGGCAGGCCGGCTACGCCGGGCGGACCGTCACGGTCAAGATCAGGTTCGGCTCCTTCCGCACCATCACCCGCAGCCGCACCCTCGGCGAACCGACCCTGCTCGGCGACACCATCTACGACACCGCCCTGGCGATAATGGCCGGCGTGGAGCTGACGGAAGGCGTGCGGCTTTTGGGGGTGACGCTATCGAACCTGCAGGTGTACGGCAGCCAGCCCAGCCTGTTCGCCGCCGGCGACGACGACAAGAAGCTCAAGATATCGGTTGCCGTCGACCGCCTCATGGACAAATTCGGCGAAGGGGCCGTCACCCGCGGCCGCCTCCTCCCGCCGAAAAAAGAGAAATGAAGTTATGTTCGCCAGGAATTGTGGCGAAGGCGCACTTTCAACTCCTCCGCCACCTCCTCCGGGCTCAGCCCGGTAATGTTCAGCATTACGGCGCCGGGCAGGGCCTCGTCCGCCCACCAGTCGGGGCCGAGCCCGACACTCATGTCCACCGCTTCCAGCGCTTCGTAGCCGGCAGGGCCGGCTTCCGGGCGGTGGGCCGTATACAGGATGGCATCCACATGGACCCGGAAACGCACAGCCTCCTGGAGGTCCAGCACCTTGTACCCTTTAGCGGCCAGCACCGCCGCCAGTTTGCCGGCAGGGTGCCGGAGGGCCACGGTTTTCGGCATGACGGCGGCTCCTTTTGTCCGAAGTTGCCGCTATTTTTTCCCCACCGAGGGAAAAATATGTGGGGGACGGCCGTTCACCGGCAGGGAACCGGCCGGCATGCGCCTAAAAGAATAAGGCAGATACTTTCGGGAGGCGATAAATGGTGGTAAATAAAGAAAGGATGCTGGCCGAGTTTTGCGAACTGGTCAGGATCGGATGCTCGACGCGGGCGGAACGGGAAGTGGCCGACGCGGTTAAAGCCAAACTGGCCGCCATCGGGATGGCGGTCGACGAAGACGATGTCGCCGGCAAGATCGGCGGCAACGCCGGCAACGTGATCGGCCTCCTCAAAGGCAACGTGGCGACGGCGCCGACTTTGCTGCTGAGCGCCCACCTTGACTCGGTGGAGCCCTGCGGCGGCATCGACCCGCAACTGGCCGACGGCGTCATCACCTCCGGCGGCGACACCGTGCTCGGCGCCGACGACAAGGCGGGAGTCGCGGGTATCCTCGAAGCGCTCAGGATTATCGGCGAGACCGGCGTGGCCCACGGCGACATCCAGGTCGTCTTCACCGTCGCCGAGGAGGGCGGCCTCAACGGCTCCAAAAACATGGACCGGGGCCGGCTCTTGGCCGATTTCGGCTATGTCCTCGACTCCGGCGGGGCGCCCGGCCGGATAATCAACGCCGCTCCCGGCCAAAACAGCATCAAGGTCGTCGTCCGCGGCAAAACCGCCCACGCCGGCGTAGCCCCCGAAGAAGGGATCAACGCCATCGTCGTGGCCGGCAAGGCGATGGCCGAGCTCCGCCAAGGCCGCATCGACGCCGAGACCACCGCCAACGTCGGCGTCATCAAAGGCGGCCAGGCCACCAACATCGTCCCCGACTACGTCGAGATCGCCTGCGAGGCCCGCAGCCGCGACGCCGCCAAGCTCGCCGCCCAGACCGCCCACATGGTCGACACCTTCGAGCGGGTGGCCGCAGCCAACGGCGCCAAGGCGGAGATCACCGTCAAAGGCGCCTACGATCCGTACGTGCTCACCGCCGACATGCCGGTAGTGGCACTGGCACGGCAGGCGGCCGCAAGCATCGGCCTGTCCCCCGTCCTCGAGGCCACCGGCGGCGGCAGCGACGCCAACTTCTTCAACGCCTTCGGCGTACCGTCGGCCGTGCTGGCGGTCGGTATGGCCAAGGTCCACACCACGGACGAATACATCAAGGAAGCCGACCTGTACAAGACGGCCGAGCTGGTGGTGGCGATCGTCAAAACCGCCGCCCAGGTAAAAAAATAATCGCGCCATGAAAAGGCCCGGACGGATTTCCGTCCGGGCCTTGTATAGCCTCATAGCGTCCCCCGTTTGCGCAGCAGCCGGCAAAGCCGGTGGAGCAGGCGGGCGTAGCCGCCGGCGGCGCCGAGGAGGGCTGTCGCCACTTGGTTTTCGAGCGGGGCCTGCGTTTTCGGGTCGGAGAGGTACATGGCCAGCAGGCCATAGACGACTGTGGCCGCGAATGCCGGCTGGGACAAGCGGCCGGCGCCGTCTAAGGCCTGCCGCCAGAAATGGGTCAGGCGGGCGAGGGTCTCGTCCGGGTCCCGGTAATAGGCGACGAAATTCAAATCGCCGTGGCTGCGGTCCTCGGCGAGATCGATGAAGTAGTCGAGCAGGATGTGCAGGCCGCAGATCCAGGGGAAATACGCCTCACAGGCCGTGTCCGCCTCCTCGCCGGTCAAATCCGGGTCGGCGGCCAGCGCGCACAGCATAAACAGCCCCAGGGTGGAACCGCAGGCAGCGGCGAACTCCCACAGCGTCACGCCGGGATACGCCGCCAGATGCCGCGCTCCCCAGGCAGCCATCTTTTCTTCCCGCACCGCCGGATCCAGGTGCTTGTATATCTGCAGCTCGCTATACAGCATAGCGAACTTGGCGGCCGCCGGCTGGACCGTGGCGTATCCCGGCAGGCGCGCTACCTCCTCGCGGCAGGCGGCGACAAGGGCGGCGAGATAGCCGCCGTCGTTTTTCAGCGGATAAGAGGAATAATAATCATGGACGCCGCCCGCGGGATCGAGGGCGTCGGTCATGGCGAGGTGCAGCTGGCGGAAGGCCCCCTCGTCGGCGACCCCGGCCCGGTCGCACAGATTATCGAGATAGTCGCTGATCGTCTGCAAGGCGACCACCAGCCTGACGAACCGGGCGGTATCGACCCCCGGATAGAGGCTGTAGATGCCGCCCCCCTGGCAGTGAAAGCGCTTGTCCCGGACACTGGCGAGCGCCTGATCGGCCAGCCCGGGCTCGGCGCGGGCGGCAGTCTTTTGCCACACGGCGAGCTCGGCGTCCACCAGCGGGAAAACGCCGCCCACGAAGCGGGCGATGAGGTTTAGACCTGCGGCGGCGGTCAGAAGCGAGGCCATGCTGCCCTCCCTAGGCGGCAGGCTACAGGGGTGCCGCCGCCGTCTGGTGCCACTCGATTTCCAATCCGAACTCCCGTTTGAACCATTTGCGATGCTTCTCCAGCTCCCGTATTTCGATGGTTGCCCCCTGCTGGCCGACCGCCAGCGCCAGGGTGGCGGCTTTCGGCCTGATGCCGGCGGCCACCCCCGTCACCAGCTTCAGCTGCGTAGTATCGAGGCATTCGGCTAAAGCCAGCAGCAGGGCCATCTTGCGCGCTTTCCGCCAGTCGGCGTCGTCGAGAAACTCGCTATACAGCCTGTTGCGCATATACCCGGCCGACGGGCCTTCGTGCCAGCCGGCGACCACCGCCGTCAGCATCTGCTCGCGGTGGGTCAGGCCGAACAGGCGGGCGTTCTCCACCAGATAGGCGCTGTGGCGGGAATGGTTGTAATAATTGATCGTGATGCCGATATCGTGGAGCACGGCCGCCACCCTGAGGATGCGCCGGTCGCGGTCGTCAAGGTTGTGCAGCTCCTGCCAGCCGTCGAACATCGTCTCCGCCAGGTCGGCCACGTGGTAGGCGTGCGGGGCATTGCCCTTGTAGAACAGCAGCATATTATGAGTGCTGTGAAGGAGAATATCGTCGATAATCTCCGGCTGGCCGGCGCGGGCCAGGTAGTGGCGGAGGAACAGCCCCTCCCGCAGGCCGCAGCCGCTGACGATCAGCCTGTTGGCCCCGGTGGCCTCGAACAGGCACTTGATGATCGTCGAGCCGGCGACGATGATGTCGGCCCGTTCGTTGCTCAGCCCGGGGATCTTTAGCCGCTGCTTGTGATCGGCCAGCGTCAGGCTGCGCCACAGGTCGGCGAGCGAGATATCGCCGAGGCGGTAGTTGTGGACCTTGTGAAAAGGGTAATTCTTGCGCTTCTGGTCCATCTTGGCGATATTGCGGGCCGTTCCCCCCACGCCGACGAGCGGCAGGTCCACGTCCAGCAGCCAGGGCAATTTATCCAGTTGACGCATAATAAAGCTGCGGAGCTTTTCCAGCTTGGCGCCGTCCACCACGTCCTGGGTGGCGAACTGCTCGGTCAGGTTGACGGCGCCGAACGGCAGGCTGGCCACCTTCAGCGGCTTGCGGCCGCGGACGAGCGTCAGCTCCGTGCTGCCGCCGCCGAGGTCGAAAATGACGCCGTCGGTGACATCGATCGTGTTGCCGACGCCGATATAGCCGATATGGGCTTCGGCGTGGCCGGTGATCGCCTCCAGGCGGATACCGGTTTCCGACTCGACCAGTTCCACCAGCGTCGCGCCGTTCTTTGCGCTCCTGACCGCCGCCGTGGTCACGGCCAGTATCGTGTCCACGTTGAACAGCTGACACATGTGGGCGAAAATCCGCATCGTCTCAACCGCCCGCTGCACCGCCTCCGGGCGGAGGGTGCGCGACTTGCCCATCCCCTCGCTGAGCCGCACCGTCTCCTTCTGGTGATACACGAGATTATACGCGCCGTTGGCGTAAATATGCATCACGATGAGTCGGGCGGAGTTGGAACCCAGATCGATGATGGCGATTCTTTCCGTCATTTGCGATCACTCCCACAATAGTATTCTGCTTTTTTGGCGAAATCCTCCTGGCGGCCGGTAAAAAGCAAATTTTACAGTAAATTTACATAATTGTGAGACAGAAAAGAGGAATTTCTGTCCCATTATCCGAAAATTTTACCCATAAGCTTGCGGAGGACAGAAGCCATGGCCAACTTTTTCGGCGTCATGCATATCGGCTCGGAGCAGGTCAGCCTGCAGATAGTCGAATACAGCACCCTCAAGGACATGAAGATCGTCGAGCGGGTCAGCTCGCAAGTGACGCTCGGCGAGGAAACCTTCAAAACCGGCAAGATAAGTTTCGCCACCGTCCGGGGGCTATGCGAGCTTCTCAAAGGCTACTGCCGTATTCTGCACGAATACGGCGTCAAGGAATACCGTCTGCTGGCCACCACCGCCATCCGCGAGGCGGACAACCAGCAATACATCATCGATCAGGTCAAGCTCAAGACCGGCCTGACGCTCGAAGTCGTCGACATGCTGCAGGAAATCTACCACAAATACATCGCCCTGTTCCGCGGCATCGAAGCCGAAGGGCTGGCCGCCGAACGGGAAGGCATCCTGTTCGTCGACATCTCTTCCGGCGGCTTGTCCTTCACCCTTTACGAGGCCGGCGCGCTCCAATACCAGCAGAACATCCACATCGGGTCGCTGCGGATCAAGGAAAGCTTCGAAAAGAACCAGCGCGAGTCGGATCATTTCTACCAGGCCCTGACCGAATACATCTACAGCACCATCGACCTGGTCGAAACCGAGCTCAACAAGCACAACATCAAATACCTGGTGCTGTCGGGCGTCGAGACCGGCCTGCTCCTCAAGATGCTCGGCCGGGACGAGACCGCGAAGATGACCTACATCGGCATCGAAGAATTCTCCCGCCTGTACGACCGGGTCAAGCAGCTCAACCTGCCGCAGCTCATGCAGGCCTTCGACCTGACCGAAAGCCGGGCGGAGATGGTCCTGCCCACCATTGTCCTCTACCAGCAGACAATCGCCCTCGGCGACGTGACCCACATCATCGTGTCCGGCGCCCAGTTCGGCGACGGCATCACCATCTCCCACATCACCGAAAAAACCGGCGACCGGTGGATGGAAGTCATCGAGCAGCAGATAGTCAGCTTCGCCCATTCCCTCGGCCGCAAATACGAACACGACGCCGCGCACGCCGGCAGCGTCGAAAGCACCTCGCTGCTCCTGTTCGACCGCATGCTCAAGACCCACGGGATGGGGCGGCGGGACAGATTCCTGCTCAAAGTCGCCGCCATCCTCCACGACATCGGCAAGTTCGTCAGCCTGCGCCGCCACTACTTCTACTCCTACCGGCTCATCGTCTCCACCGACATCATCGGCTTCTCCGAAGCGGAGCGGGCCCTGATGGCCAATATCGCCTACTATCACTCCAAAGGCACCCCCACCCTGAGCGACCCCAACTTCGCCGCCCTCTCGCCCGAGCGGCGGATAACCCTCGCCAAACTGGCGGCCATCATCAGGATGGCCGACGCCGTCGACCGCAGCCACCTGCAGAAGGCCGCCATCACCGACGTCACCCTCAGCGGCGAAGAACTGACCATCACCATCGCCGCCGACCAGGACACCTCCCTCGAAGAGTGGACCTTCCTCGACAAAGCCGACTTTTTCGAAAACGTGTTCGGTGTCCGGCCGATACTGAGGCGACAGGCAGGTATGCGCCATGTTCGATAACCACGATTACTATCTCAACCGCGAGCTAAGCTGGCTGAAATTCAACCTCCGCGTCCTGCGCGAAGCCCAGGACAAGCGCAACCCCCTCCTGGAACGCGTCCGTTTCATCGGCATCACCGGCGCCAACCTGGACGAATTCTACATGATCCGGGTGGCCGGCCTCCGCCAGCAGCTCGAAAGCGGCGTAAACAAGCGCGATCCCTCCGGGCGGACCGTCGAGGAGCAGCTGCGCGAAATCGCCGCCGACGCGCGCGAACTGGTCAAGAAACAATACAACTACCTGCGCGTGCTGCGGCGGGAGATGGAGAAAGAAGACATATCCTTTTCCACTGTCGAACAGCTGCCGGCCAAGAACCGCGCCTGGACGGAGGAATACTTCCGCCACACCATCTACCCCGTCCTCACCCCTTTAGCCGTCGACTCCAGCCACCCTTTCCCCTTCCTCCTCAGCCGCAGCCTCAACCTGGCCGTCGAACTCCGGCAGGGCAAAGAAGTCAAAATGGCCGTCATCCAGGTGCCCAGCGTGCTGCCCCGCATCGTCGAGACGCCGGCGTCCGGCCGGACACGGTGGTTCGTCTTCCTGGAAGAGATAATCCGCGCCTACTGCGGCGAACTCTTCCACGGTTACATCGTCCACGACGTCACCGCCTTCCGCATCACCCGCAACGCCGACCTCGACATCGACGAGGAAGATGCCCAGGACCTGCTGGCCGAGGTCGAGAAATCGCTCCGCCAACGCCGGCGGGGCCAGACGGTGCGCCTGGAGATCGCCCGCTCGGCCGGCAAAACCCTGCGGGAATTCATCACCGACAGCCTGATGATCGGCGAGCAGGACGTGTTCGAGATCCGTGGCCCGATCGACACCAGCTACCTGATGCGCTTCGCCGACACGATAACCTACAGCCGGCTGCGCTACGAGCCGTTCACCCCGGCCATGCCCGCCGACCTCGTCGGCGAGGACGACATCTTCGCCGCCCTCCGCCGCCGCGACATCCTCCTTCACCATCCGTACGAATCGTTCGCCCCGGTGGTCGAGTTCATCAACCGCGCCGCCGCCGACCCCCAGGTGCTGGCGATAAAACAGACCCTCTACCGGGTGGGCGGCGACTCGCCGATCGTCAACGCCCTTGCCCTCGCGGCCGAGAACGGCAAGCAGGTCACCGTGCTCGTCGAGCTCAAGGCGCGGTTCGACGAAGAGAACAACATCCTCTGGGCCCGCCGCCTCGAGGAGGCCGGCTGCCACGTGATCTACGGCCTCGTCGGCCTCAAGACCCACGCCAAGATCGCCCTGGTGGTCAGGAAAGAATCCGCCGGCATCAAGCGCTACGTCCATTTGGGCACCGGCAACTACAACGACGTCACCGCCAAACTGTACACCGATCTGGGCATGTTTTCCACCAACGACCAGCTTGGCGCCGACGCCTCCGCCTTCTTCAACGTCATCTCCGGCTACTCCGACCCGCCGGTATGGAACAAGATCACCGTCGCCCCGCTCGGCCTGCGGCAGAAATTCGTCGAGCTCATCGACCGGGAGATAAGCTTCGCGCGCGACGGCAAGCCGGCCCGCATCATCGCCAAAATCAATTCCCTCGTCGACCGCGACATGGTCCGCAAGCTCTACGAAGCTTCCCACGCCGGAGTCAGGATCGACCTCATCGTCCGCGGCATCTGCCAGCTGCGGCCCGGCATCCGCGGCGTCAGCGACACCATCGCCGTGCGCAGCATCGTCGGCCGGTTCCTCGAACACAGCCGCATCTTCTACTTCGCCAACGGCGGCGACGAACGCGTCTTCCTGGCGAGCGCCGACTGGATGTCCCGCAACCTCAACGAACGGGTAGAACTGCTCTTCCCCGTCGACGACCCCGCCCACGTGCAGCGCATCAAGGCGATCCTCGACCTTTTCCTCCAGGACAACCAGAAGGCCTATACGATGGGCAACGACGGCACATACCGCCGCGCCGAGAAGCGCCTCCGGCCCGTCAACGCCCAGGAGGAACTCCTCCAGCAGGCGCGCCGGGCGACCAATGGCGATAAACTGCCGCTGACCACCAAACTCAAACCGGCCTATCGCAAAGAATAACGCATCCCCGCCGCTGCCTCTTGACGGGTAGAGCGTCACCGCTTATACTATATTGTATATATGTGTATATTGTATACATATATACTGATGGAAGTGTGCCTAGGGTTCCGGCCGCAGGCGCGGCGCCAGGTCCAAGCGGCACAAGACCCTGCGGCAGGGTCGACACCGTGGGTGCAAAAAACCCCAGCGGAAAGTTCCACGCGGAATTTTCCTGCTGGTTTTTTCTTTTTGCTTGATTGGGAGGTAGAGGAAATGATTAGATGCGGAGCTTCGCTACATGATCGGGAAATGGCCCTGCGCGAACGATTTACCATGCCGGGCTTCAGCGCCTGAAAAACGGCCTTGTCGCCCGGCTGATCCCTCATAATGCGGGACTATCCCGCCCCGCGCCACCGTCCTGCCGATATGGGCAGGATAAGCGTACTTACTAAAGCAGGAGGGATTATTTTGTATTGGAACCAACCGATAGAAACGATGAATAGGACCGAACTGACGGCCGTGCAGACCAACCGGCTGCGCGACACCGTCGAGCGCGTTTACCGCCAGGTGCCCTTTTACCGCAGCCGCATGCAGGCCGCCGGGCTGCTGCCCGAAGACGTCACCAGCGTCGAGGCGATCGCCCGCCTGCCCTTCACCACCAAGCAGGATATGCGCGACAACTACCCGTACGGCCTGTTCGCCGTGCCCCTGGCCGAGATCGTCCGCATCCACGCCTCCAGCGGCACCACCGGCAAACCGACCGTTGTCGGCTACACCAAGCGCGACCTCGGCATCTGGGCGGAGGTCATGGCCCGTACGCTCACCGCGGCCGGGGCGAGCCGGCAGTCGTTCATCCAGGTCGCCTACGGCTACGGCCTGTTCACCGGCGGCCTCGGCGTCCATTACGGCGCCGAGCTCATCGGCGCCTCGGTCATCCCCGTATCGAGCGGCAACACCACCCGCCAGATCATGCTCATGAAGGATTTCGGCACCACCCTGCTGGCCTGCACGCCCTCCTACGCCCTGTACATCGCCGAGACCCTGCGGGAAATGGGCATCGAGCCCAAGGACCTCGCCCTCAAGGCCGGCGTCTTCGGGGCCGAGCCCTGGTCCGAGCGCATGCGCAAGGAGATCGAGGGGCGGCTGTCGATCAAGGCCATCGACATCTACGGCCTCAGCGAAATCATCGGCCCCGGGGTGGCCAGCGAGTGCGAGTGCCAGGACGGCCTCCACATCAACGAAGACCACTTCTTCCCGGAAATCATCAATCCGCAGACAGGCGAAACGCTGCCTGACGGCGAAAAAGGAGAATTGGTGCTGACCACCATCACCAAGGAAGGCATGCCCATGATCCGCTACCGGACGCGCGACCTCACCGTTTTGAGCCGCAAGCAGTGCGCCTGCGGCCGGACGCTGGTGCGCATGGGCAAAGTGCTGGGGCGCAGCGACGACATGCTCATCATCCGCGGCGTCAACGTCTTCCCGTCCCAGGTCGAGACCGTGCTGCTCGGCCTGGGCGAGACATCCCCCCATTACCAGCTCATCGTCGACCGCGAAGACAACCTCGACACCCTCACCGTACTGGTCGAAGTCACCGAAGCGATGTTCTCCGACGAGGTCCGCCGCCTGGAAACGCTCGAACACAAAATCGCCGCCACCCTCAACAGCGTGCTGGGGGTGAGCGCCAAGGTGCGCCTGGTGGGGCCGAAGAGCATCGAGCGTAGCGAAGGCAAAGCCAAACGGGTTATCGACAACCGCAAACTATAAGGAGGGGCGACAGGCATGATCATCAAGCAGATCTCGGTTTTTATCGAAAACCGGCCGGGAACGCTGGCCGAGGTGCTGGGCATATTCAGCGCTCACGGCATCAACATCAGGGCTTTGTCGGTAGCGGATACCGCCGACTTCGGCATCCTCAGGCTGGTGGTCAACGAACCCGACAAAGTCGAACGCATCCTCAAAGACGCCAGCCTGGCCGTCAAGACGACGCCGGTCCTGGCCATGAAGATCTCCGACCAGCCCGGCGGGCTGCTGAAAGAAGTGCAAAAGCTCACCGACGCCGGGATAAACATCGAATACGTTTACGCGTTCGCCGCCGCGGCCGCCGACGAGGCGCGGGTCGTGTTGAAGGTCGACGACCTCGCCAAAGCCGAAAAGGTAGTAAACGGCGAGAAAGTCGCCGACGGCGGCGAAGGGCCCAATTTCTACTGGTAACAAAAAACCGGGCGAGGGGAGACAAGCGTCTCCCCTTTTCTTTTTGCCGCCACCTCCTTTTCCATCAACCGCCGCTTATGGGTATATCACTTATTCGGATGCAGGGTATAAGCAATTTTGGGGAGGGAATAAGCAAAACGCGTGTAAAACAATATTCAGAAATTACTTGCGTTTCTGGCAAATAGTGAAACAGGAGGCGAGGAAAGAGTATGTGGGCCCCAAAATTTCCCCGACGGACCTTCCTCAAGGCCACGGCTGTCACCGCTGCGGCCGTAGGGGCGGGAGACATCTTATCCTTCGGCGATTGGCTGCGGAAGGCCGATGCCGCGCCGGTGACGAAGATCCCGTCCCTCTGCGAGACATGCTCCGCGGCCTGCGGCATGTGGGTGCATGTCAAGAACGGGCGGATCTGGAAGGTGACCGGCCAGAAAGACCATTCCCAGAGCAGGGGGCAGCTTTGCGCCCGCGGCCATGCCGGCATCGCCATGGCCTACCACAAGGACCGCATCACCCACCCCATGAAGCGCATCGGCGACAACGACTTCGTCCCCATCTCCTGGGACCAGGCTTACAGCGAGATCGCCGCCAAGCTTCAAACCGTGCTCAAGGAACACGGGCCGGAGAAGGTATTCTTCTCCCATAACCCCCGGCCAACCAACTCCTTTTACTGGCCGCGCCTCATGGCGGCGGTCGGCTCGGCCACCATCCAGTCCCACCACTCCATATGCAGCACCGCCCGCGACGTCGCCTACAAATGGACGACAGGCGGCATGGCGACCGCCGACCTGGGCAAGACCAAATACATTGTCTTCCTTGGCCGCAACTACGTCGAGGGCCTGTCACCCTCCTCGGCGGCCGGCATGGCGGCCGCCTACGCGAAGGGCACGACCATCATCGTCGTCGACCCCCGCCACAGCAATGCCTGCCTGTTCGCCAGCGAATGGGTGCCCATCCGCCCCGGCACCGACCTCGCCCTCTTGCTGGCCGTCGCCAACATCCTCATCACCGAGAACCTCTACGACAAAGAGTTCGTCGCCGAGTGGTGCGTCGGCTTCGACGAATTCAAGAAAGGCATGGCCGCCTACACCCCCGAATGGGCGTCCGCCGTCACCGACATCCCCGCCGACACCATCCGCGCCATCGCCCGCGGCCTGGGCAACAACAGACCCGCCAGTTGCATCGAGCAAGGCTACAAGGCCCCCAATGGCTGCAACTACGCCAACGGCACCCAGATGTTCCGCATGGTGGCCTGCGTCAACGCCCTTCTCGGCAACTACGGCCAGGACGGCGGCATGAAATTCGGCAACGCCCCCCGGCTGGGCTCGCTCGACGCCAAACAATACCCCGCTCCGCCCAAGCCCAAAGCCGCCCGTTGCGACGGCGTCGGCATCAAAGGCGAGTACCCCCTCTGTCAGGCCAGCCAGGGCATCGTCCACATGATGCCCCAGCGGGCGCTCGAAGGCAAAGCCAAGGCCGGCTTCCTCTACCGCATCAACGTCGCCCGCAACGCCCCTGATCCCGCGCTGCTCGTCAAAGGCTACAAAGCCCTCGACCTGTTCGTCGTCTGCGACGTCAAATGGTCCGAGTCGGCCATGTGCGCCCATTACATCCTGCCGGAATGCAGTCCGGCCGAGCGCGAGGACCTGCCCGCCGTCGTCGGCGCGGCCGTAACCATGCGCACTGCGGCCATCGACATCGTCCACAGCGAAACAAAGCCCCTGCCCGAAATCGTCGCCGGGCTCGCCGCCCACCTCGGGCTGGAGAAATACTTCGCCTTCAGCCGCGAAGACGTGGCCGCCGCCATGGTCAAGCCACTCGGCGTCACGCTCGACGACCTCAGAGCCAAGGGCACCGTCAAGGTCAAGGCCCCGGCCGCCAAACCGCTCAGCTTCGCCACCCAGTCCAAAAAAATCGAACTCTACTGCCAAGCCTTCGCCGACAACGGCTTCCCGCCAGTGCCGGTCTGGGAGCCCCCGTACTCCGCGGCCGCCGGCAAGGACAGCTTCGTCCTCATCCACGGCAAGCAGGGCTTCCTGTCCCACACCACCAGTATCAGCGACCCCTACCTGTGCGCCATCGCCAAGCGCTACGGCCTCGAACGGCTGTGGATAAACGCCGCCAAAGCCAAAAAGCTCGGCATCAGGGACGGCGACCTGGTCGAAGTCGCCTCGCCGCAGGCCAAGCGCCGGGTCAGAGTCAAGGTCACCGAGCGCATCCACCCCGATGCCGCCTACATCCCCGCTGGCTACGGCCGCTTTGCCCCCTTCCTCAAGACCGGCGTCGGCTACGGCATCAGCGCCAACGATTTCGTCCCCGCCCGCGTCGAACCCATCTCCGGCCACGCCATGATGATGGAAGTCGTCGTCACCGTGAGAAAGGCGGGTGAATGATATGCCGCGCTACGCCATGATCATCGACGCCAAGAAATGCGTCGGCTGCTATGCCTGCCAGGTCGCCTGCCAGATGCAGAACGAGCTGGGGCCCGACAACGTCCTCATCCGCTTCGAGGACCGGGAAACGGGCCAATACCCCAAAGTCGGGTACGTCATTGCGCCCCTGCAGTGCCAGCACTGCCAGGAAGCCCCCTGCGTCCCCGTCTGCCCCACCACCGCCTCGCACAAGGACGTCAACGGCCTCACCATGATCGACAAGGAACGATGTATGGGGTGCCGGCGGTGCGTTGCCGCCTGCCCGTATAACGCTCGCACCTACCTTGCGGACGAAGGCGTCGTCCAGGCCTGCAACCTATGCCTGTCGCTCGTGGGCGCGGGCGAGGAGCCGGCCTGCGTCGCCACCTGTCTCACCAAGGCCCGCTACTTCGGCGACCTCGACGACCCCAAGGGCGAATTCGCCAAACAGCTCGCCAAAGCCAAGCCGCTCAGGCCGGACTTCGGCACAAAGCCGACCCTGCTCTATATCATATAACCGCCAGGAGGGAAGAAAGATGCGAGATTTAAGCCGCCGTGAATTCCTGCGCCTGTGCGGTGCGACCGGGGCCGCGCTTGGCCTGACCCACGCCATAAAACCGGAAATCCTCGAAGCGTTCGCCGGCCCGGCCGGCGGCCGGCCGCCCGTCGTCTGGCTGCAGGGCGGCTCGTGCAGCGGCTGCTCGGTGTCGCTTTTAAACGGCGTCCAGCCCGATATCGGCAAAGTCCTCACAAGCATTATCAGCCTGGAGTTCCACCAGACCCTAATGGCCGCCGCCGGCGAGCCGGCCATGGAAGTCCTCCAGGCCGTCAAAGAGCGTTACAAGGGACAATACTACCTCGTCGTCGAAGGATCGGTCTCCATCGGCGACCAAAAACTGTACTCCACCCTCGGCGAAAAGGACGGCAAGCCCGTCCCCTTCGCCGACTGGGTCAAAAAGATGGCCGGCGGTGCCAAAGCCGTCGTCGCCGTCGGCACCTGCGCCACCTACGGCGGCATTCCCGCCGCCGGCGCCAACCCCGCCGGCAGCCGGCCGGTCAGCGCCGTCATCGGCGACGTCCCCCTCGTCAACGTCCCCGGCTGCCCCATCCACCCCGACCGCGTGCTCGGCACCCTCGTCCACGTCATCAAATACGGCCTCCCGGACATGGACGCCCACAAGCGGCCGACCGTCTTCTTCGGCAAGTGCGTCCACGACCTGTGCGAACGGCGGCCGAAATTCGACAACGGCGAATTCGCCCAACGCCTCTCCGCGCCCGGCTGCCTCTACAAGCTCGGCTGCAAAGGGCCGATGGCCTACAACGACTGCCCGACCCGCAAATACAACAACGGCACAAGCTGGTGCGTCGGCGCCAACGCCCCCTGCCTGGCCTGCGTCGAGCCAGGGTTCCCCGACCACTCCAGCCCCTTCTTCGTCCGCATGCCCGAATACGGTCCGGACGGCACGCCCTCGCCGCAGCCGCGCCAGGAGAAAATCCTCGGGGGTGACAAATAATGGCCAAGATCATCATTGACCCCGTGACCCGTCTCGAAGGCCATCTCAAGGTCGAAGCGACGGTGGAGCGCGGCCGGGTCGTGGCCGCCGAAGCGGCCGGCACCATGTACCGTGGCTTCGAAACCATTCTCGCCGGCCGCGACCCCCGCGACGCCGTCTACATCACCCAACGCATCTGCGGCGTCTGCCCCGTCAGCCACGCCACCGCCGCCGCCTTCGCCCTCGACGACGCCTTCGGCGTCCAGGTGCCGTCCAACGGCCGCATCATCAGAAACCTCATCCTCGGCGGCAACTTCCTCCAATCCCACATCATCCACTTCTACAACCTCTCCCTGCCCGACTACGTCCAATTCCCGGCGGTCGCCCCCTTCACCGGCGCCTACAGCGGCGACCACCGCTTCAACAAGGAAACCTCCGAAAAACTCGTCGCCAACTATTTCAAAGCCCTGGAGATCCGCCGCAAATGCCACGAGATGGTCGCCATCTTCGGCGGCAAGATGCCCCACCAGGCGGCCATCATCGCCGGCGGCACATCCATGAACGCCGACAAGGACAAAATCGCCGCCTACCGCACGCTGCTGGCCGAGATCGCCCAATTCGTCGCCGGCGAGTACGCCGACGACACCCGCCTCCTCGCCAATGCCTACAGCGACTACTTCAAAATCGGCGTTGGCCCCGGCAACTTCCTTTCCTACGGCGCCTTCCCCCAGGATGACGAAGGCCGCGAACAGCTCTTCGCCGCCGGCACCTTCATCGGCGGCCAGTCCGGCCCCCTCGACAGCGGAAAAATAACCGAAGACGCCGCCCGTGCCTGGTACGACGCCACCGCCGACGGACCGCCCGCCACGGCGGCCACCGTCGCCCGCTACGGCAAAGCCGGCGCCTACAGCTGGGTCAAAGCGCCGCGCTACGGCGGCGACGTATGCGAAGTCGGGCCGCTGTCCCGCATGTGGATATCCGGCCGCTACACCGCCGGCGTATCCGCCATGGACCGCATCGTCGCCCGCACCCTCGAGGCGGCCCTGATCGCCAAGGCCCTTGAACAATGGCTCGACGAACTCGAGCCCGGCGCCCCGTGCGAAGCCGACGTAGAAGTGCCCTACGCCGCCGCCGGCGTCGGCCTCGTGGAAGCGCCGCGGGGGGCTCTGGGCCACTGGGTAACGATCGACAAGCACCGTATCGCCCGCTACCAGGCCGTCGTCCCCACCACCTGGAACGCCTCGCCCCGCGACGCCGGCGGCACGGCCGGAGCCCTCGAACAGGCCCTCGTCGGCCTGCCGGTGGCCGACACCGCCAACCCGCTCGCCGTGATGCGCACCGTCCATTCCTTCGACCCGTGCCTGGCCTGCGCCGTCCACGTCATCGCCCCCGGACGCCCGCTGGGTGAATTCAGGATATAGCCGTCCGTCCCCGCAGCCGGCAGGCAGAACGCCTGCCGGCTGGATTATTTTAAAATGGCGGCCGGCCGGAAAAAATATGGACAGGGGGTAGGATTTTCCCCCGTCAGGAAGTATAATTAATATTGCTAAACTGTCGGAACAGGGAAGGATGTACGCATGGAGGAAATATACCGCGTAGCGATTCATCACGATAACGACTGCGGCTACATCGAATACGACCCCGAAACCAAAAAAGTCACAGTCATGCTCGCCGACGCCGTCACCCGCAAAGCCGTCGAGACCTTTCTGCACAGCCGGCACCTGTTGCGGCAGGCGCAGCGACTGCGCGACTTCAAGGACCTGACCGCCGTGCCCACCGAAAGCCTGGCCTTTTTGAAGCTCGCCCTCACCATGCTGTGGCAGCAGACCGGCGTCTTCGTCGACTGGAGCCGGCCGGTAACCATCCGCTGATCGAAGTTATCCACAATTTTATCCCCAAAATACCGACAAATGTGGATAAAAATACGTTGGCAAAATCATAATTGGCGGATTATGTCAAATTTTATCATATACTGTGGGTAACTCTAGCCCGGGCGATTTGACTTTCCTGTACAGGCATGGTAAAATCCATCTTGCCTGCAGGGCGGAACCTCTGCCCGTAGCTCCTCATAATCCTCCCGGGTAGGCCACCAAGACCGAAAACGCGGGTATTCCCGTGTTTTTTTTTGAGTCTATTAGGAAGCTTCTGATAGACATAAGGGCAACTATGGCTTCGCCTGCACCCAAGAGGCTTGGCGAAGCCAAGTTTTCTAATCCGCAAGCCCTGAATAATTTGCCAGTCGGCCCTTTATTGACAACACCGGCCCGGAGTGCTATAATTCTTCCGGTAGAGTAGTTGTCCCTAGGCGGGCGCTACTCTATGTAGTCTCAAACAGCAAACTGTCATATGCGCCCGTAGCTCAGGGGATAGAGCAGCGGTTTCCTAAACCGCGAGTCGGACGTTCGATTCGTCTCGGGCGCACCAGGCCTACAAAAGCGTGGTGAACCGAATGCCGGACGATGAGCACTACATGGGTCTGGCCCTGGCCGAGGCCCGCAAGGCCTACGCGGCCGGCGAGGTGCCCATCGGGGCGGTTCTCGTCCTGGACGGCGAAGTTATCGCCGCCGCCCACAACATGCGCGAAGCGTGGCATGACGCCACCGCGCACGCCGAAATCATCGTTATCCGCGAAGCGTGCCGCAAACTGGGACGGTGGCGGTTGACGGGGACTACGCTTTATGTCACAATAGAACCGTGCCCCATGTGCGCCGGCGCGCTGGTCATGAGCCGGATCGACCGGCTGGTGTACGGCAGCCCCGACTACAAGGCCGGGGCGGTGGAATCCATCTTCAACGTCGTGCAGAACGGCGCCCTCAACCACCGGGCCGAAGTCTTCGCCGGCGTCAGAGGCGACGAATGCGCCGCGCTGATGAGGGAATTCTTCAAAGAAAGACGCAGCAAAGATTGACGCAACGGCGTCCCTTACCGGCCGCCGCAGCATACGGAGAGGTGTCCGAGTGGTCGAAGGTGCTTGACTCGAAATCAAGTGTGCCTTAACCGGCACCGTGGGTTCGAATCCCACCCTCTCCGCCATATTGCCCATCAAACAAATTTCATATATAATGAAAAAGTCGCTTACGTCAACACGGAGAGATGTCCGAGCGGTTGAAGGAGCACGACTGGAAATCGTGTGTACTGAAAGGTACCGAGGGTTCGAATCCCTCTCTCTCCGCCACCTATCTTGCGTTCCAAGTCGGCCCACGGTAGCCGTCGGGTCTTGCGCAATAGGAACTCATGAACCCCGCCAGGTCCGGAAGGAAGCAACGGTAAGTGACAATTCTTATGTGCCGCGAGGAAGCCTGACGGCTGCCTTGGGCCGATTTTTAACACAGGCAGCCGTTAAGGCTGCATTTCTTGTTTTCCGGCCGCGCCGAAAGGGAATGCCCGGCCGCGTGTGGAATTAAATCACCTGTTACGGAGGTGTCGGCTAATGGCCTATGTTGCGCTATACCGCCAGTGGCGGCCGCAGGACTTCGACAACCTGATCGGTCAGGAACATATCAACACCACCCTGAAGAACGCCATCGCCTCCGGCAAGGTCGCCCACGCCTACCTGTTCGCCGGTCCCCGCGGCACCGGCAAGACCAGCACCGCCAAAATCCTCGCCAAAGCCCTCAACTGCGTCGACGGCCCCACCCCCAGCCCCTGCAACAAATGCCCGAACTGCGAACGCATCACCGCCGGCACCTCCATGGACGTCTTCGAAATCGACGCCGCCTCCAACCGGGGCATCGACGAGATCCGCGACCTCCGCGAGGCCGTCAAGTTCGCTCCCGTCGAAGGCCGCTACAAAGTATACATAATTGACGAAGTACACATGTTAACCGCGGAAGCCTTCAACGCCCTCCTAAAAACGCTTGAAGAACCGCCGGCCCACGTCGTCTTCGTCCTCGCCACGACCGAATCGCACAAAATACCGGCCACCATCCATTCCCGCTGCCAGCGCTACGACTTCCGCCGCATCCCCGCGGCCGACATCGAAAAACGCCTCGCCGTCGTGGCCGCCGACAGCGGCCTCGACATCGACGCCGAAGCGCTCGAACTCATCGCCCGCCACGCCGACGGCGGCCTGCGTGACGCTCTCAGCGTCCTCGACCAGTGCACCGCCCTGGGGGAAGGCCGGATCGATGCCGCCGCCGTCCGCGGCCTCCTCGGCCTCATCGGCCACGAATGGGTATGGCGCCTCACCGACGCCATGGCGGCGCGGGATGCTGCCGCCGTCCTCCTCGCCCTCGAAGAACTCGTCGTCCTCGGCAAGGACGTCCGCCAGCTCCTCCTCGAGCTCGCCCAGCACGGGCGCAGCCTCATGCTCTATAAAGCCGCCCCCGACGCCGCCGGCCTGGAAACCTACAGCACCGACCGCACCATCCTCGCCGGCCAGAGCGCCAAATTCAGCCACGACGAACTCGTCCGCATGATCCAGATTCTCCAGAGTGCGGCCAACGACGCCAAGTGGTCCGCCGAGCCGCGCATCACTGCCGAAATAGCCCTGCTGGCCGTCTGCCGCCGCGACGACAGCGGCGACCTGGCCGCTCTGGCCGCAAGGGTCGCCGCCCTCGAAGCCGCCCTGGACGGTGCCGGCGCGCCCAAACCCCGCCCGGCCGCGCCGCCGCGTCCCGCGCCTGCGCCGGCCGCTGTCCATACGCCCGCACCTTCGCCGGCGTCGGCCTCTGCCGCCGACGCCAAGCCCGCCGTCGCCGCCCTGCATGAGGGCGCCGGCCATAAAGAAATTTGGGACGCCGTCCTCAAAGAACTGCTCGCCGAAGGCAAACGCTCGGTCCACGCCTGTGTTTCCCAGGGAGAACTCGCGGACCTCGCCGCCGGCCAGGCGACAGTCCAGTTCACCTCCTCGTTCGCCAAAGAACGGAGCGAAAAAGAAGACTACCGCCAGATCATCGAAAAAGGCCTCGCCCAAATAACCGGCCGCGCCATAAAGCTCAACTGCGTATCCGCCGCCGCCCCCCGGCCCGCCAAGGCCGAGCCGGCGGCCGCCCGCGCGGGCGGCGCCCCGGAGGCCGGCGAAGACCACCCCGCCCTCCATCAGGCCCTCAAAATGTTCGGCGGCAAAATAATCAAACAGGAAAACAACGAGGAGGTTTGACAAATGTTCGGCAACCAGGGCAACATGGCCAACATGATGAAAAAAGTCCAGAAACTGCAGGCCGATATGGCCAAACTGCAAGAAGAACTGAAGACCAGAACCCTCGAATCCACCGCCGGCGGCGGGGCGATAAAAATCGTCGTCAACGGCGAAAAACAGCTCGTATCCGTCAAGATCGACCCCGGCGCCGTCGACCCGGAAGACAGCGAAATACTCGAAGACATGATCATGGCCGCCGTCAACGAAGCCATGAAAAAAGTCGACGACATGATGGCCCAGGAAATGGGTAAACTCACTGGCGGCATAAAGATACCGGGGATGTTCTGAAATGCCTCACATCGCCCCTCTGGCCAAACTGGTCGAGCAATTCCGCCGTCTCCCTGGCATCGGCCCCAAATCGGCGACCCGCCTTGCCTACCACATCCTCGCCATGGACCGCGAGCAGAGCCGGCAGCTTGCCGAAGCCATAATCGAAGCCAAAGACAAAATCGGCTACTGCTCGGTCTGCTTCAACCTCACCGACTGCGACCCCTGCCAGGTCTGCAGCAGCGGCAGCCGCGACACCGGCCTCGTCTGCGTCGTCGAAGAACCCCAGGACGTGGCCGCCATGGAAAGAACGCGTGAATACCGCGGCCGCTACCACGTCCTCCACGGCTCCCTTTCGCCGCTCGACGGCGTCGGCCCCGACGAACTGCGCCTCAAGGAACTGCTCGCCCGCATGCAGGGCGGCGAAATCCAAGAAGTCATCATGGCCACCAACCCCGACGTCGAAGGCGAAGCCACCGCCATGTACGTCGCCCGCCTCCTCAAGCCCCTCGGCGTCAAAGTCACCCGCCTCGGCCACGGCCTGCCGGTAGGCGGCGACCTCGAATACGCCGACGAAGTGACGCTTTCCAAAGCCCTCGAAAACCGCCGCGAAATGTAAGTATTTTTTCTCCTCATTTTGGCAATACTATTGCCAGGAGGGGAGAAACATGAAAATCGCCTGGACGCAAAAAATTATCGCCAGCCTGGTGGACAGCGAACCGCCTCCGGCCGCCGCCGCGCCCGCCCTCGTCGACACCGTCGAACAGGCCAGGCGCGAGTGGCAGTACGCCCAGAACTACTACAACTCCGTATCCGACAGCGACCTTGTCGACCACGCCGTATACCTCATGCAGGCGGCAGAAAAAAAATACATGTACCTGCTCAAAAAGGCCCGCCACGAAGGCGTGACCTACTCGCCCTACCAATAACACCGCGGCTGCGTTAGCAGCCCTATTTTTTTGGCATACCTGGGACATGGCCGCAAATATATTATAAAGAAACACGTCCCCCATGACAGTAAAGAAATTCTCGTTTACAATAGGGAATAGGGATAAGCGGCGAAGGAGAATGAGTATGCCGAACATACCCGGACTCACCTGGGACTGGAACGTCATCATCGCCTTCATCTTCGGGATCTTCCTGCTCTACCTCATCGGGCGGCTCTTCCTCATGCCCATCAAGCTCATCCTCAAACTTGTCTACAACGCCATCATCGGCGGCATAATGCTCTGGATCGTCAACTTCATCGGCGGCCATTTCGGCTTCGCCATCGCCATCAACCCCATCACCGCCCTCATCGCCGGCTTCCTCGGCATCCCGGGCGTCATCCTCCTTATCCTCTTCAAAATATTTGTCCCCTGATTGTTATTTTCCCCGCTCGTATGATAGACTATAGAAAATAGTCTCAGAGGCACTTGATGCCCGTGCGTTCGCGGCATGAAGTGCCCTTTCGTTGCCAAGCACGGGGACAAGGGGTGATCACATGGAACCGATCATCGAAGCCTATGTCGGCGAATATGCCAGCGGCAAAAGCGAAAACGCCGTCAACCGGGCCATCGACCTATGCCGGCGCGGGCTGCCGGTAACGCTCGTCGACCTCGACACCGTCGAACCGGTATACACCATCCGCCCGATCAAAAAAGAACTCGAAGCCATGGGGCTGACCGTCGTCGCCTGGGAAACGCGGGACACCGTAGGCCTCGGCGAAGCCGGCAGCGTCATCAAAGGCGCCATGCGCTGGGTGCTCCGGCGGTCCGGCAACATCATCATGGACGTCGGCTACGGCGTCCACGGCGCCCGGATCTTCAACCTCATCGAAGGCGCCTTCGAAAACCCCTACCTGAAAATAATCGCCGTCATCAACATGTCCCGGCCCTTCACTTCCACCGTCGACAACATCCTCGAATACGTCGCCACCCTCGGCCGGGTCGACGCCCTCCTCAACAACACCCACATGGCCGAAGAAACCACCGTCGAAATCGTCCAGAACGGCGCCATAGGCGTCGCCGCAGCGGCCGAAAAACTCGGCCTGCCCATCGTCGCCACCTCCGCCGTCCTGGAAATAGCCGATAAAATCGGTCCCGTCGACGCCGTCGGCAATCCGGTCTGGTCCCTGGAGCGCATCATGCCGCGGACCTTCTGGTGAGAAACCCGGCCTGACCGCCAGGGCAGGCGCGTTTTTTTCCGATTGGAGCATAAATTAGCATATACAAGCATATAATCAGAGCTAAGACATAACAGCGGCGAAATCGGCGCGCCGCCTACCTTATCGCCGTTTAAAAGAGTTGAGCAATCCTTAGCCTTGTGATATATTAATAAAGCGCCCTCGACAGGGCGGTTTTTACCGGGAATTGCCTATTGACACAAGCCGTTAGGGCGTGTTAATATAACAAAGTCGCCGCAAGCGGAACTGGAGCAAAAGGCCAGGGGAGGCAAGCAGCGGCAAGAATGGAAAAAAGCGAAAGTTGACAAAG